>NZ_JBVJWV010000002.1:422223-462610 GCF_055602105.1 Streptomyces sp. NPDC037421
GGCCCGCCGCGGTACGCAGACGGTGGGGCGGTGGAGTCGCCCCCCCTCCCCCGGGTCCCCGGGCCTCAGAGGCCCTTGCGGACCCGGGCCGCGCGGCGGGCCTCGGCGGCCTGGCGCGCCTCGATGGTCTTGCGGGACTCCTTGCCCCGGCCCGGCCGGCCCGGCCGGGTGCCGATGCCCCGGAAACCGAGTTCCGTGCCGCTCGGGCGGCCCTTGGCGTCGGTCGGCAGGGCCCCGGACAGCGGGACCCCGGAGGGCTTCCTGGCGCCGGTGATCCGGCTCAGGGCCGTCTCGCCGGAGCGCACCTGGGTGATGGTGGGCCGGATCTTGGCGTCGGCCATCAGGCGCACCATGTCGCGCCGCTGGTTGGGGGTGACCAGGGTGACCACCTTGCCGGACTCGCCCGCCCGCGCGGTGCGGCCGCCCCGGTGCAGGTAGTCCTTGCTGTCCGCCGGCGGGTCCACGTTGACCACGAGGTCGAGGTCGTCGACGTGGATGCCCCGGGCGGCCACGTTCGTCGCGACCAGGACCGTGATCAGGCCGTCCTTGAACTGGCCGAGGGTCTTGGTGCGCTGCGGCTGGGACTTGCCGCTGTGCAGCCCCTCCGCCCGTACGCCCATGGCCCGCAGGTGCTTCACGAACTGGTCCACGCCGTGCTTGGTGTCCAGGAACATGAGCACCCGGCCCTCGCGGGCCGCGATCTCGGTCGCCGCCGAGACCTTGTCCGCCGCGTGGATGTGCAGCACGTGGTGGTCCATCGTGCCGACCGACGCCGACTGCGGGTCCACGGAGTGCGAGACCGGGTCCTTCAGGTACTGGCGCACGAGCTGGTCGACGTTGCGGTCCAGGGTGGCCGAGAACAGCATCCGCTGCCCGTCGTGGTGGACCTGGTCCAGGATCTCCGTGACCTGCGGCATGAAGCCCATGTCGCACATCTGGTCGGCCTCGTCCAGCACCGTGATCCGCACCCGCTCCAGGTGCACGTCACGCCGTCCGACCAGGTCGCTGAGGCGGCCGGGGGTGGCGACCACGACCTCCGCGCCGGTGCGCAGCGCGCTGGTCTGGCGGCCGATGGAGAGCCCGCCGACGACGGTGGCCATGCGCAGCTTGAGGGCCTGCGCGTACGGGGTGAGCGCCTCGGTCACCTGCTGCGCCAGCTCGCGCGTCGGTACGAGGACCAGGGCGAGCGGCCGCTTGGGGTCGGCCTGCTGTCCGGCCGTGCGGGCCAGCAGGGCCAGGCCGAAGGCGAGGGTCTTGCCGGAGCCGGTGCGTCCGCGGCCGAGGATGTCACGGCCCGCGAGGGAGTTGGGCAGGGTGGCCGCCTGGATCGGGAAGGGTTCCCGCACCTCCTGCTCGGCCATGGTCCTCACCAGCTCAGCGGGCAGCCCGAGTTCGTCGAACGAGGCCACCGGGGGCAGCGCCGGGGTGGTGGTCCGCGGCATGGCGAACTCGCCCTGGGGGCCGAGGGTCCGGGGGGCCTTGCCGGCTCCCCTGGCGCTCTTGGCTCCCGGCTTGGAGCCTGCCTTCGCCCCGGCCTTGATGCCGAAACGCCCGTGAGCTGACGGGTTCTTCATGCAGAACCTTCCGTGAGGAGAGTGAGGCGGGCGGGGCCGCGGCGGGGTAACGGCGACGAGCCGGGGTCCGTACCCCTCGGTACGGTCCCCGGCTCGTCGTACGCGTCCGCACCGGGCGCAAGCGCCCCGCGCCTCAAGTTTCCCGGCCATTTTACCAGCCGGTCACCGGCCCGGCCTGGGGTCGAGCTCCCCGGACCGCACCTGGGCGAGGTGGGCCCGCATCTCGACCGCCGCCCGGCCGAACCAGTCGGCGATCACGGCGACCTCGTCGGGGGTGTACTCGGCGAACACGGTGCCGAGCCGGTCGTAGAAGGGCTGGTAGGTGGCGATGACCCGGGCGGCGGCCTCGGGATCGGCCACCACCCGTACCCGCCTGCGGTCGGCGGGATCGGGCTGCCGACGGGCGTACCCGGCCTTCTCCAGCCGGTTGAGCACGCCGGTGACGGCACCGGTGGTGAGGTTCACCAGCCCGGCGAGGTCGCCGGCCGAGAGGGGCTCGTCGCAGGCGGCCAGGATGTGGGCGAGGCAGGTCAGGTCGGTGACGTTGATCCCGAGGAGCTGGGCCACCTCCTGCTGGCCTACGAGGCCGAGGGCCACGTACTGGTCCATGCGCGCGATCGCCTCCCCGGCCGTGGCCGCGGGGCGGGGCTTGCCGTGCACCGACACTCTCCTTACTATCTAAGTTACTTAGCTCGTGAGATAAATGATCCTGCTCCGAGCGTACTGCCGCCTGCCCTTTTAGGGGGAATCATGAGCGCCCACGGCGACGTCGACCTCGGCCACACCGTGGCCGGCTGGACCGGAACCACCCTGGCCCTGCTGGGCTGCGCCGGAGCGGGCGCCGCCCTGTGCGCGGCCTGGACCCCGGGAATCTGGCTGGGCCTCGGCCTGGTCGTGGCGGCGGGAGTGGCCACCTGGCTGCTCCACCTCGCCGGCTGGGGCAAGCCCAGCGGTCCCCGTCCGCGCGAGGCGTGGGACTGGCGCGTACGGGACACCGCCGCCCGGACGGGACACGCCGACTGCCTGGGCTGCCGGGCGGGCGGTCCGCGCCGCGCGGCGGCGGCGTCCGCGGGCCGCCCTTCCGTCGGCGGGCGGTCCGCCGCCCCGCTGCCCGCAGGGGACGGCGGCGCCTGACCCGCCCCGGTTGGCCGCGTTCGGCGTGTGGCGTGCGGGGCGGGTGGGCAGTATCGAGACGGCCGCGTATGCGGCCCGAGCGGAACGTTGAGAAGGATCAGTACCGATGGCAACTGGCACCGTGAAG
The DNA here is from genome assembly GCF_055602105.1 of Streptomyces sp. NPDC037421. NCBI lineage: Bacteria > Bacillati > Actinomycetota > Actinomycetes > Kitasatosporales > Streptomycetaceae > Streptomyces > Streptomyces sp. NPDC037421. The sequence goes on from NZ_JBVJWV010000002.1 coordinate 425,059, forward strand.
TGGTTCAACTCGGAGAAGGGGTTCGGCTTCATCCAGCAGGACGACGGCGGCCCCGACGTGTTCGTGCACTTCTCCGCCATCCAGGGAACCGGTTTCAAGTCCCTGGAGGAGAACACCCGGGTCTCGTACGACGTCACCCAGGGCCCCAAGGGCCCCCAGGCGGAACACGTGGTCCCCGAGTAGCGCCGGCCGCCCCGCGGTTCCCGTCGCCGGGAGCCCCCGCCGGTCATCCGGCGGGGGCTCCCGCACGACACGGGGGACCCGCTCAGTCCGCCGGTGCCTCCCCGGCCTCCCCGGCCTCCCCGGTCTCCCGGACGGTGATCGCCGAGACCGGGCAGGCGCGCGCGGCCTCCCGGACCAGCGGGCTCCCGTGGCCGTCCTCGCGACCCGCGAGCACCTGGCCGAAACCGTCGTCGTCCTGGGTGAAGACCTGCGGCGCGGTCAGCACGCACCGGCCGGCGCCGATGCAGACGTCCTGGTCCACAAAGACCCGCACGCCGCTCACCACGTCACGGGCAGTTCGAGCATGCCCTGGATGGTGTCGCCGGGCTTGAACGGGATCCGGTCCGGGTCGGCCGCCAGGCGCAGGCCCGGCAGCCGCTCGAACAGGGTCCCGAGGGCGATCTCCATCTCGGCGCGCGCCAGGTTCTGGCCCAGGCACTGGTGGATGCCGAAACCGAAGGCCAGGTGGTGGCGGGCCGGCCGGTGCCAGTCGAGCGCGTCGGGGTCGGCGAAGACCGCTTCGTCGCGGTTGATGACCGAGGTGGAGAAGACCACCCCGTCGTCCGGCCGGATGGTCACCCCGCCGACCTCGATCTCCCGCGTGGCCACCCGCAGCATCCCGTCCGCGATGGACAGGTACCGCATCAGCTCCTCCACCGCCTCCGGCATCAGGGAGGGGTCGGACCGCAGCTCGGCCAGCTGCTCCGGGTGCCGCAGCAGGGTGAAGGTGCCCAGCGAGATCATGTTCGCCGTGGTCTCGTGCCCCGCGATCAGCAGGATCGCGGCCAGCGACACCAGTTCCTCGACGTCGGTCTCGCCCGCCGCCAGCCGGGTCGAGACCAGCTCGTCCAGCAGCCCGTCACCCGGCTCGGTGCGCTTGCGCCGGATCAGGGCCTCCAGGTAGGCGTCCAGCCGCTCCCGGGCGTCCTCCACGTCGGCGGTCGAGGGGCCGCGCAGCAGCCGCCGCGACTGCTCCTCGAAGAAGTCGTGGTCCTCGTACGGGACCCCGAGCAGGGCGCAGATCACCATGGACGGCACCGGCAGTGCGAAGTCGTCCACCAGCTCGGCCCCCGGCCCCCGGGCCGCCATCGCGTCGATCAGCCGGTCCACGGTCTCCTGGATCCGGGGGCGCAGGGCGGCCGTCCGCTTGACCGAGAAGCTCGGGATCAGCATCCGCCGCTGCGCGTTGTGCTCGGGGTCGTCCACCCCGAGCAGGGCCGTCCGCCGGTTCTGCAGCCCCTTGAAGCGGGCGGTGGGGGCGGGGAAGGCCTCGTTGGTGGGGTCGGTCGACAGCCGCCCGTCGGAGAGCAGGGCCCGGGCCTCGGCGTGGCCGGTGACCACCCATACCGAGCGGCCGTCGAAGAGCGTGACCCGGGAGAGCGGCCGCCCCTCCCGGAGTGGCCGGTAGGCGGCCGGCGGGTGGTAGGGGCAGGTTCGGTCCTGAGGGAAGGCAACGGCATCGGTCATGGAAAGCAACACCTCGCAAGCGATGGTTCCGTCTCGCCGGACTCCCATTACATGCCTGAGGCACCTATCCCACCTATGCCACTTTCGGCCAGCCTGCCCGAGTTCACCCGCCGGGCCGCGCGGACCGGTCCGGGCCGCGCGGGAGCTACAGGTGCGCGTCCAGGAAGGCGCGCAGCTCCGCCCGCCCCATCGGCCCCGCGTGCGTCGCCACGGCCTCACCGGACCGCAGCAGCACCACCGTCGGGGCACCCGTCACCCCGTAGCGCCGCACCGGTCCGGGACAGCGGGTGATGTCGGCGCGCACGGCCGTGAACCGCGCGCCGTACTCCGGGCCCTGGGCCAGCTCCGCGACGAGGGAGTCCAGCTCCCGGCACGCCTCGACGGCCTTGGGCCAGGTGCCGGTGAAATAGGCGAGGACCGGCCCCGGCGCCATCCCGGCGATGAAGTCGAATTCCTGGTCCTCGAGCGGCCGGTGTACCCGACTGGCCATGGGTGGTGCTCCTCGGTTCGCGTACGACGTGGCCGCCAGCCTATGGGGTGCCCCGCGGACCACGCGGGGCCCGTTGTCAGTGGTGGCTGTGAAGCTGGGCGCATGGACGACCGGATCCCGCGCCGCCGTGTCTACGGCGCCGACCACGAAGACCCCGACCCGGGCCCCCGCCCGGGCCACGCCTACGGCGAGCTCGTGGGCGGCCCCCTCGACGGGCTCCTCCTCGACGTCACCGGCTGGAGCCCCGACCGGCTGGCCGAAGAGGCACGCCTGCCGACCGAGATAGGCCGCTACGGGGCGGGCGGCCGCGCCCACTACCGCCGGCGGGCCTCGGACCCCGGCCGCTGGGACTGGGCGGGGGACAGCCGGTAGGCCGCCTCAGCCGTCCGCGAGCCCCCGGACCGCCGACGTGTGACCGGGGGCTCCGCCCCCTCTTCGGCCGCCGGGGCCCGCCCGGACGCGGCGAGGAGGCGCCGGTGGCCGGTTCCGCGGAATCTCCGAAGAATTTTCCGGAGAGCTGTCGATCCGGGCGTCTCCCGTTCGACGCAGAGGTGAGAGGCAGGGGAAAGGCCCCGCCCTCACGACCGAGGAGTCACCATGCCGCGCTTCCTGACGCTGATCCGCATCGACGAGCAGAACCTGACCCCCGAAACCCCCTTCCCGGCCGACTTCGAGGAGCGCATGGGCGCCCTGATGGAGGAGATCACCAAGGCCGGGGTGATGCTCGACACCGCCGGTCTGCTCCCCACCTCCGAAGGCACCCGCGTCACCTGGTCGGGCGGCAGGACCAGCTTCACCGACGGCCCCTTCACCGAGACCAAGGAAGTCGTCGGCGGATACGCCTTCCTCCAGTGCAAGGACAAGGCCGAGGCCCTGGAATGGACCAGGCGGTTCCTGGAGACCCACCCGGCGGAATGGACCGTCGGCGCCGAGGTCCGCCAGGTCCAGGAGATGTGACCCGGCCGCGGCCCGCGCCGGGTGCCGCGTTTGCCCCGCCCCGCCGCGGCTGCTCTGATGGGTGGCCGTGACGGCAGTGAGCGCGGCCCGGGCGGTCGAAGCGGTGTTCAGGATCGAGTCCGCGCGGATCATCGCCGGCGTCACCCGCATCGTCCGGGACGTCGGGATCGCCGAGGAGATCGCACAGGACGCCCTGGTCGCCGCCCTGGAGCAGTGGCCGCGGGACGGGGTACCCGACCGGCCCGGTGCCTGGCTCACGGCCACCGCCAGGCACCGGGCCGTCGACCTCGTCCGGCGCAAGGAGACCTACGCGCGCAAGCTCGCCGAGGTCGGCCGCAACCTGGAGGACGTACCGCCGCCGCCCGAACCCGCGGAACCGGACGACATCGACGACGACCTGCTGCGCCTGGTGTTCACCGCCTGCCACCCGGTGCTGGGCACCGACGCGCGCATCGCGCTCACCCTGCGCCTGGTGGCAGGCCTCACCACCCAGGAGATCGCCCGCGCCTTCCTCACCTCCGAGCCCACCGTCGCCCAGCGAGTCGTCCGGGCCAAGCGGACCCTCGCCAGGGCCCGGGTGCCCTTCGAGGTGCCCCGCGGAGCCGACCGCGAACAGCGCCTGGCCTCCGTGCTGGAGGTCATCTACCTCGTCTTCAACGAGGGCTACTCGGCCACCGCCGGCGACGACCTGCTGCGCCCCGCCCTCTGCGAGGACGGCCTGCGCCTGGCCCGCGTACTGGCCGCGCTGATGCCGGACGAGCCCGAGGTCCACGGACTCGCCGCGCTGCTGGAGTTCCAGGCCTCCCGCACGGCCACCCGCACCGGCCCCGACGGCGAGCCGGTACTGCTCGCCGACCAGAACCGGGCCAGGTGGAACCGGCTGCTCATCCGGCGCGGGGTGGAATCCCTGCACCGGGCGGGCAGCGGCCCCTACGCCCTCCAGGCCGCCATCGCCGGCTGCCACGCGGCCGCCGTGCGCTACGAGGACACCGACTGGCGGGCCATCGCCGCCCTCTACGGGAGGCTCGCCGAGCAGCTCCCCTCCCCGGTGGTCGAGCTGAACCGGGCGGTCGCCGTCTCCATGGCCGAAGGCCCCGGAGCGGCCCTGCCGCTGGTCGACGCCCTCGCCCGGGAGCCCGCCCTGCGCTCCTACCACCTGCTGCCGAGCGTACGCGGGGACCTGCTGGAGCGGCTCGGCCGCGGCCCCGAGGCCCGCGCAGAGTTCGAGAGGGCGGCCGCCCTCACCCGCAACACCCGCGAGCGGGACCTGCTGCTGGCCCGCGCCGCCGCCCTCCGGCGACTCAGCCCCTGACGCGCGCGGCCCGCTGCCCGGGACGGCGCGGCGCCGTGAGCGCGACGGGCCTGCGGAAGCCGCCGGTGCGCGTGACGCTCTGCACGGTGAGCCGCAGCGCCTCCTGGAAGCCGCCCATCGTGCGGCGCGCCGCCGGGGTGTCCACGTACAGCGAGTTCATGTGCAGCCCGTCCGAGTCCCGCTGGAACCAGGAGCAGGTCCCGTTGGCCCGCGCCGACCACACGTGCGTGGCGGGCCGCCACTCGTCGTGCCGGTCGGCGCCCCGGCAGCGGCGCATGTCGATGTACGAGAAGAAGTTCACCGGGTACGGCCAGGAGCGGCCGGCGAACTCCTCGGGCGCCAGCAGCTGCCAGGCCCGCACGAAGGGCACGTCGAGGTGGCGCATCATCTCGGTGAACCCCGCCCGGACCTCGCCCATGACCTGGGCGAAGTCCTTGCCGGGCGAGGCGTCGAACTCGATCGGCAGCGTGTTCACGAACCAGCCCACCGAGTTGTTCCAGTCCTCGCGCCCGCGTTCGCTGACGGGCATGAACCCCCGGTACACCCCGGGCCCGCCCGCCTCGCGCAGACACACGCCCACCGAGCCCAGCAGGCCCATGAACGGCTTCCCGCCGGCCTGCCCGCACACCTTCTCGAAGACCTCGGTCTCGGCGGCGTCCAGCAGCGTGGACGCCTCGTTGACGATCGGGTACATCCGGTCCGGCTCCACGCCCAGGTCCAGCGGGAAGCGGGGGAAGAACTCCCCGCCCCGGGCCGTGAACGACTTCCAGTAGTCCAGACGCTCGTCGTCCGCCTCGATCGACAGGTAGCGGCGGCGCTGCGCGTCGGCGAAGTCCAGGTAGCTGGGCGCGGGCGGCAGCACGGGCTCCTCCCCGCGCCGCAGCGCCTCGTAGCAGGTCAGCACGTCGTGGACGACGACCGGCATCGACATGCCGTCGCAGACGATGTGGTCGAAGGCGAGGTACACCGTCGCGGAGTCCGGGCGCAGTACCGCGCCCATCGTGAACAGGGGCCACGACAGGGTGTCGATGCTGCGCGTGAACCGCTCCGCGAGGAACTCGCGCTGCCGCTCCACGTCGTCGAAGTCGCCGACGTGGAACGCCTCCAGGAAGAGGACCTCGGGCGCGAGGGGCTCGCAGGACAGCTCCCCGGCCAGCCGCCGGAACTCGCAGCGCAGCACCTCGTGCCGACGCACGAAGTCCAGCAGGGCCCCGGCCAGGGCCGGTTCGTCGAGGGCTCCCTCGATCTCGAAGGTGACGGCCACCCAGGACGCCATGGGGTCGTCGTCCGCGCGGCTCTCCTCGGCGACGGTGAAGTGCTTGTCCTGGTTGAAGGACGCCTTCTTGCCCTCCTCGCCACCCCGGTCCGGTCCCTGTGGCCCGGTGGTGGCCCGCAACCGCCACTCGACCAGGCGCCCCGGCTCGATGTGGTGCATCCGCAGAGGAAACTGCCGCATTACGTCATCCCTTCGCCCCCCGGTTCAGCCCCGAGCCCCTAACGACCCCCGGGCCGCGGAAGTGACGCCCGAACCGCCGGCGCGGGTCGGGACGGTGAACGCGCCCGGGCTCTAGTCGGTGTCCTCCGGCCCCGTGCCGGCCGGGTCGTCCGCGTCGTCGCGCCGGACCTCGATGCGGTCGGCGGCCAGGTCGACCGCGACGCGGTGCTCCATGCCCAGTGCCTCCAGGAACTTGTGCGGCAGCTGCACCCGGCCGGTGCGGTCCAGCATCACGTACTCGCGCTCGCTGACCGACTCCGTGCCGTGCTCGTCGGTCACCGTGCGGCGCAGCACCTCGCTGCTGGTGCGGCCGTCGCGGATCGCCACCGTACGGCGGACCTCGCCCGCCACCATCGGGTCGTGGGTCACGATGACCACGGTGGCGCCCAGCTCCCGGTTCACGGTGCGGAAGGCCTCGAAGACGGCCGCGCCGGTCTCGGAGTCCAGCTCGCCGGTCGGCTCGTCGGCGAGCAGCACCGCCGGGTCGTTGGCCATGGCCACGGCGATGGCCACCCGCTGCTGCTGGCCGCCGGACAGCTCGGCGGGGCGGCGGCCGCCGAGATCGCCGATCTCCAGTGCCTCCAGCAGCTCCGCGACCCGGCCCGACTGCCGCGCCCGGGCGCCGCGCCCGCCGCCCCCCTTCAACTGCATCGGCAGCGCTATGTTCTGAGCTGCCGTCAGGAACGGCAGCAGGTTGCGCGCGGTCTGCTGCCAGACGAACCCCACCGTCTCGCGCCGGTACCGCAGCCGGTCCCGCGCGGACATCTCCAGCAGGTCGTAGCCGCCGACGGTGGCGGTGCCGGCCGTGGGCACGTCCAGCCCCGCGAGGATGTTCAGCAGGGTGGACTTGCCGCTGCCGGAGGCCCCGACCAGCGCCACCAGGTCGCCCTGGGCCACCGTCAGCTCCAGCCCCTGCAGGGCCTGCACCTCCACGCCGTCGCTGGTGAAGATGCGTACCAGGCGGTCGCAGGCGATGGCCGTGCCGGCGGCGTGCCGGCGCGGTGCGGCGGCCGCCAGGGCCTGGCGCCGCAGTTCCTCGTACGTGGGCGCTTCGGTGTTCAACGTCGGTCTCCCGCTCTCAACTCGGTGGTGATCTGACGCCGGCCGTTCACCGCCGCCTCCGCGAGCACGGCCGCGGCCACCAGTCCCGCCATGCCCAGCGCCTGCACGAGCACCGGCCGCAGGCCCAGCCCCAGCCCGGCCGGCACAGCGGCGCCGACCAGCGTCGACAGGTCGACCGACGGGCCCAGCAGGGCGATCGCGGCGACCGCCGTCAGGGCGCCGCCCAGCGGAGCCGCCAGCACCTGCGGCAGCGACTCCGTCAGTACGAGCACCACGCCCTGCCGGGGCCGCAGGCCCATGGTCCGCAGCCTGGCCAGCAGTGCGGCCCGCTCCGGGGCGGCCCGTACCAGGGTCAGCAGCACGGACAGCACCGCGAAGCCGGCCGCCGCGGCCAGGGAGGTCCAGAACAGCTGCCCGGCCGCGTGCTGGAGGGGGTCGCCGGCGAGCTTCGCGGAGACCCGCGCGCTGGTGCGCACGAAGGTCCGCTCGGCGACGGAGGCCGGTGCGTGGGCGCGGACCAGCTCGCGCAGCCGCTCCTCGTCGACCGTGCCCAGGGCGAACCAGTGGTTCGGCCGGGTCGCCTCGGGCACCCGCGCGGTGACGGGCCCGGCCGGCAGCACGACGACCGCCGCCTCCGCGGACGGCTCCGCCGGGGTCCCCTCGACCAGTCCTACGGGCCGCGTCCGCAGCTCCACACCGCCCGCGACGCTGATCCGGAGCTCGCCCCCGGAGTCCTTCCCGACGAGGTTCTTGCTGATCAGCACCGGGACGGGAGCGTCCGCACCGCCGCCCGCGGCCAGCCGGGAGGGGTCGAACCGCCCCCGGCCGGCGGCGTCGGACAGCGCGGCGTAGGCGGCAGGATCGGCGACCACCGCCCTGACCCGGGTGCCGATCAGGTCGTCCGACATCAGCAAGGCGTCCCGGTCGGTCCACACCCCGAGGGAACTCCGTACGCCGGGCAGCGCGCCCGCCGCCCGGAGGAACTCCGGCGCCAGCACCTCCCTGTGCGGGGCCGACACATGGGCGTCGCCCCCGACATCGCCCCGCGCCGCCTGCAGGCGGGCCCCGTCCACGGAGGCCAGCACGGCCGACCCGAACCCGCCGGTGGTCACCGCCAGCAGCAGCGCGATGAGGGGCAGGACGGAGGGACGCGTGCCCCCCGCGTTCCCCCGGGCGGCGCGCGCGAGCCCGAGGAAGCCGGTCAGGCCGCGCCCGCGCCCCGCGGCCCGGGCCGCCAGCCGTGCCAGCGGGGGCTGGATCCGGGCCAGCAGCAGCCCCCCGGACAGCGCGAGCAGCAGCGGGGCGGCGACGAGCAGCGGGTCCAGCCCCGCTCCGGCCGGGGCGACCCCGCGCCGGCGGACCTCGGCCACGGCGGCCACGGTGGCGGCGAGGAGCAGCAGCTCCGCCACCAGCCGGCGCCGGGGTGCGGCCGCGCGCCGGGCCGACAGCAGCACGAAGGCCCGTACCGGGAAGGCCAGCAGGGCCGCGAGCGCGACGGCCCCGGCCGCGAGCAGGCCGGGCGCGAGCCGGGGGGCCGGCAGCAGCAGGACGCCGAGGGCCGCGGCGAGCACGGCGGCGGGCAGCACGGTGACGGCCCCCTCGCCCAGCAGCCGGCGCAGGATCCCGGTGCGGGAGCCGCCCCGGGCCAGCAGCAGGGCCAGTTCGGCCTCCCGCCGGTCACCGGTGAGCCCGGCGGCCAGGCAGAACACCACGAGGGCGACACCCGCCACCCCGGCCGGCCCGAGTGCGGCCAGTGGCGCGGCGGCCTGCCTGCGGGCCTCGGCGGCGGCGAACAGCTTGGGCAGCTCGGAGGTGATCAGGATGTCGGCGTGGCCGGTCTCGGTGTGCAGCCGGTTGGCCGTGGGGCCGGCCACGTACGAGGAGATCTGCTCGGCGACCTCGGGCAGCCGGTCGGCGCGCAGGGCGCCGATGTCCACCGGCAGCCGCCAGAAGTCCATGGAGCGGGTTCCCCAGCCCGCCAGCCGGCCGATCCCCTCGGGGCCGACCAGGGCTGACGCGTCCCACCAGGACTTCTCCTGCTTCTTGTCCCACTTGAGACAGGCCTGCACGAGGCAGGTGTTGCCGGTGTCGCTCCAGTAGACGTCGGCGGGGTCGGCCGGGGCGAACAGGCCGACGACCTCGATGCTCATCGGCGAGGCGAGGTCCGAGGAGCCCTCCAGGACCGAGCCCACCTTGGCGCCGATGGTGTCGGCCACGCTCTTGGACAGGACGACGGGGACGGTTCCCTCGCCGCCGCCGGACGGCCAGCGCCCCTCCACCAGCCGGCTGTGAGAGGCGATCTGGGGCAGGTGCAGCAGGTCGAGGTTGGGCGCGATGTCCGACGGGCGGACGAGCCCGGGGCCCGTCAGGGAGCGCGAGTCCTTCGCGCGCACCCCGTACACCGGGCCGGAGTCCGCCAGGCGGTAGCCCGGACCGACGGCGGCGCGCAGCGTGGCCAGCGAGGAGTCCAGCAGGGCCGCGAGGTCCCCGCTCTGCCGGCTCTCCACGGTCCGGGCGGTGGCGACCAGGCTGGTCGAGCCCGGGCCCTCCTCGGCCAGGAAGGCGCGCAGGGCCTGGTCGGCGCCCCGGTCGAGGGCGCGCGGCAGCGCGGCGGCCAGCAGGACGGAGACGAAGACCAGCACGGCCGACAGGAGCGTGGCCAGGGGAGCGGCGCGCAGCCGCGTCCGCACCCAGCCGGCCCCGCCGCCGCCCCTGGGCGCGGTGGTCCGGGGGTCGGTGGTCGGGCCGGTCATATCTCCTCCACGTGGCGCAGACGGGCGGCGGCGCCCCGGGACGTGCGGTCGCCGCGGCCGCCGAGCACCGCCGACAGCAGCGGCACCGCGGCGATGGCGGCGGCCAGCAGCAGGGTCCGCAGACCGGGCAGGTCCACCAGGACCACCGGCACCGGGCGCTGCGCGGCCGGGGTGAGCACCACCAGCGGCACCGTCAGGTGCACGATGGCCGCGCCCACCGCCAGGCCGACCGCGGTCCCGAGCGCGACCAGGACCAGCCCCTCGGCCGCGGCCGCCCGGGCCAGATCCCGCCGGGGTGCTCCGAGGGCCAGGAGGACCGCGGACTCCCGGGCCCGCTGGCGGGCGGCCGCCGCCGAGGAGGCGGCGAAACCGATGGCGGCCAGTACGGCGCAGGACAGGGTGAGGGCGGCCAGCGCGATGCGGGGGCCGGCGCTCAGCGGGTCGTCCAGCAGCCCGGCGGCCACCTCCTCGCGCAGCAGCACCCGGTGGGAGCCGGCACCCGCGCGCAGGTCGGCGGCGGCCCGCGCGGGCGCGGGGTCCGAGGCGGAGGCCGCGGGCAGCCACCACTCGTCGGCGGTGGGCAGGGCCCGCCCGTCGGTGGCCGCCAGCAGCCGCCCGGCGGCGGCGACGTCGACGGCGACCGCCCGCTCGCCGGACGCGGGCAGCGCCGCGACGGCGGCGGTGACCCGTACCGGGAGGGTGGCAGAGCCGAGCAGCACCGGGATCCGGTCCCCGACCCGCGCCCCGACTGCGGACAGATAGGCCCGGGTGGCGATGCCCGGCACTTCGGCGGCGGCCGGCCCGCCCGGGGTGAGGGTCAGGTCGTAACTCCCCACCGGGGCGCCCTTGTACCGCAGCCGCAGCAGCGCCCCGTCGGCCGGCAGCAGCCGGGCGGCCGGGGTGTCCGCCCCGAGGACCGGGGACACCAGGTTCCAGTCGGGCGCGGCCGCCTGGACGGGGACGGCCGGGCCGCCGGCCGCCTCGGTGACCGCGACCCGGCGCAGCGCCACCTCCGCGTCGACCCCCGGCTTGTCGCCGGACCGGTCGAACCAGGCGGGGTCGGACCCGTACGACAGGGTGAGACCCGCGATGGACAGGGGTTCGGCGGCCGCTCCGAGCGGGGCCCCGGCCAGCGCCGCGACGTCCACGGAGAGGGTGTGCTCGCCGTTCTCCGGCAGTGCCTCGACCGGCGCCCGGTAGGTCAGCCCGAACCGGTCGCGCAGCAGTACGCCCAGCCGGGCGCCGCCGCTCGCGCCGGAGGACCGCACCGACACGTCGACGTCGATGCGCCGGGGACGGCCCGGCAGCACGATGCCGGCGCTGCCGGGGGCGTCGGCGGCGAGCGGGGTGAACAGCTCCGCCATGGGCCGCCCGTCCCGCAGGTCGGCCCGCAGCGGCACCCGCCGCGCGACGGCGGCGGCGTCCAGCGCGAGCAGCTCCCCGCCGGCCCCGTCCGGCAGCCCGTGGGCCGAGCGCACCACCGGGATCACCCGGTCGCCGCCCGGCAGGGACGCGTACCGTCCGGCCCGGCCGGCCGCGGCGACCTCGCTGCCGGTGACGCGCAGGCCCCCGGCGGTGGCGAACTCCGCCTGGTCGCGCTGCGAGGCGGACCAGGCGGTGTGGTGGCCGAGGGCGAGGACCCCGCTGGCCACCGACAGCACCAGCAGCAGTACCGGGCCGGTGGCCCGCCCCGGGCGCCGGGCCAGCTGCCAGCCCACGAGCGCCGGGCCGAGCCCGCGGCCCCGGGCGGCGATCCGGCCCCCGAGCCGCGCCGCGAACGGCAGCAGCCGCAGTACGAGGAGGGTGCCCGCGCACAGCGCCAGGGTGGGCGCGGCCACCAGCACCGGGTCGACGCCGAGTTCGCCGCCCGGGCCGGTTCCGGCGCCGCTGTAGCGGTCGAGCTGGCGGTAGGCGAGGACGGCCAGCGCCACCACCGCGAGGTCCAGTCCGGAGCGCGCCGCCCCCGACACCACGGCCGCACGGCGTCCGGCCCGCCGCAGCACGGACGCCGCGGCCCCGCGCAGGACGGAGGGCAGGGAGGTCAGCAGGACGCACGCGAGCGCGCAGCCCGCCGCGGCCGGCCACAGCAGCCACGCCCCGCCGGTCTCGATCGGGGCCTTGGCCAGCGGCCCGTAGCGGCCCGCGAGGCGCAGCAGCGGCGGGGTGAGCAGCGGGGCCAGGAGCGCCGAGGGCAGGGCGAGCAGCACCGCCTCGGCCGCCGACAGCGCCCCGAGCCGGCGGCGGGAGGCGCCGCGCGAGGTGAGCAGGACCCGCTCGGGCTCCTGGCGCTCCGTCAGCAGGTGGGAGACCAGAAGCAGGGCGGCCCCGGCCAGGACGGCCAGCTGGAGCGCCCCGACCAGCAGGGTGGAGCGGGCCACCCGCTGTCCCGTCTCCAGCGCGGCGGTGTAGTCCCTGAGTCCGGAGGTGATCGTGAGCCCGGCGGGGCCCTTGGTGTCGGTCTCCGGTGCCAGGGGGCGCAGCCGGTCGAGGTCGGCGGCGCGGGCGGCGCGGAAGTCGGGGCTCAGCAGAGTGGCGCGGCTGTTCTGGACGAGGGTGCCGCCGGTGAAGGCGGAGTCGTGGACGAGCAGCGGCCCGTAGCTGGTGAAGGAGCCGACCTGTACCTCGCGCCCGCCGAGCGGATCGAGCCTCCAGTACGGCGAGTCCGGCTCGGCCGCCCGGTAGACGCCGGTGACGAGCATGCTCAGCGGCGCCCCGCCGTAGCGGTCCTCCAGCCGTACCTCGGCCGGCAGCGCCTGCGGGCCCAGCCCGAGCCGGTTCAGCGCGGCCTCGGGCGCGGCCACCGGGACCCGCCCGGGGCGCTCCCCGACGGCCTCGGGCCACTGGCCCGCGAGGAGCCGTACGCGGCCGCGGTCGAGGGCGGCGAGCAGGGTGAGATCCGGTTCCCGGCCGGGGGTGCGGGGGCCCGGCAGCCCGTACGAGCGGCTGCGCGCCACGCTTTCGACTCCGACGGGCACGCTCCCGAACAGGCCGTCCGCGAAGCTCCGTACGGCCGCGTCGTCGCCGGCCCGGGCGGTCAGCGCGTGCTCGCCGGTGAGGACGACGGCGGTGCTCGACCGGCCGGCGGGGCCGGTCAGCGCCTGCCGCAGGCCGGCGTCCCCGACGCCCCGGGTGAAGGCCAGCAGCGCGGTCAGCGTGGTCGTGGTGATGAGCGCGGTGAGCAACACGGCGGCGGCGAGCGGCAGTCGCCCGCGCAGCCGGCGCACGACGAAGCCGATCATGTGCCTGTTCCTTCCCCCCGGACCGGACTTGGGGCACCGGATAGCGGACGATGTTGTCAGATCCGGTCCATGAGAGGAAGGGACTTGCGTGATTGATGTGACAGATGAGCAAATTCGGACGCGAAGGTAGCGAACGGCGCAGGCCGAGGGGGAGCCCACCATGACGCAGCAACCGGACCGACAGCCCGCAGCGGACGGCGGGGTGGCGCAGAACACGGACCCCGCCGGGCGCGCGGATGCCGTGGCGCCCATGATGGCGGTGCGCGACCTGCGCAGGAGCTTCGGCACCGGGGCGAACGCCGTACACGCCCTGCGCGGGGTCTCGTTCGAGGCGCGGCGCGGCGAACTCACCGCGCTCAAGGGCCGGTCGGGCTCCGGCAAGACCACCCTGCTCAACCTGGTCGGCGGCCTCGACACCCCGAGCGGCGGCACCGTCGAACTCGACGGCACCGACCTCTCCACCCTCGACGAGAACGGCCTGCTCGCACTGCGCCGCGACCGGATCGGATTCGTGTTCCAGTCGTTCGGACTGATCCCGGTGCTCACCGCCGCCGAGAACGTCGGCGTACCGATGCGCATGCGCAAGGTCCCCGCCCAGCAGCGCGAGGAACGCGTCCGCACCCTGCTGGCCCTGGTCGGCCTGGCCGAACACGCCGGACAGCGCCCCGGGGAGCTCTCCGGCGGTCAGCAGCAGCGCGTCGCCCTGGCCCGCGCGCTCGCCAACGAACCCGCCCTGATCATCGCCGACGAACCCACCGGCCAGCTGGACTCCGAGACGGGCCGCTCCATCATGCGGCTGCTGCGCGCGGTCGTCCGCAGCGAGGGCGTCACGGCCCTGGTCGCCACCCACGATCCGCAGCTGATGGAACTCGCCGACCGGGTGGTCGAGTTGCGCGACGGCCGGGTCGTCGAGCCGGCCGGGGCGGACCGCTGACCGGCGGCAGCGGGGCCCTTACCCGGTCCCAGAGGTCCAGCAGCAGACGCACCGGCCGCGAGGCGGCGGCCAGCTCCCAGCGGCGGCCGCCGCGGGACCACCGCTCCAGGACGTCGAGCAGGGCCGAGTCGCAGAAGCCGACCTCCGCCGCGTCGAGGACGAGGCGGCGGGCGCCGAGGGCGGCGGCCCCGTCGAGGAGGACGCGCAGCGGGGCACAGCTGTAGTGGTCGAACTCCCCGGCCAGGCTGACGGAGAGGACCCCGTCGCGGACCGTGGAGCGGATGCGGGGGAGCGGCGGGCCGTTCACGCCCCCTCCAACGGGCCGCGCCCGGGAGGGGAACCGGCGGCTCGGCGCCATTCACCCGCGTGGCCGTGGGGCGCGGGCGCCCCGGGCGGGCGGCCATGGCGGACAGTGGGGCGCGTGGATGACGATGCGGAACTGGATCTGGACGAGATCGTCGACGCGCTGTACGTGCCCCACCCGGCCGGGTTCACCGCCGCGCGGGACGAGGCCGCGGCGCGGGTGAGGCGGGCCGGGGACCCGGCGGCGGCGAAGCGGATCGCGGCACTGCGGCGGCCGACGCTCGCCGCCTGGGCGTCGAACGCGCTGGTGCGGGCGAAACCCGACGAGACGCAGCAGTTCCTCCAGCTCGGACAGACCCTGCGGGCCGCCCACCGGTCCCTGGACGGGGAGCGGCTGCGGGACCTGTCGCACCAGCAGCACGTGGTGATCGGGGCCCTCGCCCGGGAGGCCGCCCGGCTGGCCGAGGAGGCGGGGACCCCGGTCTCGGAGACGGTGGTGCGGGAGCTGGAGGGGATCCTGCACGCCGTCCTCGCCGATCCGGACGCGGCCCGGGAATGGGCCTCGGGCCGGCTCGTACGGGCCCCCGCGCCGGTGTCGGAGTTCCCGGCGGTCGACCCGGACGCGGCGCCGCCGCCCCCCGGCCCGGCGGCGCGCCCCGGACCGGAACCGGAACCCGGGCCGGAACCCGGGTCGGAACCCGGGCCGGCCGCGTCCGAGCCGGCCGCGCCCGAGCCCGTCGACCCCGTCCGCGCGGCCCGGCTCGCCGCGGCCCGCGCCGCCGCCGAGGACGCGGCGTGGGCCGTCTCCGCCCGCGAGGAGGAGCTGCGCGTGGCGGAGGAGGCCCGGCAGCACGCCGTGGCCCGCGCGGCCGACGCCGACGCCGCCGTCGAGCGGCTGCTGGGGGAGGCCGACCAGGCGCGGGCCGCGCGGGACGTGGCGTACGCGGCGGTGTCCGAGGCGGAGGCCCGCCACCGCGAGGCCGACCGGGCGGCCCGAGCGGCCCGCCTCGCGGCGGCGTCCGCCCAACGCCGCCTGCGCCGGCTGTAGGCCGGCTACTGCATCGGCTGCGTGTGGGGATGCCTGTCGTGCCGTGACGGATCTCCGGGGCGTGGGTGCAGCCGGGTCGCCGTGCGCGCCGGCGGGGCGGGTTCCGGGAAGACGGCGGCGACGTCGACCGGCCGGGGCGGGGTGGTGCGGGTGATCTTCATGAGCCGATGCTGCCTGGCAGCCTCGGACCACGGACACCCCCTAGGGGGCCCGCTGCCCCCTCGGCCCGGGCGGGGCCGGCGCCGGGGGCGGGGCCTGGGCCGGGAGGCCGGCGCGCGGGGCCGCGCGGCCCGCCACCGGCATCAGCTGGCCGGTCGCCGCGAGGGCGAGGCGGGAGAACAGGGTGCCCGAGAAGCCGAACAGGAGGGCGATCGCCAGTGAGATCGGCCGGGCGGGCGCGCCCCAGGAGTTGTCCAGGAACACCTGGCCCAGCAGGTTCAGCTCGGGGTCGGCGAGCATCCGCACCAGCAGCAGCCCGCCGGGCGCGGCCAGCGCTCCGCCGACCGGCGCCAGCACGAGGACGCCCCAGGAGGCGGGCCGCTGCGCGCGCATCACGCCGATCAGCGGCGACAGGAACCCGCCCAGCCCCCCGAGGAGCAGCGACAGCCGGTGGTCGAGCACCAGGCCGATCAGCAGTACCGCGCCGAGGCCGGTCAGGGCCAGCCACAGGGCGATCCGCTGGAGCTCGTACTCCCGCTCGAACGCGTCGTCCTCCTGCCAGGACAGCTGCTCGGTGACGGCGATCAGCAGTGCCCGCTCGGCGGCGGGGTCGCCGGGGTGCGCGGCGAGTTCCGCGGCGAGGGAGCCGTGCGCCGGGTCGTGGTCCGAGGCGAGCCGCAGCCGCAGGGCGCGGACGCGCAGGGCGATCTCCTCCGGGCCCTCCAGCCGCAGCAGCTGGCTCTCGGCCTCGTGCAGCACCCGCCAGGCGGAGGCGAGTTTGGACAGCGGGATGGCGACCACCCAGCGCCGGGGGAGCAGCCGCCAGGCCACCTGGCCGTTCCTCTCCAGCCGGTCCAGCCGGTCGGTGACCGCCTTGAGCGCGGCCGACCCCTGGGCCGGCCCGGCCGCGCACACGTCGATCCGGGCGCGGCAGTCGTGGATGCGCGCCTGGAGCAGGCGGTAGCGGGGAGCGGCGATCAGTCCCCGGCTGGTGATGTACACCACCACCAGGTAGCAGCCGCAGACCAGCCACAGCGCCCAGCGACCCTCCCGGACGAGGTACTCCGTCACGCCATCCCCCCTTCGGCGCCCGGCCGTTGCCCACGGCCGCCGGCCCAGGGGCATCTTCCTACGCGCGGCCGGGCGCTGTCAGGGTTTCCGGCCCGGCGGGCACGTGGAGTTCGAACGGCTCCCGTGTCAGCGGCACCGGGAGCGAGGGACGCGCGGCAGCGGCTTCGGCCACCCGGGCATCGGGAGCGTCCAGCAGGGCGCGCAGGTCCGCGGGTGCCGGCGCCGGGTGCGCGGCGGCACGGATCCGGGCCTTCACGTCGGCCAGGCAGCCGTGCAACAGGAGGTCACCCCGGCCCTGCTGGGCGGCCTCACGCGCACAGCGCGATGAGGTCCACGATGCCCTCGGCGTAGGCCGCCGACACCGAACCGGGCCGGCCCGCCCGGCCGCCGCGCAGCAGCGGCAGGCCGGCCCGGACGTGGGCGGCGCACTGGCCGTAGAGCCCCGCCTCGTACGGGGTCCCGTCGTCCTCCGAGTTCAGCAGCGCCAGCAGTGTCCACAGCAGGGCCTCGCGGGTCGCCAGCCGGGGCGGGCCGGCCGACCAGACGGCCATCAGCACCGCACAGGCAGCCGGGGCCGGGGGCCACAGCCGCGACCGGGCGAACACGTGCCCCTCCAGCGCGTGGTAGGCCGCCGGGTGCCCCTCGGCCGCGTCCCACAGGGTGCCCTCCAGATGCCCGGCCGTGCGGCCGCAGCCGCAGACGACGGACTCCCAGTCGTACCGCGCGATGGTCTCCAGCACGGCTCCGGGCACCAGCGGGCTGGTGCGCGGCTGTTCCTTCCCTCTCATGAGGCCCAAGTATGGGAGCGGGGCACGGGCCCGGTCGAGTGGCGGCGCGCCGGCGCCGGCCGTCCCGCCCGTGCGGCCGGGGAAACCCGCTTGACCTGCCGGAAAGCGGCTGACAGGGTCCGGCCGTGATCACCTTCCCCGCGTACGACGGAACCCGCCTCGCCTGCCACGTCCGGGGCGGTGGGACCCCGCTGGTCTGCCTCCCCGGCGGCCCCATGCAGGACTCCGCCTACCTCGCCGGACTCGACGGTCTCCTCCCGCACCGCCGCCTGGTCCGGCTCGACCTCCGCGGCACGGGCTCCTCGGCCACCCCCGACGACCCGGCCGGCTACCGCTGCGACCGGCTCGTCGACGACGTGGAGGCCCTGCGCGAGCACCTCGGCCTGGAGACGGTCGACCTGCTCGCCCACTCCGCCGGCGCCAACCTGGCCGCCCTGTACGCCGCCCGCCACCCCGGACGCGTCGGCCGGCTGCTGCTGGTCACGCCCAGCGTCTTCGCCGTCGGCATCCCCGTCACCGGGGACGACCGGCTGGAGACCGCCCGGCTGCGCGCCGCCGAGCCCTGGTTCGGCCCGGCGTACGCGGCCCTGGAGGAACTCGTCGCGGGACGGGCCGCGGCCGGCACCTTCGAGGCCATCGCCCCCTTCTGGTACGGCCGCTGGGACGAGGCGGCCCGCGCCCACCGGGCCGCCGAGGCGGGCCAGAAGAACCAGGAGGCCGCCGCCGCGTACGGGGCCGAGGGCGCCTTCGACCCGGAGGCCACCCGCGAGGCCCTCGCCGGGCTCGCCGCCCCGGTGCTGCTGCTCGCCGGCGAGGCCGACCTGGCGGCCCCGCCGCGCGCGATGGCCGCGTACGCCGCCCTGTTCCCGGACGCCGCCCTCACCGTCCAGCCGGGCGCGGGCCACTTCCCGTGGCTCGACGACCCGGCGGCCTTCACCGGCGCGGTCGCCACGTTCTTGGGTCAGGCCGTGTCCTGAGTGCCTAAGGCGTGTCCGACGGCTCCCAGGTCGCCGTCAGCCCGTCGAGCCACGAGGGCGGCAGCTCGGCGGCGTCCCACTCCTCGCGCAGCGCCGACGGCGACGCGGCGAGCCGTTCCAGTACGGCGAGGCTCGTGGGGGAGTGCAGCAGGGAGTAGCGGCCGTGGAGGGTGATGGCGCTGCCCGGGCCGTACCGCGCGTACAGCCGGGTCAGGTGGGGGCGGTGGGCCGCGGCGAACTGCGTGAGGCGGCCCGCGTACCCGGCCCGCTGCCTGGGGCTCATCGTCCCGAGGACGGCGGTGAGCACCTGCTCGGAGACCTCCGGGTCGAGGTCGGAGACGGTGCTGAAGGACAGGTAGAGCGGCGTCACCGCCACCTTGGCCCGCTCGACCTCCATCCGGCGGACGGGCGGCCAGGCACCGGGGGAGTCCTCCGACGGCCCGGCGCCGACGGCCCGGCCCAGGGCGCGTTCGGCGATCCCGCCGAGTTCGTCGGTGAGGGCACGGGCGCCGTCGAGCCAGCCCGACTCGTAGGGTTCGCCCTTCCCGGCGGGAGCCGTCCTCGCGGCGTCCTCGGTCTCCCGGTGGGCGGCGGCGAGCACGCCGGCCTCGACGAGCCCGATCAGCTCCTCGGCGGAACCGGAGGGAACCCCCGCCCGGCCGAGGAGCTGGACGATCGTCGTCCTCGCGTTGTGGAGGCTGGCCGGGTCCAGCCGCTGCGGGTCTTCGTCGGCGGGGTGCATGGAATCCTCGTCGTCATGGGTCGCGCCGATGCGAGTCTACGCACACCGCCCCCCGGACCGGCCGTCCTCCGCCCGACCGCTCCGGCACCGCCCCGGCGGCTGTCCGGCGCGGCGCAGGGCCAGGGCCGCGAGGGCTTCCGGGGCGCCGGACTGGCCGCGGATGCCCGGGAAGGCGTTGACGTCGACGATGAGGGGCCGGCCGCCGTCCGTGGCGATGACGTCCACGCCGTACACGTCCAGGGCGAAGACGGCGCCCACCTTCAGGGCCAGTTCGGCCCAGCCGTCGGGCAGCGGCCCGAAGGGGCGGGCCGGCTCCTTCTCCCCGGCGGCGAGTTCGGAACGCCGCAGGCCCGCGAAGACCCGGTCGCCGATCACGTACAGCTTGTGGTCCCAGCCGTTGTTGGGGGCGAACGGCTGCACCACGACCGGCTCCCGCTCCCAGCCCGCGGCGGCCAGCGCCCGCAGCCCCTCGGGGCCGTCGACGCGGGCGACCAGGTCGTGCTTGCGGCTGAGCCGGCTCTTGACCACCACCGGCCGGCCGGGCCGCGCCGACGCCTCCAGCCCGGCGAGCGAGGCATAGGTGCGGGTGGCGGCGAAGGGGAGTCCGGCCCGCAATGCCAGCTCGGCCATGCCGGTGCGGTCCTGGCAGCGCCCGGTGGCCGCCGCCGAGTTCAGTACGGGCGCCCCGCGCCGTTCCAGATCCCCGGCCAGGGCCAGGGCCGAGGGGGTCCGCGCCTTCAGCAGGTACACGTCGGCCGGCGCCCCGGCCGCCGCGGCGGTTCCGGCCGCCGGGTCCAGTACCCGTACCTCGTGCTCGGCCGCGAGCAGCGCGGCGGTGGCCGCCATCAGCGGGTGCCCGGCGTCCGGGGTGATCAGGCCGATCCTCACGCGCCGTCCCCCGCCCCGGCCGCCGCCTGCGCGGGAACGGCCACCGGCCGGGCGTGGGGACGGGCGGGCGGGAGGGGCGCGGCGGCCGGGCGCCGGCCGCCCGAGCGGGCCAGGTCCAGTACGGCGCGCGCGACCCGCGCGGCCGCGTCCGGCACCTGGCGGAAACTCGGGAAGTCGTTCACGTCGACCACGACGGGCCCGTCGGGACCCAGCAGCACGTCGACGCCGTACAGGTCCAGCCCGTACACCTCGCCCACCCGGGCGGCGATCCGCGCCACCTCGGCCGGCAGCCGCACCCGGCGCTCGCGTACGGGGGCGTCCGGGTGCAGGGGGGAGCGGCGCTCGGTGGCGTACAGCTCCCCGCCGACGCAGTACACCTTGAGGTCGGTGCCGGAGTTCGGGACGTAGGGCTGCGCGATGAGCATGCCCTCGCCGGCGAGCTCGGGCAGCAGCGCGGCGAGCCGGTCGGGCGAGGGCACCAGGTGCACGCCCCGCCCGGAGCTGCCGTCGGCGGGCTTGACCACGAGCGGGTACGCGCCGTCCGGTACGCCCGCCAGGAGTTCGGGCCGGGCGAGGGCGTAGGTGGGCGGCAGCGGCAGCCCCCGGGCACTGCCGAGGGCGGCGGCCAGCGCCTTGTCCCGTACCCCGCGGATGGACCGGGCGTCGTTGACGGTGGTCGTGCCGGCGGCGGCCGCGGCTTCCAGCAGGGTGAGCCCGGGGCCGCCGGACACCGTCTTGAGCACCCAGGCGTCGTGCGCGCCGGCCCGGACCAGGCCGTCCATGCGCAGCAGGGAGCCGCCCGGGCGGACCACGTCCACCTGGTGGCCCCAGGCGGTCAGTTGCCGGACGACTTCGTTGGGCATGCCGTCGTGGCGGTAGTGCTCCTCCACCAGGAAGCAGAGCCTCATGGACCTTCCCCGTTTTCCCCGGACGTCCGCCGATTCCGTCCGGCGAGTGGTGACGTCACAGGATGCCATGGCATAGCCCCGAAACCGCTCCAGAAGGAGCCTAAATGGGCACTACTCAACGTAATGTTTATCAAGACCTTTCCTAAACGATCACCAATCCTCTTATAGTTGTGCCCCGTTGCCACAGGAACCTTCTCTTCCATTTACGCCCGGTTTGAGGCCTTGATTGATGACGGCGTCGCCCTCCCCCCTCCGCCCCTCCGCGCTCGCCCTGCTGGTCACGGCAGCGGCCGCGGGTGCTCTGTCCACGGCGGCGGTGGCCGCGGCCCCGTCGGCCGTCCAAACCCCCCTCGCCTGGTTCTCCTTCTCCGGCTCGCTGCTGCTCGCCGTCGCCGCCGGCGCCGTCACCTGGTGGGCGCGCACCGCCCGGGAGCTGCGCGGCCGCCTCTCCCACCTGGCCGGCGAACTCTCCGTCCGTGACGCCTGCATCGCCCGGCTGACGGCCGACGGGGCCCGCGACACGGCGGCCCGCACCGCCGACCACACCCGGCTCACCAGGGACCACGCCGCCGAGGTGGAGCACCTGACGACGGCCCACGCGGCCGAACTGCACCACCTCACCACCGCCCACGCCGCCGAACTGGACCGGCTCACCGCCGCCCAGCAGGCCACCCGCGAGCGGCTCGGCGAGGAGCTGCGCCGCGCCCGGTCGGGCCGGGCCGCCGCCATGGCCGCCGCCGCCAACGCGGCCGGCCGGATGCAGGCCCTCGCCACCGGAATGCTGGCCGACCTGCGGGAGATGGAGCACAAGCACGCCGACGAGGAGGTCCTCGGCGACCTGCTCCACCTCGACCACCGCACCGCCCAGGCCGGCCGCCTCGCCGACTCCATCGCCGTCCTCACCGGAGCCCGCTCCGGCCGCCGCTGGGCCAGGCCCATCGTCATGGAGTCCATCCTGCGCGGCGCCATGGGCCGCATCGGCGGCTACCAGCGGGTCCGGCTGCACTCCACCAGCGAGGCCGCCGTCGCCGGGCACGCCGCCGAGGGCGTCATGCACGCCCTCGCCGAACTCCTCGACAACGCCGCCAACTTCTCGCCGCCCACCGCCGAGGTCCACGTCTACGTGGAGGAGGTGCCGGCCGGGGTCATCATCACCGTCGAGGACAGCGGCCTCGTCATGAGCGAGGTCCAGCTGCGCCGCGCCGAACGGGCCGTGACCGCCGAGTCCCTGGACCTCGCCGGGCTCTCCGGGACCCGCCTCGGCCTCGCCGTCGTCGGCCGCCTCGCCCGCAAGCACGCCCTGACCGTCTCCTTCCGCCCCTCCGCGCGCGGCGGCACCGGCGCGCTGATGATGATCCCGGAAGAGCTGATCAGCCACGCCCCGGCCGAACCCGTGCCCGCCCCGGCCCTCCTGACGGCCCCCGTGCCCGCCCCGGCCCCCGCCACCGCCCGGGCGGCCGTACCGGCGCAGCGGACCGAGGCCGAGCCCGTCCACGACACCCCCGTAGACTCCGGGGAGTCCGAGACCACCGGCCGGAACCCGGTGCTCGGCGAGAGCGGACTGCCCCAGCGGCGGCGCGGCCGGACCCTGGCAGCCGCCCAGTCCGAGCTCGGGCCCGCGACCGACGCCGCGAGCGCGGCGGCCCGTACCCCGGCCGCCCCCGGCGGCGCGTCCCGGTCCGCCGCCCGCTTCGGCAGCTTCCGCCAAGCCGTACGCGGCAACCCGGCCCCGGCGCCGCAGCAGCCCACGAACCCCCCGCACCCGGAAGGCAACGACACCCCATGACCGGCCCCACCACCGACGAGACGCTCAGCTGGCTCCTGGAAGGACTCCTGGAGCGCACCCCCGGCGCCCGGCACGCCCTCGTGCTCTCCCGCGACGGCCTCAAGCTGTGCCGCACCCCCGAGCTGTCCGTCGACCAGGCCGACCAGCTCGCCGCGATCTCCGCCGGCATCCAGAGCCTGTCCCACGGGGCGTCCATCGAGTTCGGCGACGGCACCGGCGGAGTGCGCTCCGCCATGGCCGAGTTCTACGGCGGGATCCTCTTCATCGTCGAGGCCGGCGAGGGCGCGCACCTCGCGCTCGTCGCCGCCGAGGACGCCGACGCGGGCCTCGTCGGCCACAACATGTCCGAGCTGGTGGAGCAGCTGAGCGAGCATCTGATCGCCAGGCCCCGGGGATGAGCCGCGTCAGGCCGGGCCGGGACGACTCCCCGGACCGGCTGTACACCCTCACCGGCGGCCGCAGCAGCTCCGGGAGCGACGCCTTCGACCTGGTGACCCTGATCGTCGCCGAGTGCGACCCGGTCCCCGGCATCCAGTCCGAGCACGCGGCGATCCTGCGGATGTGCCGCTACCCGACCGCCGTCGTGGAGGTCGCGGCCGAACTGGGCCTGCCCGTCTCGATCGTACGGATCCTCCTGGCCGACCTCCTCGCAGCCGGGCGCATCAGCGCCCGGCACCCGCGCGTCACGACGTACCGCCTTCCCGACCCCGACATCCTGGAGCAGGTGCTCGTTGGACTCCGCAACCTCTGACCCGGGCGAGCCCCGGCAGAACCTCAGCAGCACCGCCGACAACGGCCTCAAGATCGTGATCGTGGGCGGCTTCGGCGTCGGCAAGACCACCATGGTCCGCTCGGTCAGCGAGATCCGCCCGCTGAACACCGAGGAGACGATGACCAAGGCGGGCGAGAGCGTCGACCACACCGACGGCATCGGCGCCAAGACCGCCACCACCGTCGCCTTCGACTTCGGCCGGATCACCCTCGACGCCCACAACGTGCTCTACCTGTTCGGCGCCCCCGGCCAGGAGCGGTTCTGGTTCCTGTGGGACCGGCTGTTCTCCGGCACCCTCGGCGCGGTCGTCCTCGTCGACACCCGCCGCCTCGCGGACTCCTGGTACGCCATCGACCGCCTCGAACACCACGGCACGCCGTTCGTCGTCGCCTGCAACGACTTCGGCGGGCCCGCCCACACCCCCGAGCAGATCCGCACCGCCCTCGACCTCCCCTCCGAGGTGCCCCTGCTGTTCTGCGACGCACGCTCCCGCGAATCCAGCAAGCAGGTGCTCATCTCGCTCGTCGAGCACCTCCGGCACCTCCACAGCCACCGTCCCGACCAGCCGGCCGTCGTCCCGCACCCCATCCCGGAGCCCACCCCGTGACCACCCCCGAGCCGCAGCCCGTCTACCTCGGCGGCCCCCGCTTCCAGAGCGACCCCGCCGAGCTGTACCGGGAGATGCGCCGCGACCACGGCTCCGTCGCCCCGGTCGTCCTCGACGGGGACGTGCCGGCCTGGCTGGTCCTCGGCTACCGCGAACTGCACCAGGTCACCAGCGACCCCCAGCTCTTCTCCCGCGACTCCGACCTGTGGAACCAGTGGGACCGCATCCCGGCCGACTGGCCGCTGCTCCCGATGATCGGCCGCAAGCAGCCGTCCATCCTCTACACCGTCGGCGAACGCCACCGCGAGCGCGCCGCCGTCATCTCCGACGCGCTGGAATCCGTCGACCCCTTCGAACTCAAGGGCCACGCCGAGCGCTTCGCCGACGAGCTGATCGACGGTCTCTGCGGCAGGGGCAGCTGCGACATCGTCGGCGAGTACGCCATGCTGCTGCCGCTGCGCGTCCTCGCCCGCGTCTACGGGTTCTCCGACGAGCAGGGACCCGGCCTCGTCACCGCCATGAACGACATGATCAACGGCCGGGAGGGCGCCCTCGACGGCCAGCGCCACCTCGCCGAGTCCATGTACGCGCTCCTCGCCGCCAAGGCCGCCGCCCCCGGCCACGACGTCGCCTCCCGGATGCTGGCCAACACCGCCGGGTTCACCGTCGACGAGATCGCCCAGGACCTGATGGTGATGATGGCCGCGGGCCACCAGCCCACCGCCGACTGGATCGGCAACTCGCTGCGCCTGATGCTCACCGACGACCGCTTCGCCGCCTCCCTGGCGGGCGGCCGGCACAGCGTCGGAGAGGCCATGAACGAAGTGCTCTGGGAGGACACCCCCACGCAGAACGTCGCCGGCCGCTGGACCACCCGGGACACCCACCTCGGCGGCCGGCGCATCGGCCGCGGCGACCTGGTCCTGCTGGGCCTGGCAGCCGCCAACGGGGACCCGCACGTACGCACCGACGCGGGCGCCCTCACCGGCGGCAACAACGCCTTCTTCTCCTTCGGCCACGGGGAGCACCGCTGCCCCTTCCCGGCCCAGGAGGTCGCCGAGGCCATCGCCCGGACCGGTATCGAGGTCCTCCTCGACCGGCTCCCCGACGTCGACCTCGCCGGGCCCGCCGCCGAACTCACCCGGCGCCCCTCGCCCTGGCTGCGCGGCCTCACCGCCCTCCCCGTGACCTACACCCCGACCCCCGCGCTTGGAGCCACCCCGTGACCTGCCCGATCGACCACACCGGCCCCGCCCCCCTCACCCTCGACCCCTTCGTCACCGACCTCGACGCCGAGAGCGCCGCACTGCGCGCCGCCGGCCCGCTGGCCCGTGTCGTCCTCCCCGGCGGCGTCGCCGTGTACGCCGTCACGCACCACGCCGAGGCCCGCAAGCTCCTCACCGACCCCCGGGTGGTCAAGGACATCAACGTGTGGGGCGCCTGGCAGCGCGGCGAGATCCCCCTGGACTGGCCGCTCATAGGCCTCGCCAACCCCGGCCGCTCCATGCTGACCGTCGACGGCGACGAGCACCGCCGGCTGCGCACCCTCGTGGCACAGGCCCTGACCGCCCGCCGGGTGGAGAAGCTGCGCGCCGGCATCGAGGCACTCACGACCCGGTCGCTCGACGAGCTGGCCGCCCTTCCCGCCGGCGAGACGGTCGACCTGAAGGCGCACTTCGCCTACCCGCTGCCGATGAACGTCATCAGCGAGCTGATGGGCGTCGACGCCGCCGAACACCCGCGCCTCAAGGCCCTCTTCGAGAAGTTCTTCTCCACGCAGACCCTCCCCGAGGAGGTCCCCCAGATGATGGCGGACCTCGGCGCGCTCTTCTCCCGGATCGTGGAGTCCAGGCGGGCCGACCCCGGCGACGACCTCACCAGCGCGCTGATCGCCGCCTCCGAGGACGGCGACCACCTCAGCACCGAGGAGATCACCAACACCCTCCAGCTGATGGTCGCCGCCGGACACGAGACCACCATCAGCCTGATCGTCAACGCCGTCGTCGCCCTGGAGACCCACCCCGAGCAGCGGGCCCTCGTCCTGAAGGGGGAGGTCCCCTGGGAGAACGTCATCGAGGAGACCTTGCGCTGGTCCACCCCCACCTCGCACGTACTGATCCGTTTCGCCACCGAGGACATCGAGGTCGGGGACCGGATCCTCCCGGCGGGCGAGGGCCTGATCGTCTCCTTCGGCGCGCTCGGCCGCGACGAGGCCCAGCACGGCGAGGACGCGGGGGAGTTCGACGTCACCCGCACCCCCAACCGGCACATCGCCTTCGGCCACGGCCCCCACGTCTGCCCCGGCGCGGCGCTCTCCCGCCTGGAGGCCCTCGTGGCCCTCCCGGCCCTGTACGCACGCTTCCCCGGCCTCGGCCTGGCCGTCACCCGCGAGGAGCTGCGCAACAAGCCGGTGCTCACCCAGAACGACCTGCACGACCTCCCGGTGCGGCTGCACGCGTAGCGGACCCGCCCGTTCGACGGGACACCCGGGGCCTGGGGCGGACGCTCCCGGGCTCCCCCAACTCCCGTGCAGTGAAGGCCCGTACTACTTGCGGAGCATCGGACTGCGACCAGGGGGTGACGCCGGATCAGCCTGGGAGGCGACGAGGCGCCCGCACGGCACGCCTAGCGTTGATCACATGAAGATCCGACGCCGTGCCGCGGCCGCCGCGGCCTTGAGCGCACTCCTGCTCGCCGTCCCGCTGACGGCGGCCTCCACGGCCTCCGCCGCCCCCTCGGCAGCCGCCGGGACCCACACGACCGCGGGCCCCGAACTGCCCGCGCCCACCGGACGGTTCGCGGTCGGCCAGGAGGACCTCCACCTGACCGACCGCAGCCGGACCGACCCCTGGGCGCACACCGGCCCCCGCGAGCTGATGGTCACCCTGCGCTATCCGGCGCAGGGCGGCACCGGCCGCGCCCCCGCGCCGTACCTGAGCACCGAGGAAGCGCGGCTGATCCTGGCCGACAAGCGCCTCGACCAGCTGATCGACCCCGCCGTCTTCGCCGCCACCCGGTCCCACGCCCGGGCCGGCGCCCGGCCCGTCCAGGGCCGCTACCCGCTGATCGTGCTGTCGCCCGGCTTCACCGTGCCCCGCGCCACCGTCAGCTCGCTCGCCGAGGACCTGGCCTCCCGGGGCTATGTGGTGGCCGCCGTGGACCACGCCTACGAGAGCGCCGCCACCGCCTTCCCCGGCGGCCGGATCCTGACCTGCCTGGCCTGCGACCAGTCCCAGGGCCCGGGCGGCCACGCGGCCGTCGCGAAGGTCCGCGCCGAGGACGTCTCCTTCCTCCTGGACCGCCTCACCGGCCGCCACCCGGCCTGGCGCCACGCCGGGCTCATCGACCAGCGCCGCATCGCCATGGCGGGCCACTCCATGGGCGGCTCCGCGGCCCTGCCGGCCATGGCCGCCGACCAGCGGATCCGCGCGGGCTTCGACATGGACGGGGGCCTGCCCGATCCCCTTCCGGCCGCCGGGACCGGCGGCCGCCCCTTCATGCTGTTCGGCTCCGCCGCCAGCGTGCCCGGGAGCCCGGCGAACGGCGACTGGTCGAAGGCCTGGCCGCACCTCGACGGCTGGAAGCGCTGGATCACCGTCGAGGGCACCGACCACTTCGGTCCCACCGACTTCCCCGCCATCCGCGACCAGCTCGGCCTGCCCCACCCCGAGGCGCCGCTGTCCGGCTCCCGCACCATCGAGCTGACCCGGACCTACGCGGCCGCCTTCTTCGACCAGCACCTCAAGGGGCAGCCCAGGCCGGTCCTGGACGGCCCCCGCGCGGACACTCCCGAGGTCCGCTTCCACAACCCGTGAGAAGCCGGTACGGGGACCCGCGCGGGTCCCCGTACCGCACCCGGCGGCTACACCGGGACGGACACGAAGGTCCGGCCCGCCTCGTTCACCACCAGGACCTCCTTGACGTCCGAGGGGTCCACGGCCGCGGAGCCGTCCAGGGCCGCGCCCTTCCCCTCGCCGTGCTCCGCCGTGCCCACCACCCAGCCGCCGGCCGTGGAACGCGTACCGTCCCGGGAGACCACCACCAGCCGGCACCGCTCGCCCGCCGGCACCCCGGTCACCGCCGCGTGCAGCCGCACCCACTTGGCGGCCGGCGTCAGCTGTACGGTCATCCGCGCGCCCGTACCCGCGTCCGTCGCGGAGGCCACCCGGGTCCCCGCCACCGGCGGCGAGGGCACCGCGGACACGGTCGGCGACGGCGGCGGGGGCAGCGCCCCGGTGTTCCCGTCGTCCGCGCCCACCCGGGCCCCGGCCCAGAACACGGCCGCCAGCGAGGCCGCCGCCGCCAGGCCCACCACACCGGCCCGCCACCGCGCGGCCGCCGCCCGCTCCCCGCGCACCTGCCGCAGGGTCCGCTGGAGCATCAGGTCCCCGCCCTGCGGGGGCCCGTCGAGGAAGGCCTCCTCGGGCACCTCCCCGAGCACCCTCTCCATCTCACGCAACGCGGCCACCTCCTCCCGGCACCGCACGCAGTCGCCGAGGTGCCCCTCGACGCGCCGTACCTCCTCCTCGTCCAGGACGCCGAGCACGTACGGGCCGAGCAGTTCCACTTCCTCCTCGTGCCGCTGCCGGTTCACGCCACCACCTCCCGCAGTCCGCCGGGCTGCTGGGGCGGCCGGCCGGTTCCTTTCCTCCTCGCGCCGTCACCGGCGCCGTCCCCGAACACCTCGCGCAGGGCCTTCAGCGCGTAGTGCGAGCGCGACTTGACCGTGCCCGCCGGGATGCCGAGCCGGTCGGCGGCCTCGGCGACGCTGTGCTGGCGGTAGTACAACTCCGTCAGCACGTCCCGGTGTTCCGGCGACAGCCGGTCCAGGGCGCCGAGCACCGTCATGGTGTCCACCACCGAGTCCGCGTGGTCCCCCTCGACGGGGGGAGCGGCCGCGGAGCCGGAGACCTCCGGCGGCCGGGCGGCCTTGGCCCGGTACCGGTCGGTGATGATGTTGCGGGTCACGGTGAGCAGCCAGCCGCGCACCGAGCCCTTCCCGTTGACCAGGACCTCGGAATGCCGCCAGGCCCGGATCAGCGTCTCCTGGACGACGTCCTCGGCGGCGGCCCGGTCCCCGGTCAGCCGCGTGGCGTAGGCGAGCAGCGCGTTGCCGTGCTCCTCGTACACCGCCCTGATCAGCGCCTCGTCGGTAGAGCCCCGCCGAGTGCGGGGCCACAGTGGTCCAGGCATACAGGTTCTCCGTCCGCCTCGTATCGCGTCGTGCGGTCGGAACACGCCCGTGGGGCCCCGCCGGTTCATGTGACCTGCGTCACTCACATCCGGCAGGTGCGGCCCTCGTTGAGGCAGGCGACCAGTTCCTCCATCCGCCCGTCGGTCATCACGTCCACGAACATCGCGTGGTCCGTCCTCGGGCTGTGCCGCTGCTCCGGGAAGGAGTCGAGGGCGATCGGCACCTCCGGCGGCACCGCGTAGGCCAGCGAGAGCCGCAGCTCGGGCACCGGGAACATGCCCTGGGGGCACACCCCCTGGGCGGAGGGGAACACGAGGTGGGAGCGGTGGTCGGCGGCCGCCGTGTCCAGCCCGTTCCAGCAGGAGGGGAAGACGAGCGTACGGGTCACCAGATCGCCGGCCGGGCAGAGCGGATAGCTCGTCGTGGACCGGCCGGGGGAGCCCGAACAGCCCCACCGGGCCCGGACGGCGGCGTCCGTCGCGGCCGTGTACGCCACGGCGTCCCCCGTCATCGCGCGCAGGAAGCGGGGCATCGCCACCACCTTGCCGACCGGACTGCCCCGGAACTCCACCCGCACCGAGGCCTCGGGCAGGATCTCACCCGTGTTGCCGTGCCCGGCGGCACCCTCGTGCGCGCGTCCGCCCGGCCGGTCGGTGCGCCGCAGGACCGGCCAGTAGTACGTGGAACGGTCGCCGCCGGCGCAGCTCGTGGCGGCCGCGGCCAGCGAGGCGTCGGTGGACAGGGCGTCCGTGGACAGGTTGCCCACGTACGCGTGGGTGTGGTGGGCGCCGGCCCGCAGCCCCGGCGAGACCACCAGGTTGTCCTCGTTCCAGTGGCCCTCCTCGTTGCGCCCGCAGTCCACCGTCACCGTGCCCGCCGAGGCGTCCGGTCCGGCGGGCGGCGGGGCGGGGCCGGGCGGGACGCCGGCGATGTCCACGCGGTCCCCGGCGGCGGAGGCGTGGCGCGGGCCGGCCGCCCGGGAGGCGCCCAGCACGGCGGCGGCCAGCCCGGCGCCCAGCACCAGGCAGACGAGCAGCGCAAGCAGGCGGTTTCCGTTCCCCATGACGGTCACGGTCGCCGCTGCCGCGCCGGACCGTCAACCGGGCGTCCGCACGAGGGAGCGTCCGGGATTTCGTAGGTGTGGGGCCGGGCGCCGACGGGAGCCGCGTCCCCGGGGACGGCCGCACGCGCGCGCCGCGTCCACACGGCCCGAACAGGCCCGGTGCGGTGCGAGTATGGCCCGTCCGGTGCTTGTCCGGCCGCGGGCCCGCCCCCGAGAGTTCTCGTATGACACCGGAAGAGCTCCTGCACGCCTTCGCCCGCACCCGCGCCTCCCTCGACGGCGGGGACACGGTCTTCTGGTGGACCGGCGACATCCACTCCTGGGCCCCCGGCGAGCCCTACCGCCGCCTCTTCGGCTTCGAGGGCCTCAACGCCGCCCGGCTGGAGGCCGACGAGGAGGGCGGCGGCTACCGGATGCTCTCCCGCGAGGCCGCCTTCTACCTCGACCCCGCCACGCGGGAGGTCCTGGAGACCTGGCAGGGGAAGCCCGTGGTGCACGTCTGGAACGATCCGGCCAACCAGCGGTGGCGGCCCTTCCCCGTCCCGCGCACCGAACTGGGCGACCAGGTCTGCTTCAGCCTGGAGATCCCCCTCGCCTACCCCTCCCCGCTGCCGGTCGCCGACTACCCGCTGAACTCCGCCGACGACACCTACCGGGCCCTGGAGCTCTTCCAGTTCTTCACCTCCGCCGCCGCCCTCGCCGGTGACGCCCCGAGCGTCCCCGCCACCATGTCCTGGACCCGGATGTCCCCCTGGCTGCCCTGGATGGAGCAGGGCCAGCGCCCCGGCGGCCTCACCTTCCACTGCCGGGGCGTGAAGCTCGCCTCCTACGCCGAGGTGCCCGAGCGCACCCGCGCGTACATCGCCGCCCGCCACCCGGAGTTCGCCCGCGCCCCGGAGAAGTGGGCCGAGCCCAACGAGTCCAGCTGGACGTACTTCCGCAAGCTCAACCCGCGCTGAGCCGGCAGATCCCGCCGACCCCCGGTAACCCCCGGGCGGGGCGGGGGCCCCACAGGGTCCGGACAAGGGTTTTCCCCGTATCGGGTTCACCCCCGCGTTGCCTACTGTCTGCCCACCGGCGATCTTCCGCGCCCCGGGCGGCCCCGCACCAACCCCACATGGTGTGAAGCGACCGCGGACGCGCTGATCGCCGGGGTACGCCGTCGCCCTGCCCCGCCGTTGCGGCCGGGCGACGTGGCGCGCGGCGGCGGCCGGGGCGGGTTCGACCAGCCCGTCCAGGCCCCGCTTCCGCCGGTTCCACCTCCCACACCTGCACCGACCGGCCGCTCCGGCCTGCCCGGAACCGGCCCGTAAAGGGGAACACCGTGCACGCACCCAGACGTCGGCTCATATCCGTCGTGGCCATGTCCGTCACCCTGCTCGCCGGCGCCGCCACCTCCGCGGTGGCCGTGACCCCCGCGAACGACCCGGCCGCCTCCACCCTCCCGGCCGCCGCGGCCCCCGCCGCCCCCGCCGCCGCCCCGGTCGAGAACCTGATCGTCGGC
Source organism: Streptomyces sp. NPDC037421 (assembly GCF_055602105.1). NCBI lineage: Bacteria > Bacillati > Actinomycetota > Actinomycetes > Kitasatosporales > Streptomycetaceae > Streptomyces > Streptomyces sp. NPDC037421. The sequence goes on from NZ_JBVJWV010000002.1 coordinate 456,800, forward strand.
TACAAGTCCTCGGCCTCCGAGGCCAGCTCCAACGACGCGGCCGCGACCGACGCCGCCGCCAAGGGCCAGAAGGCCGGCAAGAAGGCCAAGTTCGACCGCCGTCTCGGCACCGGAGCCGCGCTCGTCAACCTCGGCGGTGCGACCGCCCCGGCCGACGCCGCGAAGGTGATGGACCAGTTCCGCGCCGACCCGGACGTCGCCTACGTCGAGCCGGACTCCCGCGCCTACGCCATGGCCACCCCGGACGACACCGAGTACGCCAAGCAGTGGGACCTCTTCGAGCCCACCGCCGGCATGAACGTGCCCGCCGCCTGGGACAAGACCACCGGCTCCGGCGTCACCGTCGCCGTCATCGACACCGGCTACGTGGCCCACTCCGACGTGGCCCCCAACGTCGTCGCCGGCTACGACTTCATCAGCAGCTCCACCGCCGCCCGTGACGGCAACGGCCGCGACAGCAACCCGGCCGACCAGGGCGACTGGAGCGCGGCCGGCGAGTGCGGCACCGGATCCAAGGCCAGCGACTCCTCCTGGCACGGCACCCACGTCGCCGGCACCATCGGCGCCGCGACCAACAACGGCAAGGGCGTCGCGGGCATCGCGTACAACGCCAAGATCCAGCCCGTCCGCGTGCTCGGCAAGTGCGGCGGCGCCACCTCGGACATCGTCGACGCCATCACCTGGGCCTCCGGCGGCACCGTCGCGGGCGTCCCGGCGAACGCCACCCCCGCCAAGGTCATCAACATGAGCCTCGGCGGCTCCGGCGCCTGCACCTCCAGCTACCAGAACGCCATCAACGCGGCCGTCGCCCGCGGCACCACCGTCGTGGTCGCCGCCGGCAACAGCAACGCGGACGCGGCCGGCTTCTCGCCCGCCAGCTGCAACAACGTGGTCAACGTGGCCGCCAGCAGCCGCTCCGGCGACCGCTCCTTCTACTCCAACTACGGCGCGATCATCGACGTCGCCGCCCCGGGCGGTGAGACCCGCCGCGCCACCGACACGCCCGGCACCGTCACCACCCCCGAGAACGGCATCCTCTCCACGCTGAACGGTGGCACCACCACCCCCGGCGCCGAGATCTACAAGCCGTACCAGGGCACCAGCATGGCCGCCCCGCACGTCGCGGGCCTCGCCGCCCTCCTCGTCGCGGCCAAGCCCTCGCTGACCCCGGCGCAGATCGAGTCGGCCATCAAGGCCAACGCCCGCCCGCTGGCCGGCACCTGCACCGGCGGCTGCGGCGCCGGCCTCGCCGACGCCACCGCGACCGTCAACGCCGTGACCTCGACCCAGCCCACCCCGGCCTTCGAGAACACCGCCGACTTCGCCATCGGCGACAACACCACGGTCGAGAGCCCCATCACCGTCACCGGTGTGACCGGCAACGCCCCGGCCGCCCTCCAGGTCGGCGTGAACATCGCGCACACCTACATCGGTGACCTCAAGGTCGACCTGGTCGCCCCCGACGGCACCGTCTACACCCTGCACAACCGGGCCGGCGGCAGCACGGACAACATCAACCAGACCTACACCGTCAACGCCTCCTCCGAGGTCGCGAACGGCACCTGGAAGCTCCGCGTGAACGACAACGCCGGCGGCGACACCGGCAAGATCGACTCCTGGAACCTCGGCTTCTGACCCCGGTCCCGCACCGGTCCCGGCGGAGCCCCCCAACTCCGTTCTGACGGACCGATGGTACGGACCAATCCAGTGCGCGGGCCTGCCGGTACCTCCCGTACCGGCAGGCCCGCGGCGCATTCCTGCCGCCTGACTGAATTCTGCGTCACAATCCGGGTCCGTCGGGGGGCTGACCTCGTATTGTCGCGTCTCACAGGAAGGGCACAGGAGCAGGGGCGCGAAAGGCTGGTGGCTGTGCGTGGCGGCGACGGGGAACGCTGACACCAACGTCGGACACGGTGCACTCATCGAGGCGGTCGACCGGGCGCTGACCACGCACGGCCGCGCCGTCCTCACCGGATGCGCCGGCTCCGGAAAGACCGAGGTGGCGCGCGCCGTCGCGGCCGCCGCCGCCCGGCGGCGCGAAACCGTCCTGCGCCTCGCCCCCGAAGCCGCCGACCGGGAGATACCCGAGGCCGCGGCCGCGGCCCTCCTCGCCTCCGTCCCCCGCACCGCCCTGGACCGCCTCGCCGGACCCCAGCGCACCGCCATCGCGCTGCTCCGCCGCGAGGCCGACGCCCCCCGCGCCGGCCGCGACCACGTCGCCCTGCGCCTGGCCGTCGTCGAAGTGCTCCGCAGCCTCGCCGCCCCCGGCCCCGTCCTGCTCGTCCTCGACAACGCCCAGTGGCTCGACCCCGAGAGCACCGACCTGCTCCGCTTCGTCCTGCGCCTGACCCCGCCGCGCGTCCGGGTCCTCGCCGCCGAATGCGTCCAGGCCGCACCCGTCGCCGAATCCCTCTGCGGCCCCGGCACCCCCGTCGTCCACGTCCCCGCGCTCGGCGCCGACGAGGTCGCCGAACTGCTGCTGCGCCACGGCCTGCCCGCCCGCCTCGCCGGCCGCATCCACCAGGCCAGCGGCGGCAACCCGCGCCTCGCCCTCGCCCTCGGCCACTCCCTCGCCGAAGCCGCCGCCGGCCAGGGCGGCGGCGCCCACCACGCCGACACCCTGCCCCTCACCGGCCAGGCCCGCGAGGTCGCCCGCCGGCTCCTCGCCGCCGCCCCCGGCCGGACCCGCCCCACCCTGCTGCTCGCCGCCCTCGCCGCCCGCCCCACCACCGCCCTGCTGCGCCGGGCAGGACGCCGCGACGCCGAGGCGGAACTCGCGCAGGCCGAACGGGCCGCACTGGTCACCGTCGCCGAGGACGGCACCGTCGCCTTCACCGCCGGCGCCCTGCCCGCCGCCCTGGCCGCCGACGCCGGCTGGCCCGAGCGGGCCGCCGGGCACGCCGCGCTCGCCGCCGCCGTGGACGACCCCGTCCAGGCCGTACGCCACCGCGCGCTCGCCGTCGACACCCCCGACGCGGAGCTGGCCGCCGAGATCACCCGGGCCGCCGACGCCTGCCGCCGCCGGGGCCAGCGGGCCCTGGCCGCCGAGCTCGGGCTGCTCGCCGCCGAACGCACCCCCGCCGCCTTCCCCCAGCAGGAGCTCGCCCGCCTCGTCTGCGCCGCCGAGGACGCCGGCTGGGCCGGCCGCGCCGACCTCGCCCGCCGCGCCACCCGCGCCGTCCTCGCCCGCGACGCCTCGCCCGCCCAGCGGGTCCGGGCCCGGCTCGCGGTGATCGACGCCGCCGGGCAGGCCCTGGCCGACCTCGACGAGACCATCGCCCACGCCGTCGCCGACGCCGCCGGCGACCCCTCCCTGCAAGCCGCCGTCCAGCTGCGGATCGCCTGGAAGCACAACATCGGCGACGGCGACCCCGTCCGCGCCCGCGACGCCGCCGCCGAGGCCGGAGCGCTCGCGAAGGCCGGGGGGGACCAGGTCGCCGAAGCCATGGCCCTGACCGTCCGGGCCCGGATGGGCCGCATCCTCGGCGACCCCGACGCCGAGGACATCCTGGCCGAGGCCCTCGCCCTGCCCGCCCCCGAGGTCCCCCTCGGCATGCGCAACGCCCCCCAGTTCCTCGCCGTCCGCCACGCCCTCTTCGACGACCGGCTCCCCGACGCCCGCCGCCAGCTCCTCGTCCTGCTGCCCGCCGTCCAGCGCACCGGCTCCGCCGAGGACGTCTTCGAGGTGCTGCGCAGCATGACCGAGGCCGAACTGCGCCGCGGCCACTGCGTACGCGGCGCCCTCCACGCCCGCCGCGCCCTGGAGCTCACCATCGAGGCGGGCCTCTCACCCGGTCCGGCCTGGTACGTGGCCGCCACCGCCGAGGCCGCCGGCGGCAGCTTCGCCCGCGCCGCCGCGTACGCCCGCCGGGGCATCCGGGCCTCCGAGGAGGAGGGCGACCAGGTCTTCCTGTCCCGGGGGCTGTACGCGCTCGGCACCGTGGAACTCGCCACCGGGGAGGCCGCGAAGGCGGTCGCCACCCTGAGCCGGGTCGCCGCCCTGGAGGAGGCCCAGCAGGTGGTGGACCCCTCCGTCCTGCGCTGGCACGGGGAGCTCGCCGAGGCGCTGGTCGCCGCCGACGCGCCCGGCGAGGCCGCCGAGCTGCTGGACCGGTTCACCCCGGTCGCCCGTTCCCTCGGCCGGGCCACCGTGCTCGCGGCCCTGGACCGGGCCCGCGGGCTGTGCCTGTCCGCGCGGGGCGAGCCGGAGCCGGCCGTCGCCCTGCTGGAGGCCACCGCCGAGCGGTTCGGCGCCTTCGGACTGCCCCTCGAACACGGCCGTACCCTGCTCGCGCTGGCCCGCGTGGAACGCCGGCGCCGCCGCCGCGCCCCCGCCCGCGCCGCCCTGCGGGCCGCCGCCGAACTGTTCGAGGCCGCCGGGGCCGGGCCCTGGCTGGACCTGGCCCGGGAGAACACGCCCGAGAGCTGCGGTCCGCACCCCGGGGTGGCGGCCCTGACCGAGGCGGAGGCCCGGCTCGCCCTCCTGGTCGCCGGGGGAGCCAGCAACCAGGAGGCGGCGGCGAAGCTCTTCCTGAGCGTCAAGACGGTGGAGGCCCGGCTCACCCGGATCTACCAGAAGCTCGACGTCCGCTCCCGCGCCCAGCTGGCCACCGCGCTGCGCGGCCAGTGAGCCGGGCCGGCCGGTGAGCCGGGCCCTCCGCGCCGTCAGCAGCTCAGGTCGTTCCCCGGAGTGACGCCCAGCAGCTGGGTGAAGCTCTGGTACTTGCTCACCCGGCTCTGCACCTGCGCCGGGTTCCCGCCGTTGCACTCCAGGGCCCCGTTGATGGAGCGGATCGTCTCGCCGAAGCCCGCCCCGTTGACCATGGCCGCGTGCGCGGTCATCGTGCCGGGGCCGTTCTGGGTGTTCCAGTACCAGAGCGCCGTCTTCATCGCGACGGCCGGGTCCTGCTCCACCAGGTAGGGGTTGGCGAGCAGGTTGATGCCGAGGGCGTCGCCCGCCGCCTTGTAGTTGAAGTTCCAGCTGAGCTGGATGGGGCCGCGGCCGTAGTACGCGGCCTGGCCGGCGGGACAGCCGTAGGGCTGGGAAGCGTCGCAGTAGTGCGGGTAGTTGGCGGTGTTCTGCTCCACTATGTACACCAGGCCGCCCGTCTCGTGGGAGACGTTCGCGAGGAAGGCGGCCGCCTCGCGCCGCTTGACGGTGTCGTCTCCGGTGTTGGCGAAGCCGGGGTACGCGGAGAGCGCCGCCACCAGGCCGTTGTAGGTGTAGAAGGGGTTCCGGTTCGGGAACATCTGGTTGAACTGGGCCTCGCTGACCACGAAGCCGGACGGGTTGCCGGTGCCCGGGTCGGGGTCCTGGCCCCCGCCGCCGCAGGCGCCCTGGTCCGACCAGACGCCCCACTGGCCGGTGGTGCCGGGCGTCTCGCCCTGGGTCCACCACTTGGCCTGCCAGTTGTGGCCGCCGTACGAGGCGCTCGCGCCGCCCGTGTAGACGGCGGAGGAGCTCCAGGCCCCGGCGCAGGCGGGGGCCGCGGCGGCGGGGGAGGCGGGCAGGGCGACGGCCAGGCCGAGGGTCGCGGCGGCCGCCGCGGCGAGGGAGAGGGCGCGGCGGCGAAGCGTGGGTATCACGTAACTGCTCCTGGAGTGGGGGGAATCGTCGCGGGAATGGGGGGGCGACGACTACCGCCACTGAACCGATAGTGGTCTGGACCTGTCAAGGTCTAGACCAAATCCTTTGCCTGCGGGCCCGGAACGTGCCGGAGGGGGGGGGGGGGGGGGGGGGGGGGGGGGGGGGGGGGGGGGGGGGGGGGGGGGGGGGGGGGGAGGGGGGGGGGGGGGGGGGGGGGGGGGGGG
>NZ_JBVJWV010000003.1:0-39146 GCF_055602105.1 Streptomyces sp. NPDC037421
CCCCCCCCCCCCCCCCCCCCCCCCCCCCCCCCCCCCCCCCCCCCCCCCCCCCCCCCCCCCCCCCCCCCCCCCCCCCCCCCCCCCCCCCCCGCCGCGCCGCATCCTCCTGCGCCTCACGGGCGCCGTGGCCCGCCGGGCCCTCATGCTCGTCGTCCTGCTCGCCGCGGTGTTCGCCGCCGTCGAACTGCTCCCCGGCGACGCCGCGAGCGCCAGCTCGGAACGCGGTGACAGCGCCGCCGACGTCGCCGCGCGCCGTCACCTGCTCGGCCTCGACCGCCCGGTCTGGGAACGGTTCGCCGACTGGATGACCGCCCTGCCCACCGGAGACCTCGGCACCAGCGCGCGCGGCCAGAAGGTCACCGACCTCCTCGCCGACCCCCTCCCCAACACGCTCATCCTCGGCGGGACCGCCTTCGCCCTCACCGTCGCCGCCTCCCTCGCCCTGGGCTGCTGGGCCGCGACCCGCCCCGGCCGGCTCGCCGACCGGATCATCGGCCACACCTCCACCGCGGCTTTCGCCGTACCGGAGTTCGTCGTCTCGGTCGGACTGCTGCTCGTACTGTCCCTGTGGACCGGCTGGCTCCCCGCCGTCACCCTCACCGGCGCCGACGGCTCACTCGCCGACTGGACCATGCTGATCATGCCGGTGCTGGCCCTGGTCATCCCGCAGACCGGATGGAACACCCGCATAGTCCGCGGCGCCCTCGCCGACCAGGCCCGCACCCCCCACGTCGAAGCCGCCCATCTCGACGGGCTGCCCGTCCACCGGGTCGTGCTGCGCCACGCCCTGCCCGGGGCGGTACCAGCCATCGCCACCGGCATCGCCACCTCCACCGGCATGCTGCTCGGCGGAGCCGTCGTCGTGGAGACCCTCTTCAACTACCCGGGCATCGGCTCCGTCATGGCCGCCGCCGTCAGCAGCCGCGACACCCCCCTCATCGCCGGAGTGGTCGTCTGCGCCGGCGCCGCCATCAGCCTCGTCCTCCTGGCCGCCGACCTGATACGCGCCCGTACCCTGGGAGGACGCCCGTGAGTGCCGCCGAAACAGCTTTCCCCGACACGGCCTCCCGCGCCATCCCAGGCCGGACCCGGGCCCGTTCCCGGACGCTGCTCCGAGTCGTCCCCGGCCTGCTCCTCGTCCTCCTGGCCCTGACCGGCCCCTGGCTCGCCGCGCACCCCGTCGACAACCCCGTCACCGCGCCCTACGCGGCCGCCGGGGACGGGGCGTTGCTCGGTGGCGACCAACTCGGCCGGGACGTGCTCAGCCGACTGCTGCACGGCGGCACCGCACTGATCGCGGGAGCCCTGCTCATCGCCTTCGTCGTCACCGCCCTCGCCACCGTGGTCGGCTGCGCCGCCGTACTGCGCCCGAGGGTCGGGCGGGCCATCGAGCGGACCGCCGACGTCTTCATCCTGCTTCCGCCCGTCCTCGGGATCATGCTCGTCGCCCTGGCCTGGCCCGGCGGCGGGCGCTGGGCCGTCATCGCCGCGGCCATCGTCCTCGGCACCCCGTACGCCATCCGCATCGTCGCCTCCGCCGCCGCCCCGCTGGCATCGGCCGGCTACGTCGAAGCCGCCACCGCCCGCGGCGAGGGGACCGCCTACATCGCCCTGCGCGAACTGCTGCCGAACCTGCGGGCCACCGTCCTCGCCCTGTTCGGACTCCGCTTCGTCGAAGCCGTGTACGTCATCTCCATGGCGGGGTTCCTCCAGATCGGCCCCCAGCCCCCGGCGGCCGACTGGGCCCTGATGATCCGTGAGAACGCCCCGGGCATCCTCCTCAACCCCTGGGCCGTACTCGCCCCCAGCCTGGCCATCGCCGTCCTGGCGATCAGCTTCAACCTTGCCTCCGCCTCCCTCGCCTCCCGCTCCGCACTCAAGGCGGTGACCACCTCGTGAGCGACAACGCACCCGCAACGGAACACCCGGCCACCCCGACGACGGCCACCCCCGTGGCCTCGGCCACGGGCCTCGAAATCCGCATCCCCGACGGCCCGGTACTGCTGCACCCGGCCTCACTGACCGTTCGCGCCGGACAGATCACCGCCCTCACCGGCCCCTCCGGCTCCGGCAAGACCACCCTGCTCCGCGCACTGATCGGCCACCTCCCCGACGGGGCGGCCGTCACCGCCGGCACCCTCGACGTCCTGGGCCACAGCCCGGGCGACCTCGGGCCCGCGGACCTGCGTCTGCTGCGCCGCAACCGCATCGCCTACGTCGGCCAGGATCCCGGATCCGCCCTCAACCCCCGGATGAAGATCCGCGGCATCGTCGCCGAGACCGCCGGCGACCCGAGCGACGAAGCCGTGCTCGGGCTCCTGCGCGAGTGCCGCCTCCCGGTCGACGACGGCCTGCCCGACCGGCGCCCCACCGCGATATCCGGCGGCCAGCAGCGCCGCGTGGCCCTCGCCCGGGCCCTGGCCCGCACCCCCGAGATCCTCCTCCTCGACGAACCCACCGCCGGGCTCGACTCAGTCCTCCGCGACGAGATCGCCGAACTGCTCCGCGACCTGGCCGCGAGCCGGGGCCTGGCCGTCGTCATGGCCTGCCACGACCCCGAACTCGTCGAGGCCTGCGCCGATCACGTCGTACGCCTCACCGCACCACGGCCCGTACCCCTACCGTCCCAGCGGGCTGCCGCACCCGACGCCGGTCCCCTGTCACCGGTCTCCAAGGAGGACGGGGAAGGGCTGCGCGCGCAGGGCATCCGCGTCGCCTTCAGCCACCGCGCCGGGCGCCAGCAGGCCCTCGACTCGGTCGACTTCGCCGCAGCTCCCGGCACCGCCACCGGAATCGTCGGGCCCTCGGGCTCCGGCAAGACCACGCTGCTCCGCGTGCTGGCGGGGCTCCACCCCGCGGACGCCGGCCGGCTCACCCTGGACGGTCACCCGCTCGCCCTCACCGCCCGCAAGCGCCGGCGCGAGCACCATCGCCGGATCCAACTCGTGCCGCAGAACCCGCTCGATGCCCTGAACCCCTCCCGTACCGTCGGCGCCGCCCTCGCCAGACCCCTGCGCCTGCACAGCGGACTGCCGCGGCCGCGGATCGCGGGCAAGGTCGGCGAGCTCCTGGAGCAGGTTGAGCTCCCGGCCGACTTCGCCGCCCGACACCCCGGCGAACTCTCCGGCGGCCAGCGCCAGCGCGTCTCCATCGCCCGAGCCCTCGCCACCGATCCCGGCTACCTGCTCTGCGACGAGATCACGTCCGCCCTCGACCCCGAGACCGCCGTCACCGTCATGGAGCTGCTGGCCCGGCTGCGCGCCGAACGCGGTCTGACCGTGGTGATGGTCTCCCACGAGCTCCACCTGATCGCCGCGTACACCGACACGGTGCACCTCCTGGAGACCGGCCGAGTCACCGCCCGCGGGGTCACCGCAGAGCTCGTCCCCGGCACGTGAGAGCCGGCCTCGGGGTCAGGGATGCGGGATGGTCTCCCCATCCACGGTCTTCAGCGCCTCGGCGAACACGGCGACGACGTCGCCGGGCATGGCGTAGCCGCGGATGCGCCGGTCTTCGCCGGGGTAACCCGCACGCCCTGCAGCCGGAGGTTCACCAGGCCGGGCCCACCAGGTCCGGGGTCAGCGAGGCCAGGTCCGGGGCGCCCAGCAGGGCGAGGGCGAGTTCCGTCTCCCGGTGCAGGGCGCGCAGGGTGGCGCTGACGCCGTCGGCGCCGTCGACGGCCAGGCCCCAGACGTACGGGCGGCCGATCGCCACGGCGTCCGCGCCGAGCGCCAACGCCTTCACCACGTCGGTGCCGCGGCGGATCCCGCCGTCGACGACGACCGGGACCCGGCCCGCCACCGCTTCGGCGACGGCGGGCAGCGTGGCGAGGGGAGCGGTTGCCGTGTCCAGGTTGCGGCCCCCGTGGTTGGACATCCAGACGCCGATTCCGGATTCGGCCGCCCGGCGGGCGTCCTCGGGGCGCACGATGCCCTTGGCCAGGACCGGCAGCCCGGACACCGTACGCAGCCGTTCGAGGTCGGACCAGCCGACCGCCGGGTCGATCCGCGGGTCGTGGATGCCCTGGTGTGCGGATCCGGGCCCACCAGGGCGCGAGCCTGCCGAGGAGCCGGCCGGGCCGGCCAGGTTGGCGGGGGTCCCGTGGGAGGGGAGGGCGAATCCGTTGCGCAGGTCCCGTTCCCGCAGGCCGGTCACCGGGGTGTCGACGGTGACCACGCAAGCACCGGCTCCCGCTTCACGGGCCCGGTGCACCAGTTCCTCCGTGAGCGCCCGGTCCCTCTGCACGTACAGCTGGAACCACCACGGCCCGGTGGCCGCGGCGCCGATCTCTTCGAGCGTAAGGGTGGAGAAGGTGCTCACGGTCGTGAGCGCTCCCGTGGCCGCGGCGCCGCGTACGGTGGCCGCTTCCGCCTCGGGGTGGAACAGCCCGTGCGAGGCGGTCGGTGCCAGCAGGACCGGCGAGGGGAGTTCCGTGCCGTAGAGGGTGCGGCGCGTGTCCACGCCCGAGGTGCCGGTGAGGACCCGGGGCAGCAGCGCCAGCCGTTCGTAGGCCTCGGCGTTCCACCGCACCGTCCGTTCGTCCGCCGCGCCGCCTTCCAGGTAGTCGAACGCGGTGGCGGGCAGGACCTCGCGGGCGGCGGCGCGGAAATCGGCCAGGGTGATGCGGTGGGGGTGCCGAGGGGCGGACCGCGCAGGTGAGGAGGGGGTCACAGTGCTCCTCTGCCCGCGGCCCGTACCCGCAGCTGGAAGCTCAGGCGGTTCACCGCTTCCCGGGCGGCGGACAGCGCCCCGTCGGCGGTCGGGGCGAGCGCGCGGGCGTAGGCGACGCGCGACTCGGAGGACTCCAGGGCGCCGACGGTGGATCCGGCCGCCGCCAGCAGGTGCACCTCGGTCACCCCGGGCACGCCGAGGGCCTCTTCGAGACCCGAGGTCGCGGCGAGCACTCCGGGCGCGGGAAGGGCGGCGAACCAGATCGCCGAACTCCGCGGGGTGCGCGGCTCGGCGAGCGTGGCGCGGATGCCGGGGAGGACCGTTTCGCCAAGGGTGTGGCGGATGAGGCATTCGGCGATGTCGACGCCGGTCACGTCGTGTGCCAGCGCCGGGATCTCGTCGCCGCCCATGCGTACGTGCGTCTCGATCACCTGCGGTCCCGCCGCGCCGAGGACGATCTCGGTGTGGGTGGCCCCGGACCCGATGCCCAGGGCGTCCAGGATCCGCTCCACGTAGTCGTGGACCTGCTTCTGCTGGTCAGGGTCGAGGTCGGCGGGCGAGACGTGACCCAGTTCGACGAAGGTCAGCGGGTCCGAGTACTTGCGGGTGATCGCGACGATCTGGTGCTCACCCGCCTCCGAGAACGCCTCGACGCTGAACTGCGGCCCCTCGTGGAACTGTTCCACCAGGACCTCGGCGCCGCGGAAGTCCCCGAGTTCCCCGCAGGCCCTGGCGAAGGCCGCTTCGGCCTCGTCCTCCTCGCGGACCAGGGCGACGCCCTTGCTGAAGGAGCCGCTGCCCGGCTTCACGATGCAGGGGGTGCCGTGCACGGCGAGGAACGCCCGCAGTTCGCCGGCGTCGGAGACCAGGGCGCAGGCGGTGGAGTCGATCCCGGCCTCGCGCAGCCGGGCCCGCATGGCCTGCTTGTCGTACACCAGCCCGACGGTCCGCGGGGAGTGCGCGGCGAGGCCCAGCGCCTCGCCGACCACCGCACATTTGTCCTGGTCGCGTTCGCCGAAGGCCACGATGCGGGTGAACGGATGGCTGGCGTGCACGGTCCGGGCGAGCGCGATCCACTCGTCGTCGGGGGCGTCGGTACGCACCCCGATGACCCGGGTGTGCTCCGTCGTCTCGCGGAGTCTCGACAGGTAGTCCAGACGGCAGATGACGGTCGTCCGGGTGCCGGGCCGGGCCCGGCGGAGGCGGGTGGGGAGGTCTCGGCCGCTGCCGATGACCAGGACGTGCTCGGACATGACTCTTCACCTCGGTGTAAGGGATGTACGGGGGTTCTCGTACGGTGGCCCGCACGCGGACTCGCGTGTGGGCCCGCGCGGACTCGTGCGGGGGACCTCCCTCGGGAGATCTCCGGTGCGTGCTCTCGACCGCCTTCGGTCAGAAGGGGGTTGTCATACCCGGGTGAGCCAGTCGTCGCGGCCGGCCGTCCGGCCGTGCACCACGTCCTGGAAGGCCTCGCGCAGCTGCCGGGTGACCGGCCCGCAGCCCTCGGCGCCGACCGGGCGGTCGTCGACGGAGGCGATCGGGACGATCTCGGCGGCGGTGCCGGTGAGGAACGCCTCGTCGGCGACATAGAGCTCGCTGCGGGTCAGGCTCTGTTCCCTGACCTCGTGGCCGAGGTCGCGGGCGAGCGTGATGACGGTGTCCCGGGTGATGCCCGGCAGGATGTTGTCGCTGACCGGCGGGGTGAGCAGCACGCCGTTCCGTACGGCGAAGACGTTCGCGGCGGACGCCTCGGCCACGTGCCCGCCGGGCGTGAGCATCAGGGCGTCGTCGTACCCGGCGCGCACCGCGGCGACCTTGGCCAGTGCGGAGTTCACGTACGCGCCGGTGGCCTTCGCGAGCGGCGGCACGGAGTGGACACCGTTGCGCTGCCAGCTGCTGACCGCCAGCCGGCAGCCCTCCTGCTCGGCCTTCTCTCCCAGGTAGGAGCCCCAGGGCCAGGCGGCGATGGCGACCCTGACGCTGTCCAGCCGCGGTGCCACGCCCATCGTGCCGTACTCGAGGTACACGAGCGGGCGGAGGTAGCCGGCCCCCAGGCCGGTGCGGCGCAGCAGTTCGACGCTCGCCTCGGTGAGTTCGTCGACGCTGTAGCCCGGGTCCATGAGGTAGACGCGCGCCGAGTCGTGCAGCCGCCTGAGGTGGTCGCGCAGCCGGAAGACGGCGGTGCCCTGGGCCGTGGGATAGGCGCGGATGCCTTCGTAGACACCCCATCCGTAGTGGAGGCTGGGGGTGAGGACGTGGACCTGCGCCTCGTCCCAGGGGACGAACTTGCCGTCCATCCAGATGTCGCTGGTGGGCGTGAGCTTCATCGGGCGGCTCCGTAGGACGGGTGCGAGGAGGAGGGGAGGCGGGACGGTACGGGGGTGGCGGGGCTGCCTACCCGTTCCAGGCGGCGTTCGACGCTTCGGGACTGAAGGGCCAGCACTTCGCGGTAGCCGTCGGCGTCCGGGCCGTGGAAGGCGAACCAGCCCCAGCGGGGCCGCAGTGTGCAGCCGCGCTGGAACTTGGCCTCGTAGGTGGCGAGCCCGTAGTGGATGCGGCGGATGCCGTTCTCAAGCGCCCAGCGGGTCGTCTCGTGGTAGGTGAGGGCGAGGTAGCAGCCCGCGGCCTCGGGGGCGAAGCCCACGGTCCGCAGGAAGAGCGAGTCGCCCGCTCTGAGGTACAGCGCGAAGCCGAGCATCACGTCCTCGCGCACGGCGCCCAGCACCACGCACGACTCGCCGATCTCCTCCCGGAGCGCGTCGAAGTCGCGGCGGACCCGATCGTGCCCTCCGGGCAGCCCGTACTTCGCCCGGTGGGCCACCTGGAGCGCGACCACGGTGTCGTCTAAGGCACCCGGGCCGGTGGTGGCCACGGTGCGGAAGCCGTCCCGCTCGTACGCCGCGAGCTCCTTGCGCAGGCCCCTGCGGCGGCGGCTGCCGATCCCGGCGACGTACGACTCCCAGCTGTCCGCGGCGTCCTCGGTGTCAGCGCTGTCATTGCTGTCGGCGGTGTCCGCACTGTCCGTACTGTCCGCGTACAGCTCGTGCACGGCCTCGGCGCCGAGCAGCGTGGCGTGGTACCCGGCCCGGGTGGCGGCGGCGTCCATCGCTTCGGCGTCGGGCTCGCCCACGTACAGCAGGGCGGTGCTGCGGCAGCCCAGTTCGGCCGCGGCCCGCTGGAGGAGGGCGGGGAGCGCCGCCATGACCGCCGTGCGCTGGCGGGGGGAGCGCCCGGGGGAGTGGGCCACACCGTGGTGGTTGCCGAAGGTGGCGAGGGCCAGCGAGGGGTAGTGGTCCGGGCGGCCTTCGGGCAGGGACGCCGTGTACCTGTCCCAGAGTTCGCGGTCGGCCGGGTCGAGGAGTTCGGGCTCGGCCATGGGTGACGGCGTGCCTGCCAGCCGTGGGGCGTCGTAGAAGAGCAGTCCGCCCGGCTCGGCGGTGACCAGCAGCGTGGCCAGGGCCACCGGGCGCTGCCCTTCGAGTACTTCGAGGCAGCGGACCTCGTGGAGGTCCGTGCGCGCGGTGAAGCGCAGCCACCGGGGGTCGTCCCAGACGAGGTCCGGGCGGCCGGGGCCGGTGAGGCCGCCGCTCTGCGGGAAGTGGCCGGGCGGCAGCAGACGGGCCGTGTACGGGCCGTCCGGCTCCGGGGGCGCGGGAGTCGGTCGCGTTCCGGTCATCGCGCGCCTCCTTCGGCCGGGCCCGATCCGGCGGTCGCGGGCACGGCCGCCGCGGGGGAAGGGATCGCGGACGAAGCAGTCTCCTGCGGGTATTCCCAGCCGAAGCTCGCGCTGACCTGCTGTGCGGTGTCGTCGAGCCTGGCGTCCAGAGCGGCGGCGTCAGGGTCGGTCACCACCCAACTGGCCAGGAAGTCGCCGGATTTGCGCAGACGGTAGCGCTCTCCGCTCCAGTCGTCCCCGATGTGGGTGTGGACGGCGAAGTCCTGTGCGCCGGGCGGCGCTTCGGGGAGCCGCAGCACCCGGCCACGCTTCGGTGGGATGCCGCAGAAGGCGGCGCGGGGTGCGGTGCGCGCGTGTTCCCGCACCCGGTCGAGCGCGACGGGCAGTGCGCACTCCACACGGGCCCACAGCTCTCGCGGGTCGACGCCCAGGACGTGGCGGAGCATCGTGGGAATGGGGCCGCCGCCTACGCGGGCGGCCACTTCGCAGAGCACGATCCGGCCGTTGCCGGCGTTGCCGCCCTGGGCGCCGCTGCTGCTCCCACTGCCGGTGACGAAGAACTCGGCGTGCGCGCAGACGGTGTCCGGGGACGGCAGCGCGTCGATCAACCGCCATGTCTCCGCGACCAGCCGTTCGTGCAGCGGGTCGGCGGGATCGAGGTTCCGGGAGCCGAGCGGGGCGTCGGCCCAGTGGGTCAGGCAGCCCGCGCCCGTGTACCGGGACGCCACGGCGGCCACCTGCTCGCCCCCCACCCGGAAGACGTCCACGTGGTGCAGGGCGCCCTCGACGAACTCCTCGACCTCGTACGAGCCGTCCGCCAGCAGCTCGGCGAGGGGGGCCGCCCGGCCGGGTGCGTCGATCACGTGCACGCCCGTGGAACCGGAGCCGCTTCGTGGTTTCACGACGACCCGGCCGGGGTGGGCGGCCATGAAGTCCGTGATGTCGCGCACGGTGGCGACAGGCGCGAAGGCGGGCACCGGGATCCCCGCGGTGCGCGCGTACTCCTTCATCAGGACCTTGTCGCGGTACGCGGCGGCCGCGGTGGTGTCGAGGCCGGGCAGCGCGAGTTCGCCACGCAGTCGGGCGGCCCGTTCGACGTCGGCCTCCGCCAGGGCCAGTACGGCGCGTGGGCGGTGCCTCCGGGCGGCTTCCCCGGCTGCGGCGAGCACGGTGTCGTCGCAGGTGTAGTCGGGGACGGTGACGACCTCCGCGAAGCCGGGGCCCACGTCGGTCCCGGCGGCGGTGACCGCGACCAGCCGGCCCGCCTCCTCCGGCAGCCAGGCGGCGAAGGGCAGCCCCGCCTGGCGGGGGCTGATCAGCACGAGGATCACGCGGAAACCTCCTCGGATGCGGTGGATGGGGTGGATGCGGTGGAAGCGCTGAACGAGTTGCCGTCGCACGCGCCGGGTCCGGGAGCCGCCGTGGCCATCCGGACCGTCCCGCCGACCGGGCCGGACGCGGGTACGGGACCCGGGACGCCGAGCCGTTCGGCCAGTTCGGCGAGCACCGCCGCGGTGCGGGAGTCCAGAGGGATGCCACGGGTCTCCCGGTCCCGCTCGTGGGCGCGTTGGGGGTCCCCCGGGGCCAGGACGGGCCCGTCCGCGGCGGCGGCCGAGGTACGGACCGTGGTCAGCAGGTCCCTCAGTCCGGCGCCGAAGTTCTCCGTACCGGTGAACGCGGCCGGGTCCAGAGCGAGTACCAGGTGCCCGATCCCCCGGCTCCGTCCCGCGCCGCCCGCACCGACCTGGGCGAGCCGCCAGTCGGACGCGGTGCCGGTGAGGACGGCTCCGAGCAGGGTGACGGCCATCGCCAGACCCTGCCCCTTGTAACCGCCCAGCGGCGACAGCGCGTACGCCTCCTCGGGGTCCGACGTGGGCCGCCCCTGACGATCGGTCGCCCAGCCGCCGTCCAGACCGCGGCCCTCGGCCCTGCGCTGCTTCACCTCGCCGAAGCAGACCTGGCTGGTGGCCATGTCCAGGGCGAACTCCTCGTCCCCGCCACCTGCGGCCACACTGATCGGGTTGGTCCCGAACAGCGGCTCGATGCCTCCGTACGGCGCCACCCGGGACGCGGCCGAGGTGAGCGCGATGCCCACCAGGCCCTCACGCGCCACCTGCCGTGTGTAGACGGACGCGGCGCCGAAGTGGTTGGAGTTGCGCACGCCGACCGCGGCGACGCCGAACTCCGCGGCCCGCTCGGCCGCGAGCCGCGCGGCCGACAGCCCGGCGAGCACGCCCAGTGAACCGTCGGCGTCCATCAGCAGCCCGGCGCCCCTGTCCCGTACGACGGTCAAGGACGCCGTCGCCCGGGCCACCCCGGTGGTGAGCTCCGTGAGGTACTGCGGGAGCAGGCGCAGGCCGTGGGTGTCGATGCCACGCAGCGAGGTGATCACCAGCGCGTCGGCCACCTGCTCCGCGGCCTCGGGGGGCAGGCCCGCGGACGCGAACGCCTCACGGGCGAGTACGCGTGCCTGCCGCGCGTGGATCACCTGGCCCCCGTGGGGCGGGGCGGGTTCGCCGTCGGGCGTCCCGGTCGGGTCTTCAGCGCTCAACGAATGCTCCTGTGCATGAAGTGGTGGACGCCGGTTCCCGGCAGGTCCAGGGGTCGGCCGAGGACTTCGAAGCCGTGCTTGCGGTAGAAGCCCGCGGCCGAGTCGTCGACGCGGCACCAGACGGTGTCGGCGCCGTCCAGGGCGGAGAGGGTGAGGGCGGTCCGCAGGAGCGCGGTGCCCGCGCCGGTGCCGCGCACCTCACCGAGCGTGGCCATGCCGCGCAGCCGCCGTCCGCGTCCGGGCCGGGACCCCGGCACGGCGCACCCGTCCGGCGGGTCCTCGGCGTACAGGGACGCGCAGCCCACCGCACGGCCCTGCCTGAGGGCGGCGAGGTGGCGGGTGGAGGGGAGTCCGTCCCCGGGGTGGGCGCGGCCCTCCGCCGGGTGTCCGGGCCCGAGTACCTCCTTGCGGACCGGGTGCACGCGGGCGGCCGGTACGCGGTGGACGTACCATCCGTGGGCCGTGGGGTCCGGGAGGTAACCGGAGCCCGGGCGGTCGGGCAGGGTGACGTGCCCGGTGGCGCCGAGGGCGAGGCCCTGTCCGGTGTCGACCGCGAGGAGGTCGACCACGTCGACGTCGAGATGGTCGGCCAGGCCGCCGAGGTGGGCGGTGGCGGAGACCCCGGCGGCGGACTCGGGCATGCAGCCGAGCATGGTGATCAGGCCGCGCTCCCGGGCGGCGCGCAGCAAGGTGAGGGCCGGGGTGATGCCGCCGGCCTTCATGGGCTTCACGTTGATGCCGTGGAAGGCCTCCGCGCAGGCGTCCAGATCGGCCGGCGAGGTGATGCTCTCGTCGGCGACGACGGGGATCGGGCTGAGTTCCTTGAGGGTGCGGGCCTCGTCCCAGGCGGCGCGCGGGAAGGGCTGCTCGATCAGCCGGACTCCGAGGTTCCGCAGGTCGGGCAGGGCGGGCACGAGCCGGGAGAGTTCCCAGCCGCAGTTACCGTCGATGAGGAAGGGCGCGTCGGTCTGTTCACGCAGTTCCCGCAGGATGCGCAGGTCGCCGGGGTCCGCGAGTTTGACCTTGTACGCGCACCAGCCGGGCCGCTCACGCAGCTTGCGGACCATCGTCTCCGCGGTGTCGAGTCCGATGCTGAAGCTGGAGCGCAGGCCCTGCGGCCGGTCGAGGCCGAGGGATTCCCACAGCGGGAGGCCGAGCAGGCGGGCGCGCAGGTCGTTCGTCGCGGTGTCGAGGGCGGCGAGCACGAAGGGAGACGCGGGCAGCGCGGCGGCGAGACGGCGCCAGACGCCGCCGGGACCGCCCGGCCCGCCCGGATCACCGGGGCCGCCGGGGTTCAGCGTGGCCAGCAGTGGCGCGACCCGCCGCAGGTCGGCGTGCATCCGCTCCAGGCCGGAGTTGTAGTGGTCCGTCATGAAGCAGGACGCCTCGCCGTAGCCGGACACACCGTCCTGCTCGACCTCGACGATCACCGTCCGCGTCATCGGGATGGCCTCCCGGGCGGAACGCCACAGATGGCGCTGCGTCAGGCTGGTCTCGTGCGCGGTGATCCTCATCGGGCGCACACTCGCTGCGGTTGCTGCGCCGCCGGGTCCGGCAGTCCGGGGAACCAGGAACCCGGCGCGGGGCGCAGGTCGTCGAACCACTCGGCGGCCGGGTCGTAGCGGGCGAAGAACTGCCTGCCCACCAGCCGGGGGTCACGGGCCTGCAGCAGACGCAGCGAGAAGACCCGTTCCCCCGCGATGGTGCTGACGGAGTCCAGCAGCACCTTCCCGGGGGCCGCCGACATCACCGGCCCGCGGGCGGTGCGGGCCAGTCCGGAGACCCCGCGGATGGCGTCGTTGTAGATGTCCAGCGCCTTGGCGAGGGGGACGCCGAAGTAGCTGCGGGCGCCGGTGTCCCGCTCGACGAACATGTAGTACGGCACGACGCCCAGCTCCACGAGCTGCTGCCACATCGAGGACCACGCGTCCGCGCTGTCGTTGACGTGCGCGATCAGGGGCGCCTGGGCACGGATCACCGCGCCGGTCGCACGGACGCGGGCGATGGCCTCCCGTACGACAGGAGTCTCCAGCTCCCTCGGGTGGGAGAAGTGCGCCATCACCGCGACGTGGCGGCCCGCCGCGACGCAGCGCTCCAGCAGGCGCAGAAGGTCGTCGGCATCGGAGTCGGTGGTGAACCTGGCCGGCCAGTAGGAGAGTGCCTTGGTGCCGAAGCGCAGGGTGCGGACGCTGTCCATGGCCGGGGCGAGCAGCGGCTCGATCCAGCGCTTCAGCACCTCCGTCTTCATGATCATCGGGTCGCCGCCGGTGAACAGGACGTCGGTGACCTCGGGATGGGCCGTCAAGTAGCCGGTGAGGTCGGTGGGCGCGCGCAGTGCTTGGCGGAGTTCGGCCACGCCGACGAACTGGGCCCAGCGGAAGCAGTATCCGCAGTACGCGTGGCAGGTCTGGCCTTGCGAGGGGAAGACCAGCAGCGTCTCGGCGTACTTGTGCTGGAGCCCGTCGAGCCTGCGGCCCTCCAGTGTCGGCACGTTGGCCTCCAACTGGTCGCCGGGGTGCGGGTTGAGCAGCTCCTGGGCGTCGGCGGCGGCCTTGCGCAGGACGTCGCGCGGCGCGCCGGCGTCGTGCAGCGCCCTGATGCTGTCGAAGATCTCCGGCGGGAGCATGTCGCGGTGCGGGAAGGTGAGCCGGAAAATCGGGTCGTCGGGCGCCGCCGACCAGTCGACGAGTTGGTCGGCGACGTACTCGTTCACCTTGAAGGGCAGGACGGAGGAGACGATTCGCAGGTCGCGCAGGTACTCGTCGGACATGCCGCGGTCGCGAGCGAGCTTCGCCAGGCGTTCGTGGGAGTAGGTCTTCACCCGGAATCCTCAGTGGTTCTCGGTGGTGGGGTGTCCGCCACCAGTCGTGTGTGAGGGCAGCTCGTACGGGGGCAGCCTCAGGCTGTCGTGTGTGAGCTCAACATCAGGAATCGACGTGGGAGCGGGACCAGTCGAAGTCCACCTGGTCGGCCACGCCCATCTGTTCGACCAGCTTGTGCAGTCCGGTGTAGTCGCGGACCAGCCGTCCGCGGCCCGCCTGCGCCTGGCAGTCCGCGAGCATCTCGTGTCCGCCCGCGACGTCCGCGAGGTCGACGATCCGGTGCCAGGTCGAGTAGTCGTTGGCCACGAAGGCGTCCAGCCCCTCCATCAGCATGTCCAGGAAGTACCTGCGCTGAGAGGTGTTCAGGTGCGCGTAGACCATCTCCGCGAGCACGTGCGAGATGGACGCGTGGCAGTACTCGTCGCGGTTGTGCAGCGTCGCGGTCGTGCTGTTGATCGGCTGGATCGTGGTGTCCTCGGCGAGCAGGTCGAGGTACGCGTTGATGGATATCTCGGAGACCGTGGCGAAGGCCAGCGTCGTCAGGGACTTCTCCGAGCGCTCCACGGCCCGGTCCCGCAGTTCCTGGTGGACGCGTGCGGTGTGGGAGAGCGGCAGCGCGTTGTCCGGCATGGCGCGGCCCCGGCGGCGGCGGGTCACCGCGCTCGCGTTGAGGTGCATGAGCGTGTGGTACTGCTCGTCGACCATGGCCTGGGCGAGCGACAGGTTGAGCGCTTCACCGCCGAGGCCCGGGTACTCGCCCTCCATGACCAGGGCGAAGGCGGGGTTGGCCACCTTCTGCTCGGCCATGACGGTGTGCCGGTTGTACGCGATCCAGGCCCAGCTGAGCAGTTCGGACCGCTTCTCCGGGCTCAGGGCCCGGTAGGTCGGGTGGTCGTGGAAGGGCAGGATGCGTTCGGGGTAGTCCGCGCGCGCCGGGTCGAAGAGCTCGTCGAGGTCGGGTTCGTCCCGCTTGACGGTGGCCCTGCGGTGCCAGTTCCCGACGAGGCGGCGGATCACGGCGCTCTCCACCGGGTCGTTCGGGTCAAAGTCGGGGACACCCTCGGGAAGCGGGGGGCCCGGGAACTCCTGGGCGGCCGCTTCGGCGGGGCGTTCGGCGGTCGGGGAATCGCCGTTCATCACATTCCTCACAGGAGAGCGGTGCCTGTCGGCACGGCTGGTGGTCGGGGGCGCCGCCTTCCGGCGGTGGTGGTGTGCGGCGGGGCTCAGGACTCCCGGAGCCAGTAGCGCGTGAGGTGGCGCCGCGCGTCGCCGTAGGAGGAGCGGGCGTGCAGCATCCGGTGGTTGTCCCAGACGAGGACCGAGTTCTCCGGGATGAGGACGGAGACCTTGTGCGCGCGGAAGAAAGCCTCGGCCCGCACGGCCAGTTCGCGGCCGAGGGCGCCCAGCGGCAGCTCGTCGGCAGGCACGTCGGCGTCGACGGCCGGGTCGTAGTGGCCCGCCGTCAGCAGGTTGTAGCTGAACCGGACGACGTCGCGGCCTTCGGGCGTGCGCTCCACCACCGGGCGGTGGACTCCGGCGGTGCCGGTTCCTCCGGTGTTGTGGCCCACCCAGTCGACGCCCTCGCCGTGCACGGCCAGGCGCTCCGCCTCACTGAGGGAGGCGGTGAGGGCGTAGGCGTCGGCCAGCTCCGTGTGTCCGCTGCCGCAGCGGGCCTGGACCCGGCAGTGCAGGGCGAGGAACCGGGGCGGCGGGTTCCAGCCGGGTGCCTCGGTGTGCACCAGGATGGTGTTGGTGCTCTTGGAATAGCGCCGGTCCTCGAAGCCGGGCGCGGCCTTCACCTGGTAGCGCAACTGCCCGTCGTACTGCGGCATCAGGGTGCCGAAGTCGCGCAGGGCGTCGGCGGCCTCCTCGTCGGTGGTGATGTCCTCGAGCAGGGTGTAGCCCTGCTCGAGGAGCTCCTGGGTACGTGGTGTGGTGGCGGTCGTCATGGTCTGCGCTGCTCCATGTCTCTTCCTGGGGTGGGGACGCCTGGGACGGGTGCACCGGGAGGGACGTGCCGCCCTTGAGGGGAGGGCCCTTGCAGGGGGTCGGGGTCCGGCGCAACGTGAGGAGGCGTCCCCCGAGGAATGCGGTCGTGAAGTGGCCGGTGCTCGGGGCGCCCGAGGTGTCCGGGGTGTCCGGAGACCTGCGCGGTCTGCGGGCCGGCGCCGCAGTGCGGGAGGAGGGCCCGGTGTCCGCGCGCGTACCGGCGGCTCAGGGGTGCCGGGGCGGGTCGGCCGGCGCCCGGCCCTGAGCGGTGAAGCGGCGCCGGGGCCCGCCCGGTCCGCCGGGAGCCGTGGGCCCAGCCGGCGGTCGTACTCGCGGGCCCCGGCCCGGCTCAGGGGTGCCGGGGCTCAGCTGCCCCAGGTCACGTCGCTCGGGTCGATGGGACCGGAGCTGCGGTGGGGCGTACCGGCCGGCACGGTCACCGGGAGCGGACCGTCCGCCCGGATCTGAGAGGGGGACGGCGTGCCGTCCGGGGAGGCCGCCAGGGTGAAGAGGAGGGCGCCGAGCGCGATGCAGCCGGCGGCGACGGTCCTGAGAGTCGGTGTGAATCCCACAGAAAGGGGCCCTTCGTGAATTGTGCTTTCTGTTCTGGCGGTGGACAACCGGCGTTCGCCCGGAAGTGCATTTCCTCTTCCCGCCTCGCCGGTGTGCCTACTGTGTCGTCTCGCCGGTGGTGCCGGAAGGGGATACCGGTGGACGGAATATGTCGTGTCCTATCCCGTCCACCGGTGACGGGGAGGCCAGGACGTCCCAGTACTCCGGAACCAGCACCACGCCGCAGGAAGCCATCCGGAAGGACGCCAGCCGGGAATGGGCGGCGAGCGTACGAATGCAGAGCGCTGCGGCCCGGAGTTCCGCGGCGGCCAGGCCGGGTGCGGTGAGGAAGAGGCCGACGACCGGTCCGCCGGGGGCGTCCGGGTGCAGGCTGATGTGTTCCAGGCCGTCGTCGGGGTGGGCGCAGCAGGTGAAGAGAGCTCCCGTCTCCTCGGGCAGCGGCATGTCCGCAGGCCCTTCCAGACGGACATGTACGAGGTGCACGGTTCCCCCTTCGCCTCTCGCGCGTAATTGCGTGCTGTGCCAAGCCGTGCTGTGCCGTGTCTTTGCGTGCCGGGCTCTTCGCGGCACCGGACGTCCGCGGGTGATCCGCCGCGGCACTCGTGGAATCCGTGCGTCTCGTGCCCGTCGCGCCTCTCGTCCCCGCCCCGTGCCCGACCGGACGGATCAGCGCCCGTCGGACGGATCAGCGCCAGGCCTGTGGCGGGGCGCGGCCGGGGTCCAAGTGTCGTGCAGAGTCCGCTGGTTCGGTCCTGCGGAGACGGCAGGGCGCACCACCGGGGTCCCCGTCCTGGTACGCGCGTTGCCGAAGCCGGATATCGGTCAGAGTAGTTGAGGCCCTTCTGGCCACGGGCCCGCGGGCCGGACGTCCACCCGAGGTCCGACTGCCCATTGATACACATCCGACAAAGCCGCGGTGATTCTTTTCCGGACGCAACCGTCACCGGGACGGACCCCGGTGGCTGCTGCCGTGGCCCCAACCGGGCGCGCCAAGAGGCAACCTGACGTCGCCCTGAGTCATCCTCTCAAGCAAGATCACCGATGTCCCTCACGGAACACCGCACCGATCCTTCACCGCCCGTCCACAGACACAATCATCGACCGGGAGTCCCCACCCATGCTGGCTGTGCTTGGTCTTGACACGGATACCGAACGCGTCTATCGCGCCATGCTGGCCCATCCCGACGACGGGATAGCCGCACTGTCCCAGCGCCTCAGCCTGCCGGAGGACACGCTGCGCCACTGCCTCGACCGGCTCAGCTCCCTGGCGCTCGTCCGGCCGTCCGGCCAGGCCGACACCGCGTTCCGGGTGATGGGGCCGGAACAGGCCATGAACCTGCTGCTCGCCCGCCAGCAGGCCGAGCTCGCCGCCCACCAGGAGCGCGTCGAATCCGCTCGGGCCGCAGCCGCGCAACTGGTCGCCGAATGCTCCGCTCTGCGCGGGCCCGCCGCCGGGTTCCGCGCGGAGCAGTTGACCGGCGCGCAGGAGATACGCGCCCGGCTCGCCCGGCTCGCCGCCGGCGTCGAGCACGAGATCATGACCTTCGCTCCGGGCGGCGCGCACACGGAGAGCGACCTCGAGGCCAGCCGCGGGCCGAACGCGGCGCTGCTGGAACGCGGTGTCACCATGCGCACCATCTACCTCGACAGCGTCCGCAACCATCAGCCGACCCTGCGCCACGTCGACTGGCTCCACCAGCACGGCGGCCAGGTCCGTACGGCTCCCAGCCTGCCCATCAGGATGATCATCGCGGACCGGAACGAGGCCGTTCTGCCGATGGACACCGCCGATGCACAGAGCGGCGCCGTGGTCCTCACCGGCCAGGGCATCACCACGGCCCTGTGCGAGCTGTTCGAGAACACCTGGCAGGCCGCCAGCCCGCTGGGCCCCACGGTCGAACGCGACACCAACGGGCTGACCCGCCAGCACCACGAGGCTCTTCGGCTGCTCGCCCAGGGGCTCACCGACCAGGCCATCGCCAAGCGGCTCGGAGTGTCATCCCGTACGGCCCGGCGATTCGCGGCCGAACTGATGGACGCCTTGGGGGCGCGCAGCCGGTTCGCGGCGGGCGTCCACGCGGTCCAGAACGGCTGGCTCTCCCCGAACCGCACCTGACCCGGCCCGGCCCGGGGCCGCGACCCGCCTCCCTTCGCCTTCCGGGCGCAGAGGGGCGCGGGGGCCCGTTCCTGCCCCCGATGTGATCCATGGGGTCCCCCTGGGGGTGCGCGAATTCCGTGGAATCCTTCCCGCGCCATCCGTGCGGTCCCATCTGCGTGATCCCCTTGGGGCGATTTCCCGCCGCGCGATTCCCGCCGGCGTGATTCTCGCGTTCGGAAGGTTCCCGCGCGCGGCGGAGCGGTCATGGTGCGGCTTCTCGCTGGTTAAAGGTTCATCCACTCCAGTCGACTCTGTCCGATTTGGTCCGATGTACCGCTGGCCCATGAAGGCCATGGCCGCTACCGTCCAGATCGAAACGGTTGCCCCGGGGTCACTTCCCGTCCCATCGTGTTCTGCGTGTACGGCGCCACGAATTCCGTGAAGAACGGAAGTCCGCGGCGCATCGATGTCGCCATCGCGCCTCGATTCCATTACACGACTTCGGAATCCGAAGAATCCAGAACGCTCGGAAGAGGCGGTTGGCCCGAATGACGAAGGACATCACCACAGCGCCGCCCGTCCAGCCTTCGCCCCTGGCGCTCCGCGTTTTCCTCGGCGGTCAGAGCGTGTCCCTGATGGGCGACGGCCTCGCGATCCTGGCGATCCCGCTGCTCGTCCTCGAGGTCAGCGGGTCCCCGTACGCCGCGGTGCTGGCCGCCATCCCCCGGACCGTCGGATATCTGCTCGTCGGCCTGCCCGCCGGGGCCCTGGTGGACCGGCTGAACCCCCGCAACGTCATGCTGGCCATGGACGCCGTCCGGTTCGGGGTCTTCCTCACCCTCGCCCTGCTCGCGGCCACCTCGCAGCTGCGCGTCCCGGTGATCCTCGCCCTGGCCTTCGTGGCGGCGGGGGCCGGCGTCTTCTTCGAGACCGCGCTGACGGTGGCGGTGCGGGACCTGGTCGCGGAGGAACGGCTCGTACGCACGAACTCGCTGCTGGAAGCGGCGAATCAGGGCGCACAGATCGTGGGGCCCGGTCTGGTCGGTGTGCTGTCGGCGCTCTGGGGCCTCCAGGTGGCCCTGGTGGTCAACGCCTGCACGTTCGCCGTGTCCTTCGCCACCGTCCTGCACGCCCTGCGCGGCAGGAAGCGTACGAACCGGGCCCCCTCCCCGCCGTTGAAGGAAGCGCTGCGCGGGGTGGGCGGGGACCTGGCCGAGGGGTTCCGCTGCCTGCGGTCCCTGCGCGTCGTCCTCGTGGTCACCTGCCTCCAGGCGAGCGCCAACCTGTTCCTCGCCGTCGGCTACCTGCTGGTGTTCTACCTGCGCGACACCCTCCACCTCAGCACCTCCGCGGCGAGTGCCGTCGTCGCTGCGGGCGGTGTGGGCGGGGTGCTCGGGGCGGCGGTGGCGGTCCGGCTCGGCGCCAGGATGCGGCACGAAACGCTCATCGCGCTCAGCGCGGCCGGTCTGGGCGTGGCGCTGGCCTCGCTCGGGGTGGCGACGTCACTGGTTCCGCTGCTGCTGCTGAACCTGCTGCTGGGCTGTTCCACGGTGACCGCGGTGGTGCTGATCCGCTCCCTGCGTCAACACCGTGTGCCCCGCCCCCTGTTGGGCCGGGTGACCGCCACGGCCAAGGTGGCCGCGCTGGCGGCCAGCCCGGTCGGTGCGCTCGCCGGCGGCGCGCTGACCACGATGAACCACGGCGACCCCCGGCCGGTGTTCATGGCAGCCGGCGTACTCAGTGTCCTGACGACCGCTGCTGCCTGGACGTTCGGCCTTCGGGGCGGCACGCACCGTCCACCCGACCCGGCGTAGCGGCCGGGCACGGACCGGCGACCCGCCACCTCTGCCACACCTGACACCTCTGCCACATCCACCATGCCCGGCACATCCGCCACGCCCGGCCTGGAGAAATGCCGTTCACCCGCCGCGGAGAACTCCGCCACACCCGTCATCGAGACCAGCGAAACCAGGGAGACGCCGTGACCAACGGCATCACACAGCACTACCTCGCCACCGTCGACCACCGCTCCACCGGCGAGGCGATCCACAAGGCCGTCGACTCGCAACTCCTCAGCACCGCTTACGGCGGAGCGTTCCTCAACCGGCCTCTCTTCCTCGAACACGCGCAGCAGGAAGGCCTGGGGCGCGACCTGTCGGCCCTGTTCCGGCTGCTCACCACCCTTCCCGACCGGGTGGCGGACGGTGACCTCGGCCGCTACTGCGAACTCGTGGGGATGACCCGCTCGCAGACCGACGCCGTACGCCGGACGGCCGGCGCAGACCCCGTACCGCTGGGGCGGGCCGACCTCTACCACGACGGCGACGGGTTCCGGCTCCTGGAGTTCAACCTCAGCAGCGCTCTCGGCGGTTTCGAGAACGCCGAGATCAACCGGGCGCTGCTCGACGTCCCCGCGGTGGCCGACTTCACGCAGCGCGAGCGCCTGCGGTACGCCGACACGCTGGGCGAGATCGTCCGCGTCATGCTCGATTCCGCCCGCGCGCCCTGGTGGGGCGACCGGCCGTTCGTCGCGATCGTCGACACGCCCGGCAGCTTCGCGGATCTGGAAGGCAGGCTCGGCTTCATGGCCCGGCTGCTGGCGGACCACGGTGTCGACGCGGTGGCCTGCCACACGGGTCAGCTGAAGGAGGAGGGCGGACGGCTGTTCGCCGACGGTCGCCCCGTCGACATCGTCTACCGGTTCTTCATCATCGAGGACCTGCTGGAGGAGCAGGGTGAGATCGACCTCATCGACCCGATCCTGCGCTGCCACGAAGCCGGGGGCGTCACCGTGTTCGCCCCGCTCGACACCGAGATGTACGGGAACAAGCGGGCCCTCGCGCTCCTCGGCGAGGAGCAGGTCAGGGCGACCCTGTCCGACGAGGACCGGGAACTCGTCGACCGCTTCGTCCCCTGGACGAGACGCCTGCGGCGCGGGCAGGTCGAGGTGGCAGGGGAACACGTCGATCTGGAGTCCTACTGCCTGGACAACCAGGCGTCCCTCGTGCTCAAGCCCAGTCTCCTGCACGGCGGCGCGGGTGTCGCCACCGGCTGGTCGATGAGCCCGGCGCAGTGGCGCGAAGCGCTCGACGACGCCTTCCGGAACCCGTTCGTCGTACAGCGCAGGGTGGCACCCGCCCCCGAGCCCTTCCCGGACCAGGGGGAGACCGTGTCGCAGGTGCTGAACTGGGGCGTCTTCATGGCCGGTGACCACTACGCGGGGTCCGTGGTGCGCGGGGTGGGCGACCCGGACGTGAGCGTGGTCAGCATGGGGGCGGGAGCGCGGGTCGGCTGCTGCTTCCACCGCGAGGACGAGAGCGGTGCAGTGTGACGCCGCCCGCCGGCGCCACGGCCCCCGAGGCCGGTGCTCCGGAAGCCGGCCCTCGCGAAGGGGACGTCCGCGAAACCGGTGCTCCAGAGGCCGGGGCTGCTGAGGTCGGTGCTCCTGAGTCCGGGGCTTCCGGGAGAAGGGCTGCCGAGAGCGCGGACATGGCCGGGGCACTCGGTGAACTCACCCTGCGTCTGGTGGACATACCGTCCGAGAGCGGCGACGAGTCGGCGATCGCCGACTTCGTGGAAGAACGGCTGCGGAAGCTGGACCACCTGGAGGTCGTCCGGCTGGGCCACTGCGTCATCGCCCGCAGCGACCGCGGTCGCCCCGCACGGGTCCTGCTCGCCGGGCACCTGGACACCGTGCCCGCGACGGCGCCGCCCCAGCCCGCGGCGCTCGACGGCGACGAGGTGACCGGCCGGGGCGCCGTCGACATGAAGGGCGGCCTCGCGGTGCTGCTCGCACTCGCCGAGCACGCCGTGGCCGAGGCCCGGTACGACTGCACTCTGGTCTTCTACGACCGTGAGGAGTCCGGCAGCCACCTCAGCGGCATGCACCACCTCGCCGCCGGCCACCCCGAACTGCTCCGGGCCGACGCGGCGGTCGTCCTGGAGCCGACCGGAGGCTGGGTGGAACCCGGTTGCCAGGGGAGCCTGCGCGTCCGTGCGTCCTTCCCCGGGCGCGCCGCACACACCGCCCGCCCCTGGCAGGGGACGAACGCGGTGGAGTGGGCCCTGCCCGCCCTGGCACGCTGCGCGGACCACCAGCCGCAGCACGTGACGCTGGACGGCCTGACCTATCCGCAGGCGCTGCAGATCGTGGGCGTCGAGGCGGGCGGCGACAGCAATGTGGTGCCCGACCGCTGCGTGGTGCATGTCAACTCCCGCTACGCCCCGAACCGCAGCCGCGAGGAGGCCTTCGCGGAGGTGGAGAAACTGCTCGGCCCGGAGGCCGAGGAACTCGTGGTCACGCTGGACTCGCCCGCCGCCCATCCTTCCCTGGAGCATCCGGTGCTGCGTCGGCTGAGCACCCTGGCCGAGGGCAGGGTGCGGCCGAAACTCGGCTGGACCGACGCCGGCCGGCTCGCACAGCTCGGCGTCCCCGCGGCGAACTTCGGCCCCGGAGACCCCGAGCTGGCACACGGCCCCGACGAACGCGTCAGCCGCCGGGAACTCTTCGAGGTCTTCCACCTACTGAAGCAGGTGCTCAGCTCATGACGGCGCCCACACTCGCCCAGCTCGGCCGGCAGCCCGTCCAGCGCGCCTCCCGCGTCCTGGTGACCGATGTGACCCTGCGCGACGGCGGTTACCTGAACGGCCACACCTGGACGGACGAGCAGGCGCACGCGGTCGTCCGCGCCGTCGCCGCATGCGGAGTCCCCCGCATCGAGGTCGGCTACACGGCGGGCTTCGCCCCGGAGGCCAGGCGCACCCGGGAAGCACCGGGCACCCGAGGCGGCGGTCTCCCCTCGGCGGAACTGCTCGGCGCCCTCGCCGACGCGGCCTCGCCCGCCACCGTCCTGATGATGGTGAAACCCTTCGCCGGCGCCCCGGACTGGAACGCCCTGACCGCCTGCGGCGTGGGAGGGGTGCGTTTCCCGCTCCCCGTGACCCGCGTCGACGAGGCAGCAGCGCTGCTGGCCGGGGCTCGGGAGGCAGGGCTGGAGGCGGTCGTCAACCTGATCCGGGTGAGCGCCCACCCCCTCGACCTGACGGTGGCAGCCGCCGTCCGCGCCACCGAGCTGGGGGCGCAGGCGCTGTACGTCGCCGACTCCAACGGCAGCCTCACCCCCGACGCCGTAGGGGAGTTGATGCGTGCGCTGCACTCGTCGGTGCCGGTTCCGCTCGGTTTCCACGCCCACGACAACCTGCGGCTCGCCTTCGCCAACACCCTGGCCGCGCTCGCGGCAGGCGCCGTACACGTGGACGCCTCCTTCGCCGGCCTCGGCAAGGGCGGCGGAAACCTCGTACTGGAACTGCTGCTCGGCGCCCTGCGGTCGGTCGGCCGTGACGACCTCACGCTCCGGCCGCTGGCCCCTCTCGCGCAGATCCTGGACGCGGAGACGGCAGTGAAGCGCAGCCAGGAGCCGGGCGCGTGGGCCGCCGGCCTGCTCGACCTGGACATGGAGCGCGCGGCCCCCGTCTTCGGCCTGCCGCTCGACGAGGTCCTGGCCTTCGTCGATTCCCCGGCGGCGCGCCGGGAGCCCGGGCGCGTCCCTCACCTCAGTACCTTCCCGACCCCCGACCCTTCCCCCGTATCGGAGTTGACATGACCGGTTTTGTGGACGACCTCGACCAGATGATCCGCGCGCGGCGCAAGATGACCAGCCCGCTGTACCGAACGATCCTGGAGGGCCGGGCGTCGCAGCCGCTCCTCGCCGGATTCGTACGCCACCGCTGGCCGATCAAGAACATGTGGACCCGCAACATCCTGGGCATCGCCTCCGGCGTCGAGGACTACCGGCTGCGCGCCTCCCTCGTGGAGAACGTGTACGAGGAGGAGACGGGCGCCCTCAGTCGCAGCAAGCGCCACCTGGAGACGTTCGCCGACTTCGGCGTCGCGGTGGGTGTGGATCGCGACTCGCTCACCACGGACGACCCCCGGCCGGAGACCAGGGCCGTGATCGACCACAACATCTCGGTGTGCAACTCCTCCGAAGCGCACTTCACGGCAGGCGTCGCCTCCGTGCTGCTGCTCATGGAGGGCCAGCCGCCCATCGTCGACGAGCAGGGCGGCAGCATGCTCGCGGTGATGCGCGACGTGTACCAACTCCCCTCCAGCGGGCTGGAGTTCTTCGTGCATCATGCCTCCGCCGACGAGGGGGCGGACGGGGTGAGCGAGCTGGAGGACGAGCACGCCGAGGCGGCACGCGAGCTGCTGCGCCGCTACTGCACGACCGACGCGCTGCGCGAAGCGGCGCGTGACGCACTGGCGCGGGCACTCGAACTGCGCCACCGGCACTTCGACATGATCCTCGCGACGTCGTACGACCCTGCCGAGCGGCCCTTCCGATACGAAGCGGACGCCGCGCATGCCACCGTCTGACGCGCTGCCCGGCGCCCCGCAAGGCGCCCCGCCCTCGGACACGGTCTACCACGCCGGGCGCCTGGTCCCCGCCCACGAGGCGACCCTGCGGGTGGACAGCATGGCCCTGCGCTACGGGCTGTCCGTCTTCGAGGGCGTCCGGGTCTACCGCCTGGACGGCGGCGGGGTCCGCCCCTGGCTGCTGCCCCAGCACCTCGACCGGCTGCGCGCGTCCCTGTCCGCCATGCTGCTGCCCGACCCGGGGGTCGACGAGATCCCCGGCGTCATCGCGGAACTCATCGCCCGCAACGGCATCACGGACGACGCCTACTGCCGGATCAGCGTCAGCGCAGAAGGGCCGGGACTGATCGGTGACGAGGTCGCAGGGGTGCTGAGCGTCACCCTGCGTCCCATGGGCCGCAAACGCTGGCTCAGCGGCGCCGACGGCATGCGGCTCGGTGTGAGCGGGTGGCAGCGGCCGTCCGCCGCCGTACTGCCGACGCACGCCAAAAGCATCGCCCAGTACGCCGGTTCACGCATCGCCCTGGCCGAGGCGAAGGCCGCGGGGTACGACGGGTGCCTGCTGACCACGCCCGAGGGCAAGGTGGCCGAGGCTCCGACCGCGACCCTGTGCGCGGTGCACGGCGGCGCGCTCAGTACGCCGCCGCTCACCGACGGCGTGCTGCCCGGGGTGACACGGGCCTGGGTCCTCGCCGCGTGCCGCGACCTGGGGATCGCGGCGCAGCCGCGCAGCACGGACGTGGCGCGGCTGCGCGCGGCGGACGAGGTGTTCCTGTGCGGCACGGGCCTGGAGTTCGCCCCGGTGCGCGCACTCGACTCGGTGACCGTGCCGGACTGGTCGAGCCGCCCGGTCATGTCCCGGCTGGCCGAGAAGTATTTCGCCGAGGCCCGGGGCGAGACCCGGGCCACCGAGGTGCGCTGGAGTTCCGTTGATTGACTGGATCCGGACGGGTACGGCGACGGCTGAGCTGGCGAGGGACCCGCAACACGCCTTGGCCGTCACCGCCGAGGAGGTGGCGGCCGGGCCGCCGCTGCGCAACCGGCACTTCCCCCTGTCGCCGACCGCCCTCTTCCTGGAAGGGCCCCGCGCGCGAGCGCACGCATCGCGGGTCGAGTCCTATGTCGCCCTGCTGGACAAGGTGCTCGCCCTGTACCGGTCGGACTCGCGAACGCGCGCGTTCTTCGGCCTCTCCGCCGCCGCCGAGCGGCTGATACTCGCGGGTGAGGAGTCTTTGGACCGGGTCACGGTCGCGCGGATCGACGGCTATCTGGACCTGGTGTCCGACCGGCTGCGCGTCCTGGAGAACAACGCGGACGCTCCGGCCGGAGCCGTCTTCACCCCCCGCATCAACACCGCTGTGGCCGTCGTCCACCGCAGGCTGGGGCTGGACGGGGGCGCCGACGGCGCGTACCCCTTCCGCGACGACCGCGCCTTCGCCTCGCTGCTCCTGGAGGAGGCCCGGCGCCACGCCTCCTCCGTGGCGGCCCCCCGGATCGCGGTGCTGCAGCCCCGGGACGCCGTCGGCGTCGAATCCGCCGAGCTGGTCGCGCAGTTGTGCTCCCTGGGTGCCACCGCGTTCCTGGCCGACCCCCGGGACCTGGAGGTGAGCGGCCGACAGGTGTGCTTCGCCGGCCGCCAGGCAGACCTGTGCTGGAACAAGGTGAACACCGTGCTGTGGCAGCGGCTCGTGGAGTCGTCGCCCGCCCTGGTCGACCTCTGGTGCCGGGCGCTGGCCTCCGAGCGGTTCCTGCACCTCAACTCCATGGCGTCCCGCTACGTGGCGGAGAACAAGGTGGCCCTCGCCCTGGTGCAGACCCCGGGCTTCGCGGAGCACTTCGACACCGCGGAACGGGCCCTGGTGGCGGAACTCCTCCCGTGGTCCCGCTCCCTGCGCGCCCGCACCGACCTGCCGGACGAGGCGGAGATCCGCGCCCGCGCCCCGGAGTTCGTCATCAAGGAGCCCTACGACATCAGGGGCGACGGGGTCCTGGTGGGCCGCTCGGCCCGCGCGGACGACTGGGCCGCGGCCGTCGCGCGCGGCGGGCGGGAAGGGTTCCTCCTCCAGGAGTACGTGCCCCCGGTCGGCCTCCCCGTCCTGTGCGAGGACGGCAGGACCGTACCCATGGCCGTCAGCCTGGACTCGTTCGTCTGGGCGGGTCGTTTTGTCGGATTCGGGTCCAAGGCGTCGACCTCGGACCGGGTGAACGTGTTCCAGGGCGGACGGAAGCTGTCAGTACGAGTGTCAGGAGACCTGCCATGACCAGAGCCGCAGAAGCAAGGGCGGTCGCGGAGGCCGCGGAAGCCGCAGCAGCCGAATCCGGCACGGCGGTACCGGCCGGCCTCGCCGCCGCCGACACCGCGGCGGTCAGCGACGCCCTGGACATGCTGGGGCTCGACGGCTGCCTTCCGGGCCTGCGCCATCTGTCGGGCCACGGTTTCGTGGCCGGGCCCGCCTTCACGCTTCGCTACGAGCCCGTGGACGAGGGCGAGCCGGGGCCCGCCGGCGACTTCCTCGACGACGTGCCCCCGGGGTCCGTCGTCGTCATCGCCAACGAGGGCCGGACCGGGGCCACGGTCTGGGGCGACGTCCTGAGCCGCGTCGCCCGGCACCGTGCGGTGGCGGGGACCGTCATCGACGGTGTGTGCCGGGACATCGGCGGCTCCCGCGCGGTGGGGTACCCGGTGTGGGCGCGGGGCGTCTTCATGCGCTCGGGGAAGAACCGCGTACGGCTGCGCGCGGTGGGTTCCACCGTCGAGGTCTGCGGCGTCACAGTCGCGCACGGGGATCTGGTCTGCGCGGACGAGTCGGGTGTGGTCGTGGTGGACCGACAGCAAGGCGAGCGGGTCGCGGAGTTGGTGGCGGACATCAGGGACCGCGAGGAGCGGATCGTCACCGCCGCGCTGGCGGGCCGTTCGCTGGCCGCCGCCCGAAGGGAGTTCGGGTACCACGGGCTGGCCCGGCCAGTGGAGAGCAAGCCCCGTCACCCGTGAGAAGCGGGCCCGACAACCGTGACAAGCAAGCCCCAACAGGAGAGAGTCCATGATCATTCATGACCTTGTCGTGCACCCGCGCCGCGTACCGCTGCGCGTCCCGTACAGGTCGGTGGTGCGCGGCACCGTCCACGAGGCCCGGGTCACCCTGGTCGAGCTCGTTTACGGGGACGGGCGCTCCGCGTGGGGCGAGGCAGTGTCCATGCCCGCGGTGACCGGTGAGACGCCCGAGAGCGCGGCGGCGCTACTGCACGGCCCGCTGCGCGAGGCCGTCGTCGGCCGGCGGGTCGAGGACCTGGGGGAGAACTGCGCCCGGGTCGACCGCTGTGCGGCGGGCAACGGTGGGGCGAAGGCCGGGGTGGAGATCGCCCTGCACGACGCCTTCGCCCAGATGCTCGAGATCCCGGTGTTCCGTCTGCTGGGCGGATCGCAGAAGGAGTTGGAGACCAGCATCACGGTGGGGCTCGGCACGGCCGACGACATGGCCGAGCGGGCGCACGAACTGGTGGCGGACGGCTTCACCGCCCTGAAGCTGAAGGTCGGTCACGCCGTCGAACTCGACGTCCGGCGCGTCGAGGCGGTACGGCAGGCGGTGGGCCCCGACGTCCGGCTGCGCCTGGACGCCAACCAGGGCTGGACCGCCAAGCAGGCCGTGCGGGCGGTCCGGCGGCTGGAGGACGGCGGCGCGGACATCGAGCTGATCGAACAGCCGGTCGCGGCCCGGGACCTCGGCGCGCTCCGTTTCGTACGGGAGCGCGTCGCCACCCCGGTGGTCGCCGACGAGAGCGTGCTGACCGCGCGGGACGCCCTGGAGGTCGTCCGGCACGAGGCCGCCGACGTGCTGAGCGTGAAGCTGCAGGAATGCGGCGGCATCCGCAACGTGCTCCGGATCATCTCCATCGCCGAGGCGGCCGGTCTGGGCTGCATGGTGGGCTGCTCCCTGGAGACGGAGATCTCCGTCACCGCCGCCGCGAGCGTGGTGTCTGCGCGCTCCGCGGTCACGTACGTCGACCTGGACGCGCCCCTGTGGCTGGGCGCCTCCCCGGTGCGTGGCGGGGTCACCTACCGGGGGCCGGCCCTGGACCTTCCGACAGGGCCTGGCCTGGGCGTGAGCGGGCTTCTGCCGCCCCCGCGGAACTGACCTCGCCCGCGCCCCCCTCCACCACCACCACCACCCAGCCCCTTCCCTCCCTCCAGACCAAGGAGAAACTTCATGGCGCGGCTTCTGATGCTCGGTGCGGGCATCGACATCTACCGCAAGTACATCCTGGAAACCCTGCATGCCCGCGGGGACGAGGTGGCACTGATCGACACCGTGCCGCGGCCTTGGACCGAGCCCTTCGTCCGCGCGGGCGTCAAGGTGGATCTGCGGGACCGGGACGCGGTCGGCGAGGCGGCTCTGTCGCTGCACAGGGACGCGCCCTTCGACGGCGTACTGACGTACGACGAGGCGCAGGTGGAGCTGACGGCGTATGTCGCGGCACTGCTGGGGCTGCCCGGGCTGTCGCCCGAGGCGGCGGCGCGGTGCCGGGACAAGCGGGCGATGCGGGCCGCCTTCGAGGCCGCCGGTGTGCCGTCGGCCCGCAGCGTGCTCGTCCACGACGCGGAGGGCGCCGCGGCCGCCGCCGCAGGACTCGGCTACCCGGTGGTGGTCAAGCCCCGCAACCTGGGCGGCAGCATCGGGGTCGTCCGCGCCGACGACGAGCGCGAACTGCGGGCGGTGTTCAAGGTCGCGGCGGAGGCCGGATTCGGGCGCATCGACCCGGAGCCGGGGGTGCTGGTCGAGCAGTACCTCGACGGACCGGAGTACAGCGTGGAGTCCGTCGTCAGGGACGGCCAGGTGCTCGTCTGCGGGATCACGGACAAGACGGTGGGGTTCGCGCCCTACTTCGAGGAGCTGGGGCACGTCTGCCGGGCTCCGGGGACAGGGCCCCACGACCAGCGGCTCATCGATACGGCGGTAGCCGCCCACCGGGCCCTCGGCATCACCGTCGGCGCCACCCACAGCGAACTCAGGATGACCGCGGACGGACCTCGGATGATCGAGGTGGCGGCGCGGCTCGGCGGAGACCAGATCCCGTACGTCCACCGGCTGGCCTCGGGCGTCGACATGGTCGCCCTCACCGTGGAGGCGCTGACCGGCGGTGCTCGGACGGAGAGCGCCCGGACGCAGAGTGCCCTGGCCGGGGCGGACGCGGACCTCTGGGAGGACACCGACCACGGCCGGGTCCGCCCGGGAGTCGCCGGCATCCGGATGCTCTACCCGCAGCACGACGGTGTGGTCCGCGCGCTGCGGGCACCCGAACCGGCCGGTCACCTCTGGCACGAGATGGTCTGGCACGTGGAGGAAGGGCGGCACGTCCAGCTGCCCCCGCGCGGCTTCCTCAGCAGGCTGGGCCACGTCATCGCGCGGGCGGACGACGAACGGGAGCTGCGGGTGCGTCTCGACGCCGCCGTCGCGTCCCTGCGTATCGAGATCGAGGCGACAAAGGGTGTGGACCTCACCCACACTGCCGTCCAAGCACCGCCGTCGGAGGCGCTTTCGACCCCGGAACCGGCGCTGCCAAGAATGCCGCCTTTGATGCACTCTGACGATGCGTGCTGACTCCGCGCCGGCAGCCGCGTTCATCGAAGCGGGAGAAGGGCAGCCCCAGGGGGATGTGGGCTGCCCGTTGGGCCCCTGCCCGGCCGCCTTCGGCGACCTAGATGTATCCCTCGCGCAGCGCGTAGGCCACCGCGTGGGCCCGGTTGCGCAGTTGGAGGCGGGTCGTCACGGTGTGGAGTACGTTTTTGACCGTTCGCTCCGAGTAGGCCAGCTTGGCCGCGATCTCTCCGGTGTCCAGGCCGTCCGCCACCAGCCGCAGGACATCGGCTTCCCGCCGTACCATCCCCATCGTGGCCGGAGCCGAGCCCGGTGCGCCGGGCGCGCTGTTCTGGAGACGTCCCATGTGGGCGAGGAGCTTGCCCAGAAGATCAGCGGGGAAGTCGCCGTCTCCCCGTTCCGCGGCGAGGACGGCTTGGAGCAGGCGTGCGCCGGTGGCCTCACGGCGCCAGAGAATCGAGGTCACGCCGGAGGCGACCACATCGAACAGTTCCGCTTCTCTCAGCCGGTCCACGACCAGGACGACCCGGACGGCCTCGGCGCGGACGAGCCGGCGCAGGTTCAACAGAACGGCTTCGTCCACCGAGTCGGCGAGCAGCAGTGCGACCTGGCTGGGCTCTTGCTGCGCGTCGTCCGCGAGCGCTATCTCCGGGTACGGACGGAGCTCGCTCACGACTCCGGCCCGGGAAATCGGGTCAGGGGCATGAATGACAACCGGAACCCGACGAAACGTGCTGGTTCCGTCGACGCACTGCATCACAGTTCAGATCTCCTTGTTTGCGTAGCGGACCCGAAGGAACGGACCCGTGCGACCGGGGCGGCCACCGAGCGCGCCGCAGCGCCATGGGCCTTCACTCTCCTGCACAGGGCCGTGGCGTGACCATCGTGGGCGCCCACGAGATCGAAACCACGAGGATGTGAAGTCCGGTGGAGCCAGAAGATGTTGACGCGCCGTCCGGACCACGGTCGGCGTCCCCGCCTGTGGTCGTGTCCGCTTCGGCCGTCCAGCACTCGTGGCACAGGCATCTCATGCCACGGAAGGCGTCGTCCCGGCCCGCACGGCTGGCCGATGATGTATTCCCGGCATAAGCGACATTTCTGAAGGAGATGCAGATCACACGCCTGCCGGGAGGGGCCTGAAATCGCCATAGCCCGTTTTTGCGTCCGGCGAAGTGGTACACAATGGCCTCTCCTCACTACGCACCGCACCGTAATGTCCAGGAGCCCCTCGCATGATCGCCAGTTCGTCCCGGGCGCCCGCCCCCGCTCAGCCCGGCGCGTTGTGGGAGCGGGCGGAGCCGCTGAGGGGGGCCAGGGCGGGGGTCGACCGGGCACGGTCGGGCGCCGGTGAACTGCTGGTGGTCCGAGGCGCTACCGGAACCGGCCGCACCGCTTTGTTGGAGGAACTCTCCAGGGGGGCGGCGCTGCGGGGGACGACGGTACTGATCGCCCGATGCTCCGATCAGGAATCGGACGCCGACTTCGGTGCGGTTCTCCAGCTGTTCGACGACCTCCTCCACGGGAAATCGGTCGTGCCGCCGACGGCGGGAGGCGCTCAGTGGGACGGCTCGCTGTACGGGGCGGATCTGCCGTCCCGGCTGTGGAGCCTGCTCCGTACGAAGGCGGCGGAGGGTCCCGTCCTGCTCGCCGTGGACGACATCCACCTGGCCGACGAGCCGTCGCGTCGCTGGCTCGCCCAAGTGGCGCGGCGGCTGGACAAGCTGCCGGTCCTGCTGGCGGTGACGGAACGCTGGCAGTACGACCTCGTCCCGCCGAAGCCCGCCTTCGCCGACCCCGGTGGCAGGCCGACGGACGGACACTGGACGCTGAGGCCCCTCGGTCCGGCGGCCTCCATCGGTGTGGTCCGCGCGGCGCTGGGCGACCACGTACCGCAGGCTCTGGCCGAGGACTGCGTCCAGGCCTGTGCCGGCAATCCGATGCTGCTGCACGCGCTGCTC
The DNA here is from genome assembly GCF_055602105.1 of Streptomyces sp. NPDC037421. Taxonomy (NCBI): domain Bacteria; kingdom Bacillati; phylum Actinomycetota; class Actinomycetes; order Kitasatosporales; family Streptomycetaceae; genus Streptomyces; species Streptomyces sp. NPDC037421. Next base: position 32,309 of record NZ_JBVJWV010000003.1, read on the forward strand.
ACCGATCTGACGGAGATCACCGGCGGCGGTCCGCTCCCGCCCAGGCTCCCGGAGAGCTGTGCCGAGCTCCATCACGGTGCCTTCACCGGCGCGGTGTCCCGGTGGTTGCACAGTGCGGGCGCCGAGACGGCGGCCGCCGCCCAGGCGTTCGCCGAACTCCAGGAGGTGGAAGACGCCCTCGGGCTCCTTCCTCAGGTGGCCGGATCAGACCCGGCCCGACTCTGCGGATGGACCGGGGACCTCATCCGGCAGGGTCTCCTGCGGGCTACCGCGACGGAGGGCCGTCCGGTGTTCGCCCACCCGCTGTTGCGCGAGGCGATACGGGACTCCCAGCACCGGGACCACCGGACGGACGTCCACCGTCGCACCGCTGAACTGTTGCACCACCGGGGTGACCCGGAGGAGACGGTGGCGCGCCATCTGCTGCCGATCAGGGCCGTAGGCGAGCCTTGGGCCGCTGACGTGCTGCTCACCGCCGCCACCCAGGCGGTCCGCAGCGCGCGGATCGATGACGCGATCGCCCTTCTGCGGCGGGCGCTCGAAGAACCACTGCCCGCCCGCCGCCGGGTCGAGGCCCTCTCGGAGCTCGGCTGTCTGGAAGTGCAGGGCGAGCGCTCCTCCGGGGTGCGCCACCTCGCCGAGGCGCTGCGCCTGGAGCAGCACGTGGGAGGAAAGGTCCACGCCGCCACCGCGCTGAGCGCCGCCCTGGTGGCCCAGGGCGAGGTCCGTCTCGCCCTCGCCGTGCTCCGGGACCTCGCCGAGGAGGCCGACTCCACGGGCTTGGCGGACGCGCTCCAAGCGGCGACCGCCCTGGTCTCCTCGCACGAGGGCAGCAGTTGGCTGCAGGTGGTGGCCGAACTCAAACGGATCGAGGACCAGTCGCCCGGCACGATGGCCCCCACGGCTCATGCGCTGCTCACCGAATACGGCGCGACCGCCGGACACCTGTCGGCGGCCGAGGTCATGGAACGGGTCCGGTCGCTGACGGCTGAAGTGCTGGATCCGCTGACCGAGCCGTACCTCCTCGCGTCCACCGCCTCGCTGGCGCAGTGGGCCGATGAGCTCCCCGAGGCCAGCCGGCTGGTGGCACGCGGACTCGCCGACGACCGGATGCCGAAGCTGCACCCCGGACGGCAGTGTCTGCTGAGCGTCCAGGCCGAGATTGCGGTGATGCGGGGCCAGTACGGCGAACTGCTGGCCGACACGACGCTATGGGGCACGCGCTGGGGACAGCGCGTCGAGCCGGTGCCCGACAACGCCCACCTCAGTGCCCAGGCCCTCATCGCGCTGACGGAGACCGGGCGGCTGTCCGAGGCCCAGCGGCTCGCCGAAGCCGTCGCCCTGGGCGGAGCGAACGGGTCCTGGGAATGGAGCGAGTTCCTCTACGCGCGGGGTCTGCTCCGCCTCGCGTCAGAGGATCCCGGCGGAGCGCTCGCCGACTTCCTGGAGTGCGGCGTCCGTCAGTCCGCCCGCCAGGTGGAGAGCCCGGTCGTCACTCCGTGGCGCTCCGCCGCCGCCGACTGCCACGTCGCGCTGGGTTCGGCGGAGAACGCGGTCCCGCTCGCCACGGAGGAACTGCGGCTGGCCCGGACATGGGGAACGCCTCGCGCCGTGGGCCGGGCGATGCGCGCCCTCGGCGCATCCCTCGGCGGACGGCAGGGTCTGGAACTTGCCGAACAGGCGGTGGAAACGCTGCGGGACACAACTGAACCGCTTCCCGAACTGGTTCCCGCCCTCCTGTCGCTCGGGCAGGCGCTCCAGGGCTCCGGACAGCGACAGCGGGCCCGTGAAGTGTTGCGTGAGGCCGCCCAGCGGGCCGAGCGCGTGGGAGCGGTCCGGCTGCACCTGATCGCGCAGGAAGCCCTGCGTCGCTGTGGAGCCCGTCCGCAACGGGCGAGCCAGACCGGGGCCATGGCACTCACCTCCAGCGAACGCCGCATCGCCCTGCTGGTCGTGGCCGGGCACAGTAACAGTGAGATCGCCGCGCTGCTGCACTTGGCTGTCCGCACGGTGGAGACACATCTGACGCACAGCTACCAGAAACTCGGTATCCGCGGCCGGGCGGAGCTGGCTGTCGCCCTCATGGATGCCGCGTAGGTGCGCAGAGCCGCACAGCGCGCGATCAGTGACTCCTTGCTCCTCCGGCCCGGGGCTGGTCCGGCGGGGCTCATACGGTGCCCTCGCCGGTACCCGGCCTTTCGGTGGGTACCGGCGAGGGCACGGAGCCGTTTACAGGGCGGAGATCACGGCCAGAAGGATCAGACCGACCCAGGACATGCCGGCCCCGAAGACCGCCTTGCCTTCGTGCTCGCCCAGCGTCGACCAGTTGCCGGTGCTGTGGAGGCCGCCGTCGTGGCCGAGCTGGAAGTGGTTGCCGGTGGTGGGGGAGGGCAGGGCCTTGGCGGGCTTGTGGCCGGTGTCGGAGGGGTCGTATCCGACGTGCCGGCTGCTGCCGTCGTGGATGAGTTCGACGCCGGGCACGCCGTCCTTGACCTTGCAGACCATACGGAAGTCCTGGCTCAGATCGCCCGGCGTCGAGGGCCGCAGCATCACGTCGCTGCCGTCGTTGACCGTGAGGACGTCCCCGGTCCCGGGGTTGCCGATCCTGACGGTGTCGTCGCATTTGGGCCCGGCGGTTTCGCTGTCCGCGGGCGGCTCGGCGTTGGCCTGGATGGGGAACGGGTACGAGACGGCGATGTGGTCGGAGGTGACCCCGGTGGTGTGCCCGGTGGTGATGACATCGGTGCCGGGGGCGCCGATCATGTAGTCGATTTCCTGGCCGGTCGTGGGATAGGTGGCTTGGTTGACGGGGTTGAGGACGGCGTTGACGCCGCCCACCCCCATTCCGTTGCTGAGGGCGTTCAGCGGCGTGCCGGCGGGGGGCCGGGGGAAGTCCCAGTGGTGGAGGACCGGCTGGGGTTCGCGCCGTTCGGGCTCGCGGTTCCAGTCACCCGCCACGTACCAGGGGGTGGTGCTGGGCGTGCGCGCCCGCATCGCCGCGTCGATCCCGTTGATCAGCCCCGGGCCGTCCCCGCCGCGCGAGGTGCCCGAGCGGGCGTGCACGGTGAAGAGGAAGTCAGCTCCGGTGCCGAGCTGGATGCCGAAGCTCGGCCGCCCGCCCTGGGTGTGGTTGTCGACGATGACATGGTCGGTGGCCCGGATGTTCGAGGCGATGGCGAGGTTGACCCGGTTGCCCTGGGGGTCGGTGATCATGTGGTAGATCCAGATCGGGCGGCCCGGCCGGCTCGTCGTACCGCCGCCGGTCCACAGGTACTCCTGGATGACGTGGGCGCTGCCCGGCTGGGTGAGGAGCCTTTCGGGCCTGGAGTTGGGCGGAACGGTGCCCGCCTCCTGGAGTGCCACGGCGTGATGGGAGCCGAGGAGCTGCGTGAAGACGCCGCTGGTCCACTTGCTCTCGTCGTTCAGACTCGACCCCTGCATGTTCCAGGTGGCCACGCCCTGCCGGAAGTTCCGCTGGAAGAGGTGGACGGGTACGCCCGGGTTCACCACCGGGGCCGTGCCCTTGTACTCCCGGAGGAAGAGCGAGGTCCGCCCGTCCCGTTTGACGTCGTTGACCCCGTGCCCGCCGAAGTACGGGACCTTCTCGCTTCCGGCCCAGTCGAGGATGGGGCTGCCTCCCTCGTCCTGCAGGTGGTGGTAGACCGAGGCCTTGGAACCGTCGGAGCCGAACTGGTAGATCACGTACGGGTTGTCGTACGGCTGGTACGGCGAGAAGGGGCCGCCGGCGGTGGTCTGCTTCAGCAGGGTGTTCCGGAAGAAGACGTTCTGGGGGCCGGAGGAACCCGACCACTTGACCGCCTTGGACCCGGCGCTCCAGTACACCGGCCACCAGGTGCCGGCCTCGGTGCTGCCGCCCTCACCTCCGCAGTTGACCGTGCAGTTGCCCGGCGCGTGGCCGTACGGGACGCGGACCGTGTTGTTCTCGAACAGGTTGCGGCGCTCCCAGCCGCCGTGCAGGTTGAGGTCGGAGTCCACGTCGTTGCCGATGGCCACGTTGTTCGAGGCGGACCACTGGAAGGTGAAATGACGCAGGTTCCGTGTGGTGTTGTATGCGTATACGGAGTCCCACACGCGTGATCCGCGGAGGTAGCCGTTGCCGCCCTTGCCCTTGTTCCAGGAGCCGTCGAGGTGGTTGCGCTCGATCTGGATGTTCTTGGCGACCTCGGTGACGATCGGATGCGATCCGGTCATGTCGGCGCGGATGCCGCGTACCCACGAGTCGGCGGCCCACTTGAAGACGATGCCGTGCATCGCGTACTCGGGCGCGATGTTGCCGTAGTTGTTGACGGCCTGGGCCGGGGTGACGGAGTAGGAGCCGCTGCCGTCGAGCTTCGGGAGCCCGTTGAGGTCCTGGGTGAAGGAGAAGTTCTCGAAGCCGACGTTCGTCACCATGCGCAGCGGGGTGACCTTGCTCGGGTAGGGCGCCGTTCCGATCGGGGACGAACCGTCCGAGGTGGAGTCGAGCGGGAGGTCGAACTCCAGGGGCTTGTCGATCCGGACGGTCTTCGCGCCGGCGTCGACGGCGGCGATGGTGAACACCTGCTGGCGCATGTGCAGGTCGTCCAACGGGGCGCGCTCGGTGTCGATCGCCTGGCGGCGGTAGAATTCGACACTGTTCGCGGCGCCGACCCAGAGGTGGCCGCCCGGCTTGAACGCGGTCATGTCCGCCGCACTGTGGAGCCGGATGAGGGAACCGCCCTCGCGGGCCGCGAACCGTTCGTCTCCTGGTGCGCCGGCGAGGAGGACGCCGGACTCCCAGTGCTGGTTGACCGAGCCTTCGAAGATGTCACGACGGTTCTCGGGGAGTGCGGAGATGTTCCCGCACATCCGGGTGTGCTTGGCGGAGACTTCCCGGGTCTGTACCCGGAACAGTCCCCGGCCCGGCCAGATCCAGCCGCCCGTGCCGACGATCTCGCCGATCTTGCCCGGACAGGTGTGGGACATGCCGGGTGCGTTCCACTGGGCCTTGTTCGGGTCCAGCTTGTCGTACCGGGTGTTCACGTCAGGCCTGAAGACGAGCCGTGTCCCGGTGGCGGGATCGGCGCCCGCACCCCTGATCACCAGATGGGAGGCGTCGACCGAGAGCTGCTTGCGGACCTCCAGAACGCCCGCGGGCAGCTGGAGCAGGGAGAGGCGGTGGGGCCCCGCCCCTGGGCCGCACCGGGTGCGGATGTCATCGATGGCCCGCTGGATGCCGGCCGTGTCGTCGGCACCGTCACCGGCCCGGACGGCGTACGACGACGCCAGCAGATCGGGCCCGATGCGGCAGGCCGGATCGCGGTTCAGGTCCTTGTCGGACGGCAGGGGCTGCCCTGCCTGGTAGCCCGCCCGGCTCCAGTCCGGCATCCCGGGCATCGGCGTGCGCCGGTTCAGGTCCGACAGGGACCAGTCCTGTCCTTCGGCCGCTGCAGGGGTGGCGCCCAACTGGACGGCGGGACGCGCGGGTGTGGCCGCGCTCACGGCTGAGGACCTGTCGCCGACCGCCGGTGAGAGGGCGGTCACGGCGGACACGAGGGCGGCCAGTACGGCCAGCGCGGGGACACGGCGCTTTCTTCGCACCGTGGGCGTAGGTGGGGGTGGAGGGGTGGAGACAGCTGCCATGGACGTACTCCTCATAGCAAGAACGGGCGCGCACCCACTGGAGGAGCGAGCTTGAGCGCCTTACGGACGGGGGAAAGCGGTAGCGCTGACTGCGGCGACGGGCGTGGCAGCTGCTGCGCCTGCCCGCACGGCCTCGGCAGGTAGCCGCAGGCCGTCTGGCAGGCTGACGCGCAGCCGATCGATTCGCACCCGGCGCACCGCCGGAGGCGAGCCGGTGCCCCGGCCGCACCGCGACCGGTGCGGCCGCCGCAGGAGCGCGGCTCAGCCGGGCTTCCGGGCCTCGATGAGCGTGCGGGAGGCGTGGACGAGGAACGAGCCGTCGGCCTGGATTCGTTCGTGCAGCTGCCGCAGCCGGTCGCGATGGCCTTCGACGGTGAACCCGGGCACCGTCCACACCACTTTCCGCAGGAAGAACACCAGCGCGCCGATGTCGAAGAACTCCATCCGCAGCTGCCGCTCGATCCGTACGTCGACGATCTCCAGGCCGGCCTCCCGGGCTCCGGCGCTCTTGTCGACGGGCCGGCGCTGCTTGAGCTCTCTGGCCTGCGAACCGAGGAAGTGCTCCACCAGTTCGGGAGTGGTGGCGGGGCCCACGTGCTGCGCGAGATACGTCCCGCCGGGTCGCAGTACGCGGACGATCTCCGGCCAGCACACGCTGGCGGGGTGACGGCTGGTCACCAGGTCGAAGGCCGCGTCTGCGAACGGCAGGGCGGCTTCGTCCGGGACCGCCACCAGGACGGCGCCGCGCGGGTGCAGCAGACGGGCGGCTTTGGCGATGTTCGGCGGCCAGGACTCCGTGGCGGCCATCACCGGCGGGAACGTCGGGGCTTCGGCCAGGACCTCCCCGCCGCCGGTCTGGAGGTCCAGCGCGGCCGACGCGGTCGCCAGCCGCCGGCTCATGAGCCGCTGGTACCCCCACGAGGGGCGCTCCTCGGATGCCCGCCCCTCCAGCCAGGAGAAGTCCCAGCCTTCCACGGAGGCCGACCCGGCCTCGGCGACGAGTTCGTCGAAGGTGCGTGACATGGGATCCTCGATTCGGGTGGATGCGGAGCCGCGTGGCGTGTGGCGTGCGACGAACGGGTCCCGACAGGTCGGGAAGCGGGGGGGGGGGGGGGGGGGGGGGGGGGGGGGGGGGGGGGGGGGGGGGAGAGAGGAGAGGGGGGGCGGCTCCCCCCTCCTTTTCCTTCCCTCCGGCGTGGGTGTGGGGTTGTGGGGC
>NZ_JBVJWV010000003.1:39156-81556 GCF_055602105.1 Streptomyces sp. NPDC037421
TTACGTTAGAGGAGGGAGGGTCCCGTGTGGTTGGGGGCGCCAGACGCAGGGCCCCCGGCGGGTGGGGGGTTGGTGTGTTGGCCCGCACGGGAACCGTGCGGGCCAGCACACCGTCTACTCGGCCGAGGTGAGGGACAGCAGCACGTAGTGCCGCAGAAGCCGGCCCGCGATCTCTCGGGTTTCGGTGTCCCGCCTGCCGTCCAGGCTGTAGGCGGAGTCCACCGCCCAGAAGACGAACAGGCATGTCGAGAGGTAGGCCGGCAGGTCCTCGCAGCGCAGTACGGACTCGGCCAGGTCCTTGATCAGCTGGGTCACCGAGCGTCCGGCGATGGCGGGGCTCATCCCGGCCAGATCGTTCTGCCAGTCGGCGGGCGGCTGCTGGGTGCCGTCCAGGGTCGTCAGGTCGAGGGCCCGCATCGCCAGGTCGTGGACCTGCCGCGCCTGGAGGGCGTCCGACGGCCGCGGCTGCTCAAGGCCGTCGCTCCAGCCCGCGAGTCGCTCCCGGAGGCGGTCCGCAGAGGCCTCACGAATGAGGTTGCGCGCCCACTTGCGCGGCTCCTCGTGGTTGTCGTGGTGGAGGATCAGGTCCAGCGGGCCGTGCTTGTCGAACCGCATCAGGCGCCAGACCAGGTCGAAGAACTCCTCACGGAGCAGGATGTCACCGAAGGGGATCACCTGCTCGCGGCCCCTGATCTCCTGCACCTTCGGCGCCTCGGTGGCGGCCGTCATCCACTCCTCGAAGCGCGGTCCGCTGAGCGTCTGCTCGTGCAGCGGCAGCGGAACAGGCTGTTCCGGAGCGTTGCGCCACTTCGTCAGCAGTTCGGCGATGTCACCGGCCGACGCCTGGAGGCTCGCGAGGAACCGCCGCTCGTACGCCTCGTCAGGGGTGCCGCAGGTCAGCAGCTCGCTCAACGAGGCATCCGCGGTGTCCTCGACGTCGCTCACCAGGCGGCCGGGGTTGTCGGCCACCCGGTGGAAGGCGATGATGACGCAGCTGCGGGCCTTTCCGGTCGCGGTCCGGAAGCGGTGGTGCACCAAGGAGCCCGCGGCGAACACACTGCTGAGCGGCCGGTCGGGGTCGGTGACCTCGACGACGGTCGGCTCGGCCTCGCCGTTGAGGCGCTTCTGGGCGGCGAAGACCTTGCGGATGCTGTCCGGGGTGGTGAAGATCGAAGCGTTCTCACTCGACCACGGGACGCCTTCGCCGTTGGCCAGACAGGTGCGGGCCAGCTTGTGGGTGCCGGGCAGGAACGTGAAGTTCTGGCCCGCCGGGCCCTCCGCCGTCCCGCGCCGCCAGGTGACGAGGATCTTGTACTCGTCGTTGAAGGGGGTGTTGTCGATGTGGAGCATGTTGTCCTGCGCCAGAACCGACAACGGCTCGGCGTCCTTGGCCCGGGCGTCGACGATCCGCACCGGCCCGCCGACGGCGTAGGCGATGAGGGCGACCATCAGCGGGTGCAGCAGCGGCTGGTTGACCTCGGGGTCGGTGAGCAGTCCGACGGTCCTGCGCAGGTCGACGAAGCGGTGGATGAAGCTGCCGCTGCCCTCCCGGCTCATGATCTCGTCGTAGCGCTCGACCAACGACAAGAAGTCCATGGTGGCCACGATGTCCGCGAGCACCACCGCGCCCTTGTCCGTCAGCTGGCCGAGCAGGTCGCGAAGGCCGGCGCTCGTCTCGGCCGCGGCGTCGCGGTCCAGTGCCTCGAAGGCACTGTCGAGCTCCTGGAGAAGGAGGCCCCGGAAGGCTTCCTTGCCCTCCAGGTCACGGAAGCGCTTGTAGGCCCAGGGCGCGGGCAGCTCGTCGAGTGGCACCAGCTCGGGAACGATCGGTGCGGCGAAGTCCAGCGTGGGCAGGTCCTGCAGGGTGAAGCGCGCGAGCCGTACTCCGTCGGCTCGTTGTGCACGGGAGGAGAGGGAGGTCTCCTGCGGGTAGGTGGTCATTGGGACGCCTTTCGTAGAGAGGGTGGGACGCCACGCCGGGCCTTGGGACGGCGGGCGAGGATCTGGAAGGAGTGGGGCCCGTGGCGGGGGGAGCCGCCCGGCTTCTGGAGGCCGTCGGCTGCCGCGCCGCGCCTATGCCGTCCGCCCCTCGCCGGACCGTCGGGCCACCTCGACGACCGGCAGGTGGGAGGCGCTGAGCACGTGGCTCGTCAGAGCGCGCCAGCCGGCGAGGAAGTCCTCCATGGCCGGTGCGTCCAGGTGGTTGGCGGCGTGGACGACCGTCGTCGCCAGGCCTTCGGCGGTGCGGCGGGACCACAGGGACAGCCCGGGGGTCGTCCCGGCGAGCGGGAGCGGCAGGCGGGTGGCGGGAGTACCGGCGAAGAGCAGGGGCGCGTCGTCGCTGTCGTCGGCCTCGGTGTACTCGAAGAAGATGACGGTGGGCGGGCCCTGCTGCGGGACGCCGCTGGCGTCCAGGACGTCGCGGTAGCCGGGTCCGCGGTGGTCCATGGCGCCCAGCAGGACGCGACGGGTCTCCGCGACGACATCGTCGAAAGTGGGACGCTCGGGCAACCGGAAGCGGAGGGCCACGGTGGTGGAGAGCCAGCCGACCGTGTGCTCCAGGTCGTCCGTTCCGCGCAGGTCGTCGGGAGCACAGATCGTGAGGTCGTGTTCGCCCGTCACGGTGTGCAGATGCGCGACGAAGGTCGCGGCATGGACCGTGAAGAGCGTGGTGTCGTGCTGTCGTGCGTACTCCTGCATGGCGTCGGCCGTGCCGGCCGGGACCAGGCTGTGATGACGGACGCCGTCGGCAGCCGGTTCTGCCGACGGCCGGGCGTTCGGCAGGTGGAGCTGCGGGAAGAAGCGGTTCGCGGTGACCTCGGGCAGCCAGTAGGGCAGGAGCCGGGCGCGCAGCTGCCGCAGGCCTTCCGGCCCGTGCCGTCGGCTCACCCAGTCGGAGAACTGGACGGCCACCGGAGGGAGTTCGCAGGTGTCGCCGGTCGCCCCCCGGGTGTAGAGGCGGGCCAGTTCCGTGCCGAGGATCTCCGCTGAGCGTCCGTCGGAGATGCTGTGGTCGCTGACCAGCAGGAGCACCGACCGGTCCGGGGTGAACCGGTAGAGCGCGGCGCGCAGCCGGGGCAGTTCGCGCGGGTCGAACGGGAGGCCGGAGAACTCGGCGGCCAGGGCCAGAGCCCGGGGCAGTCGGTCCTGCTCCGGGAGACCGGAGAGGTCGTGCGACCGGAGGGGGACATCACCCGTCAGCAGGACCGTCGCCTCACCCACCCCGTCCCGCATGGTGAACACCGTGCGCAGTGCGTCGTGCCGGGCCGCCAGGGCGGCGAGGGCGGTGGTGAGCCGGTGCTCGTCGACGGGACCGTTCAGCGAGACGCACCACGGCACGGTGCGCACGTGGGGCTTCGCGCCGAGCGTCCGGTGGGCCAGGTCGCGTTCCAGCGACCGCTGCTGCGAGGGGGTCACCGGAAGGGGCTCGCCGGGGCGGATCCCGGCGGCGGCCGGGCGCGGTCCGGAATCCGGCGTGGGCGCGGACTCACGGTCCGTCAATTCTGCCAGCACCACCGCGAAATCCTTCAGCACGGGATTCCGGAACAGGATTTCCAGCGGAACGGGTATCTCCAGTTCGCGACGCAGTCTGAGACAGACCCTCGCTGCCTTGAGCGAACTCCCGCCGAGCGCGAAGAAATTGGCGTTCGGATCCAGGTTGTTCGTACCGAGTACGGCGGCGCTGACTGCGCACACCAGTTTGAGATGGTCCATCGCTATGCCTTCTCCTGCCCGACCTGCCACTGCCGCGGGGTTTGGGTGACGCGGGTCATCCATGGATTCTCTTGCGGCGGATCGCCGGCCGACAGGTACGGAAGGGAAGCGGTCGGTGCGTGAACACCTCGCGGAAAAGGCAGGTGAGGCGGTTGCGGCAGGGCAGCTGAAGGTGCCCTTTGATGTGCCCCTCCGGTCACTTCCCGTGCCGTGGGGGAGAACCTAGGCTCGCCAGCGATCGAATTTTCCAGGACGGTTGGTGGCGACGGTGAAGGTGCTGGATCCCGACAGCGGGAACGCGGACGAAAATGGTTCCGTAATGGCTTCCGCCAAGGAAAATGCGCTGTGGCTCCTGCACGAGATCATGCAGGAGAGTGGAATCAACAATGTGCCGTTGGCGGTCCAGGTGACGGGCCGGCTGCGGTGGTGGTCCCTTCAGCAGACGGTCGACGCTCTGATGCGGCGGCACCAAGTGCTGCGCACCGTGTTCCACACGCGGCAGTCCGGTCAGCAGGGCGCGTTGCGCAAGGAAGTCCTTCCGCCCGATGACGTGGAGATCGCTGTCGAAGTGATCCGGTCGACTCCGCAGAGCCTCGAAGAGGACATCAAGGCGTTCGCCGCGACGCCCTTCGCACTGGAGGGGCAGCCGCTGGTGCGTGCCGCGCATCTGCTGTGCGAGACCGGTGACGTGTTCTGCTTCGTCGTGCACCACGTCGTCTTCGACGGACGCTCCGCCAATGTGGTGCTCGCCGAGTTCGCCGCGCTGTACGGCGCCCTGGCCGTCGACGCCGCGCCCGCGCCCGAGTTGCTGCGCGAAGTGCCGGTCCTGGTGGAACCGGAGCCCACCGCCGCCAGCGCCGCGTACTGGCGCCGGCACCTGTCGGGTGCGGACCCGGCCCGCATGGAGCTGTGGTGCGGCCGTCTCGAGCCGGACGCGCCGACCCTGGCCGGAGCGCGCATCGTGCACGAACTCTCCAGCGAGGCGCGGTCGGTGGTGCGCCGGCTGCGCAAGGAGCTGAAGGCGACCGAGAGCAGCGTGCTGTTCGCGGCGTACTACCTGCTGCTCGCCCGGCACGGTGCCGGACCCGACCTGGTGGTGGGCACGCCGGTGGACATACGGGGCGCCAAGGCGCGCGACCGCATCGGCTATCACGTCAACACGCTGGCCTGCCGGGTGCGGGTGGACCTCGGTGACACCTTCCGAGCACTCGTCCACACGACGCAGGACGTGTTCCTGGGCGCTGTCGCACGAGCCGACATGCCGGTCGATCTCGTCCTGCCCGGCATCCCGCGCCAGGACGCCTCGTGGCGCGGCGTGCTGTTCCGGCACATGTTCAACTACATGCCCGACGACGGCGGGGACGGCCTGACCGTCGGCGGGCAGCCCGCTCGCACGCTGGACGTGGACCGTGGGTACAGCCGGTTCGACCTGGAGTTCCTCGTGTCGCCGTCGCCCAAGGGGACGCGTGTCAAGGCCGTGTACAGCACGGAGATCCACACGGCCGCGGACGTCCGGTCGCTGCTGGAGCGTTACGAGGAACTGATCCTGGCCGTGGGCCTGGAGCTGGACCGGCCGATGGGCGACCTCCCGCTGTCCAGCGGGCGGGACCGCGCGGTGCTGGAGGGTGCGAACCGTACGGAGCGGGCCGTCGCTCCGGCCAACGTGCTGGCGGCGATCGCCGCGCGAGCGGCGGAGCAGCCCGGTGCGGTGGCCGTCGTGGACGGCGGGCAGGACGTCACGTACGGCCGGCTGTGGCGTACGGCCGCGGCCACCCGTGCGGCCCTCGGCGCGGCGGGCGTGCTCCCGGGAGACGTGGTGGCGGTCGAGGCCACACGCGGCGCCGCGCTGGCCGCAGCGGTGCTCGGGGTGTGGCTGGCAGGGGCGTCCTACCTGCCGCTGGACCCGGCGCATCCCCGTGAACGGCTGGCCTACCAGCTGGAGGACTCCGGTGCCAAGGTGCTCCTGGGACGTGGCGGGTGGGACTGGATCAGTGGGCCGTGCGCTGTCCTTCCTTTTGCCGAGTCAGGACCGGACGGCCCGCTGGAGGGCCTGGGGACCGTGCCCACGCCCGGGGAGCGCGCCTACCTGATCTACACCTCCGGCAGCACCGGCAGGCCCAAGGGCGTCGAACTCAGCCACGCCAACCTCGCCAACGTCGTCGGGCATTTCGCGCGGACCGTGTCGGCGGCTCCGGGCGAGGCCGTTCTGTGGCTCACGACGTTCGCCTTCGACATCTCCGCGCTCGAACTCTTCCTGCCGCTCTCGTGCGGCGGGCGGGTCGTGGTCGCACCGGACGAGGCCCGCACCGACGCCTCCGTTCTCTTCGGGCTCGTCGAACGGCACGACGTCCGTGTCATCCAGGCCACCCCGACCACCTGGCGGCTCGTGGTGGACGAGGCGGGCGGCCGCCTCGCCGGGCGGCACGTGCTGTGCGGCGGCGAGGCGATGCCTGAGGCCCTCGCGGGCCGGCTGCTGGACACCGGCTGCCGGTTGCACAACGTCTACGGGCCGACGGAGACGACCATCTGGTCGACCGCCGCCGAGGTGCGCGCGCGGCCGACGGGTGCGGTGGGCATCGGGACCCCGATCGCCAACACCACCGTCTTCGTCTCCGACCCCGACGGGCGCGAACTGCCCCTGGGCCTGCGCGGCGAACTGTGCGTCGCGGGGGACGGCGTGGGCCTCGGCTACCGGGACGCGAAGCTGACGGCGGACCGGTTCCGTGACCACCCGCGCTTCGGCCGCCACTACCGCACGGGCGACCTCGCCCGGTGGCGGCACGACGGCACGCTGGAGATCTTGGGCCGTGCCGACCGCCAGGTGAAGCTCCGGGGCAACCGGATCGAACTGGGCGAGGTGGAGGCCGCCATGGCGGGATGCCCCGGAGTCTCCGCGGCGGCCGCGGTGATCGCGGGCGACCCGACGGCCGACGGGCGGCTGGTGCTCTTCGTCCACACCGCACGTGGCGAGGAGATCGTCCCGGATGCCTGGGCCCACGCGCGTGCCGTCCTGCCCGCCTCGTTCGTCCCCAACGATGTGGTGCCGGTGAGCGGCCTGCCCACCACGCCCAACGGCAAGGTCGACTACCGGGCGCTGACCGAGACGGCCCTGGTCCGCCGGGCCCGGCGCGCGTCCGTGCCCGATGCCGCGGCCGGGACCCCCTCCGGACCCGCGGACGGCAAGGAGGCGGGCACCGCGCGGAGCGGTGACACGCTGGCCGGGCAGCTGGTGGCGCTGTGGGGCGAGTTCCTGAAACGGGAGGACGTCACCGCCGACACCAACTTCTTCGTGAGCGGCGGCCATTCACTGCTCGCGGCCCGCCTCGTACGGCGGATCGAAAAAGTGACCGAGACCCAGGTCAAGCTGGCCGACGTCTTCGGCGCGCCGACGCCCTCCGCGCTCGCGGCCCGTCTTGTCGCCCGCCGCACCGCCCGGTCGGCGCCGGCGGGAGGTGGCGCGGCGTGAGCAGGAAGAAGACCGCACGCAAGAGCGCGCCGCCGGCGCCGATGGCGACGGCCTCCGCCCCGAGGACCACCGGCACCGGCAAACCGGCTGCCGACGTGCTGGCCGGGCTGTGGTGGGAGCTGCTGGAACTACCGCCCGGAGCATACGGGGACGAAACGGGCTTCATCAGCAACGGCGGCACCTCGTGGGTGGCCGTCCGGCTCAAGGCACGGGTGCGCGAGCACTTCGGCGTGGAGATCCCCCTCACCTTGTTGCTGCGCGACAACGGCTCGCTGGCCCGACTGCGCGAGCTCGTCACTGCCGGGCCGGCCGAACCCGGCCCGGCGGCCGAGGCCGGCCGGCCCCTCTCGCCCCCCGCCTCCGGCCGGTCCCGGTCCCGGCTGGCGCCCGCGCAGCGCCGGATGTGGATGCTCAGCCGCCTGCACCCGCACTCCGCCGCGTACAACGTGGTCACCGCGCTGCGGCTGCGCGGGCACCTCAGCCTGCCCGCGCTGCGGGCAGCGCTCGCCGACCTCACCGCCCGGCACGACGCCCTGCGCGCGTCGGTCGACGTGCCGACGGGCGTCACCGATGGCGAACCCTCACTGGTCTACGCGGACGCCGTCCGTCCCGATCTGCGCGTACGCACCATTCAGGGCCCCTTGGAAAGCGCTGTCGCGGCATTCGTACGGGAGACCGCCGAGCGCCCCATCGCCATGACCGGCGCTCCCTTGTGGCACGCGGCGCTGCTGCGCTCGCGGACGGTCGACGAAAGCGTCCTGGTCCTGTCCCTGCACCACATGATCTCCGACCAGCACACGCTCGACCTGCTGCTGGCCGACCTGGCGGCCGCGTACAACGCCAGGTCGCACGACGAACCCCCGCAGCTGCCGCCCGCCCCCCGTTTCGCCGACCACGCCGAAACCGAGTCCGACGCGGTGGGCGGATCCCGTTGGAAGGCCGATCTCGCGTACTGGCACGACCGGTTGGCCGACGCCCCGCGCGACAGCGACCTGCCGTTCCGGCTGCCCAGCCCGGACCGGCCCACCTTCACCGGGGAGACACACCCACGCCCCCTGGGCGTGGACCGCACCCGGCAGATGGAGGCGTTCACCCGCGAGCACGCGGTCACTCCTGCCGTGCTCGTCCTGGCCTGTGTGGCCTTCGTGCTGTCGGCCTGGTCGGGGCGCTCCGGCGTGGTGCTGGGAATGCCCGCCTCGCGGCGGCGCAGCTCGGCCGACGACGCCTTGGTCGGGTTCCTCGTCGAGAGCCTGCCGGTGCGGATCGACGTGGATGGTCACGCCGGCTTCTCGGCGTTCCTCCAGCACGTCAGGGAACGCCAGGTCGAGGCGCTGGAGCACGGCACGCCGACCTTCGACACGATCGTCGAGGCGCTGGGCGTGCCGACCCGGCCGACGGGCAATCCGCTCTTCCAGGTGTGGGTGAACGACCTCAGTCAGGTGGCGCCCGCGCCGTCGATGACCGGGCTGGATGTCGCGCTGGTGGACGTCCCCGGCTTCGCCGCGCTGTTCGACGTCAATTTCTACCTGCGCCGCACCGGCCCGGCCTACCGCCTGGATCTGGTGCGCGCCACGGACCGGGTCCCCGCCGAAGTGGCCGAGGAGCTGGCCGACCAGTGCACTGCCGTGCTCGACCAGGTGTTGGAACACGCGAACGTCCCGCTGGCCGACCTCAGCCTGGTCACCGAGCGCTCCCGTGCCGCCCGGGTCCCCCAGCAGCGGCCATCGCCTGCCCGCACCCGGCTCGCACCGGAGCCCGGTCTCGCCGGCCAGGTGCTGGCCGCGGCCGCGCGGCACCCCTCGGCGACGGCGCTGCTGACGGCCGACGGCACGGCCCTGCCGTACGGCTGGCTGGCCGGGCAGGTGACGACGCTCGCCGCCCGGCTGGTGGCCGACGGCGTGGAGCCGGACGCCGTGGTCGCCGTCGAGGCGGTGCGTGGCGTGTGGCTTCCGGTGGCGCTGCTCGCCGTGTGGCACGCGGGCGCCGTCGTCGCACTGCTGGACGGCACTCTGCCGGAGCAGCGGCTGGCTGCCTGCCGCGACATCGTCCGGCCCGCGCGGACACTGCGGCTGGACGGCGGCCCGGACCGGCCGCCGACGCTGCTGGCCGGGGCCGCGCGAGCCCGGACACTGCCCGGTGCGAGCCATGTGCTGTTCACCTCGGGCACGTCCGGCACGCCCTCGGCGGTGGAAGTGCCGCGCGGGGCGCTGGAGTCCGCGCTGAGCTGGTACGACCGGACCTACGCCACCCGGGCCGCGGACCGCACCGCGCTGCTGTCGGGCCTGGGGCACGACCCGGTACTGCGCGATCTGTTCGTACCGTTGCGCGCGGGCGGTGCGGTCGTGCTGCCGCCGGCCGACGTGCGCACCGACCCCGCACGCTTCCTCGACCTGCTGCACGGCAGCGGGGTGACGCTGCTGCACGCGACCCCCGCCCTGCTGGAGCTCCTGGCGGCCGCCCACGAGGAGCGGCCCGCGCTGCGCCTGGACGCCCTGCGCCTGGTCATGTCCGGGGGAGCGCCGCTGACCGTGGGCCAGGCCCACCGGGTCCGGGCCTTCACCCAGGCGGCCGTCGTCAACGCCTACGGAGCCACCGAGACACCGCAGATCGCCTCCGCCCACCTGGTCGCCGCGCGCTACGCCCCGGTCGCTGCCGCACTGCCCGCCGAGGCCGCCCTCCCGGTGGGATCCGGTGCGGCCGGTGCCGACCTGGTCGTCCTGGCACCCGACGGGAGCCCGGCCGGAGTCGGACAGCGGGGCGAGGTCCTCGTCCGCGGGCCCTTGCTGGCGACCGGCTACCTCGACGGCACCGGGCCCGGCGAGCGGTTCGCACCGCGGCCGGACGGGACGACGGGCCCGGCCGCGGGCACCTACCGGACGGGCGACCTGGGCCGGCTCGACCCGTGGGGCCGGGTGCACGTGGAGGGGCGCACGGACCGGCAGGTCTCGGTGAACGGCTACCGGGTCGGGCTGGAGGAGGTCGAAAGTGCCGCCCGGCGCCATGCCGACGTCCGAGACGCCGGTGCGGCGCTGACCCCCGACGGTGTCCTCACCTTGTGGGTGGTGCCCCGTGACGGCAGCGCGCCGACCGTGGCCGGGCTGCGCCGCCACCTGGCGGCCTGGCTGCCGCCGCTGGCCGTACCTTCGTCGATCACGCTGACCGGTGACGTGCGCATGGACGCCAACCACAAGGTGGTGATCGCGAGCACGGGGCTCCAGGAAGAGACCGCCGCCCGGGTCCCGCCGACGAGCCGAGCGCCCGCTGACGGGCCGTCCGACGGCCGCGCCGGACCCCCGCAGGGCGACGACCCGGCCGCTGCGATCCTGGCCAGGCGGCTGCGGGAGCTCGTCGGCCAGGACGTCGGCCCGGATGAGAACTTCTTCGACGTCGGGCTCGACTCGATCACCCTGTTGCGGCTGCACGAGTCGCTGCGGCGCGAGCTGCCCGGCCCGCTCACCGTCACCGACCTGTTCACCCACGCGAGTCCCCGGTCCCTGCTGCGCTTCCTTTCCGACCGGAGCACCGGAGAGACCCGAACACCGCACCGCCCGGCCGGTGCCACGACCGCCAACCTGCACGACGCCGCGGAACGCCGCAGGGCGATCCGCCGGCGCATCCACCTTGAGGGGCGAAGTACCCATGAATGATCAGCTGGAGCCGATCGCCGTGATCGGCCTCGCCGGGCGGTTCCCCGGCGCCCGTGACACCGAGGCCTTCTGGCGCAACCTGCGTGAGGGCCGGGAGTCGGTGCACTTCCCCTCCGACGAGGAGCTGGCGGCGGCCGGGGTACCGCCGGAGGCCCTGGACGATCCCGGCTACGTCAAGGCGGTCGCTCTGGCGCCCGACGTCGACCGGTTCGACGCCCGGTTCTTCGACCTGTCGCCGCGCGACGCCACGTCGACCGACCCGCAGATCCGGATCTTCCTGGAGGCCGCGCACGCCGCGCTGGAGAACTCCGGCTATGACCCGGAGCGCATCAGCGACGTCGGCGTATTCGGCTCGGTCGGCGTCAACCGGTACGTCGACCTGCTGGCCGGTGCCGACCACAGCACGGTGCGCAGCGCGTCGGGCATGTCCGTGGGCGTGCTGAACAACTCGGACTACGCGGCCACCCTGGTCTCGTACAAGTTCGACTTCCGCGGCCCCAGCATGACCGTGCAGACCGCCTGTTCCAGCTCCCTGCTGACGGTGCACCTGGCCGCGCAGGCGCTGCGCAACGGTGAATGCGAGATCGCCTTGGCCGGCGGCTCCGACGTGGAGTTCCCCCTGGGGCACGGGCACTGGTGGGCGCCCGGCAGCCCGATGACACCCGACGGCCACTGCCGCCCCTTCGACAAGGACGCCAACGGCACGATCTTCGGCAGCGGAGCGGGCGTCGTGGTGCTCAAGCGGCTCGGCGACGCCCTCGCGGCCGGTGACACGATCCGGGCCGTCATCCGCAGCACCGCCGTCAACAACGACGGCTCGGGCAAGATCGGATTCAGCGCGCCCAGCGTGACCGGCCAGTCCGCGGTCATCGCGGAAGCCATGGAAATGGCGGGCGTGGCTCCCGGCGAGGTCTCCTACGTCGAGGCGCACGCCACCGGCACCCCGCTCGGCGATCCCATCGAGGTCGCCGCCCTCACCCAGGCGTACCAGCGGCTGGCCGACGGCGAGTTGGAGCCGGGCAGCTGCGCGATCGGTTCGGTGAAGGGCAACATCGGGCACCTGGGTCATGCCTCAGGGGTGACAGCGCTGATCAAGGTGGTGCTGTCGCTGGAGAACGAGCAACTGCCGCCCAGCATCAACTGCACCGAGCCCAGCCCGAAGCTGGGGCTGGAGAGTTCGCCGTTCCGGGTCAACACCGAGCTCACCCCGTGGCCGCGCGCGGCCGGTGCGCCACGGCTGGCAGGGGTGAGCTCCCTGGGAATCGGAGGAACGAACGTGCACGCCATCGTCGAGGAGGGGCCGATGCCCGCGCTGACCGCACTCGACGGCCGCGAGCGGCTCGTGGTGTGGTCGGGCAAGAGCCCGCAGGCCGAGCAGGCCTACCGCGACCGGCTCGCCCGGCACCTGGCGGCAGGTGGCGACGACGCGTTCGCCGACAGCGTCGCCACCCTCCAGGCGGGCCGCACCGCCCACCTGCACCGCGCGGCAGTGGTCGCCGCCGACGCGGGCACCGCCGCGGCGGCCCTGACCGGACTGGACGGGCGGAAGCCGGTTCTGGGGCCCGGTGCCGCCGTGCCCCGCGGCATCGTGTTCCTGCTGCCCGGACAGGGCGCGCAGCACGCGGGGATGGCCCGGGGCCTGTACGGCACCGAGCGGGAGTTCACCCGTGCCTTCGACGAATGCCTCGACCTCCTCGACGGGCACGGCCTGGCGGTGCGCGAGGCGTGGCGTTCCGCCGAGAGCGACGACGACCTGCAGGACACGGCGTTCGCGCAGCCGCTGCTGTTCGCCGTCGAGTACGCGCTGAGCCGGATGTGGCTGGCCTGGGGGGTCCGTCCCCGCGGGCTGCTGGGCCACAGCATCGGTGAACTGGCGGCGGCCGCGGTCGCGCAGGTGTTCAGCCTCGCCGACGGCGCCGCGCTGGTGGCGGCCCGGGTGCGGGCGATGGAACGGGCGGAGCCCGGCGGCATGTCCGCGGTGGCGGCGCCCGTCGACACGGTGCGGCGCCTGATGACGGCGGAGCTGACCGTGGCGGTCGTCAACGGCCCCCGGCAGACGGTGGTCGCCGGACCGCTGCCCGCGCTCGAGGCCTTCGCCGAGATCCTGCGCGGCGAAGGCATAGCGAGCCGTCCGGTGCGGACCTCGCACGCCTTCCACACTCCCCTGATGGAGGCGGCCGCCGCAGAGTTCGAGCGCGCCTTCGAAGGTGTCGAACTGCGCGCGCCGAAGCTGCCGATCCATTCCGCGGCCACCGGGCGGACCGTCACCGAGCAGGAGGCTGTGACGCCCGCCTTCTGGGCCCGCCAGGTGGCAGCCCCGGTCCACTTCGGCCCGGCGCTGGAAGCGCTGCTCCGCGACGGGGACCACCTGCTCCTGGAGGTGGGTCCGGGACGCACGCTGACCTCGCTGGCCGTCCGGTACCCGGAGATGGCCGAGGACCGGCACGCGGCGGTCGCGACCCTTCCGCGTCGCCGGGACGACCGTGACGGTGACGGCGCCGACTGGCGCTCCGTCATGGAGGCGCTCGCGGTCATCTGGACCGAGGGCCACGAGGTGGACTGGGACGCCGTCGGCCAGTGCGAGCCCGTCCGGCGCGTCCCCCTTCCCGGCTACCCCTACCAGCTGTCCCGGCACTGGGCCGACGCCCCCGCCCTGCGCGACGGCGCCGGCACGGCGGCCCCGGATCCCGCGACCGAGGAGCAGCATCCCCGGACCGGCCCGGCGGACTCCGCAGCCCCGGTGGACCGGCCCGGCGGACTGCCCGCCCCGGACGGGGACGGGCAGCCGCCGGCCGCCGGTTCCCCTTTCGGCACCCTGTCGTGGACGGACGTACCGCGCAGGGCGACCCCCCGGCCGCCGAAGGACGTCCCGGCGCTGGCACTGCTGCCCGCCGATCCCGGCCGGGCACTGGAGATGTCGCTCGCGCTGCAGCAGGCCGGACTTCGCGTCACGCGCGTCCAGCCGGGTGACGCCTACGAGGAGACCGGTGCGGGATTCCGGGTCCGCCCGGGAACGGCGGAGGACTTCGAGCGGATGTTCCGCACGCTGGCCGCCCGTGGCACCTGGCCCCGGGTCCTGGTGCACGCCCTCACCCTCGCCCCCTGGACCCGCCCGACCTCCGCCACGGTGCCCGGCCAGCTGGACGACGCCTTCCACAGCCTGGTCGCGCTCACCCAGCAAGGGGCCCGGCACGCCGGCGCCGCCGGGATGCCCGCCGTCATGGTGCTCACCGAGAACTCGGCGGACGTCTCGGGCGCGGAACCGGTGGACCCGGTCAAGGCCATGACGCACGGACTGCTGCGCACCCTGGCGCTGGAGGACGAGCGCGTGGTGTGCAAGCTGGTGGACATCGGTGCCGGGACCGGCGAGGACGCCCTCGTGGCCGAGCTGGGCGAGTGGCAGCTCCCCGGTGTGGTCGCCCTGCGCGGCGACCGCCGCTGGCACCGCACCGAGCGGGAGTACCACCCGGTGCCCGGCACCCGGCCCGGACTGCGGCGCGGCGGCGTCTACCTGGTCACCGGGGGGCTCGGCGGACTGGGCATGGAGGTGGCCAAGGGCCTGGCCCGGACCGGGCTGCGACCGCGCCTGGTGCTGCTGGGCCGCAACGGCCTGCCCGAGGGTGAAGAACGTGACCGGCTGCTGGCCGCCGGCGACGCGCGGACCACCCGCCTCGTGGCCGACCTGGAGGAACTCACCGCGTCCGGCGCGGAGTACCGGGTCTTCGCGTGCGACGTGACCGACACGCGGTCGCTGCGCCGGGCCGCGGACGTCGCCGTGGCCCGCTTCGGACCGGTCTCCGGGGTGCTGCACCTGGCCGGCGTCGCGGGTGACGGGATGCTCGCATTTCGCGACCGCGAGCAGACGAGCGCGGTCCTGGCACCCAAGGTGCAGGGCACCGTGGCACTCGCCGGCTTGTTCGCCGACCGCCCGCAGCTCGACTTCTTCGTCTCCTTCTCCAGCCGTGCCGCGGTCGCAGGCCTGCAGGGCGGTGGTGACTACGCGGCGGCCAATGCCTTCCTGGACGCCTTCACCGGCACCTCGCTGCTGCCCGGCTGCCGCATGCTGAGCGTCAACTGGCCCGCGTGGAACACCGTCGGCATGGCGGTGCCCGCCCTGGCGGCCCGCGACGGCCGGCCGCAGCCGGACGCCACCGCGCGACGGGTCTGGAGCACCGAGCTGACCCCGGCCCGGTGCTCCGCGCTCGACGAGCACCGCATCGACGGCAAGGCCGTACTGCCCGGCACCGGGCACCTCGACCTGGTCGTCCGGGCCTTCCGGGCCGAGTGCCTCGACGGCCGGCCTGCCCCGGTCCGCCTGACGGACGTCGTCTTCCTGCGGCCGCTGGTCGTGGAGGAGAGCTGCCAGGTGGAGATCTCCTGGGAACCGGCGGACTCCGGCGACGGCGAATGGCACTTCACCGTGGCCTCGCTGGCCGCGGCCGGCAGGCAGGTCCACGTCACCGGCAGCGCCACCGGGAACGTGCCGCGGGCGGGCGGAACGGACCTCGACCTCGCAGCGCTGCGGGCCCGGCACACGGTCCGGCGCCCCCCGGCCACCGGCCGCAAGAAGCCGCAGCGGCTCTTCTCGCTCGGGCCGCGCTGGAACAACGTCGTCACCCTCGACAGCGTCCCCGGCGACCGCGCCGAGCACCTGGTCCGCCTGGCGCTGCCCGAGGTCTTCGCGGACGAGACCGCTGACCACGCCCTGCACCCCGCGCTGCTCGACTGCGCGACGTCCCATGCCCGCGACCCGGAGCGCGACACGTTCCATCTGCCGTTCATGTACCGCTCCTTGACGGTCCACGCAGCCTCGCTGCCCGCCCGGCTGCTGAGCCACATCCGGCGCCAGGACAGCGCGGACGGGCTGATCGTCGCCGACGTGACGCTGCTGTCGGAGGAGGGCGCGGTGCTCGCCGAGATCCAGGGTTTCACGATGCGCCGGGTGGAGGACGCCACGTTCCTCCGGGCCCCTGAGCCGGCCGTCGCCGCATCGTCCGCCGCCGCTGAAGCCACCGCCGCCGGGCCGACCGCCACGGCGGACGTCCCGCTCGCGGCGTCCGGTGTCCGGCAGGACGGCGCGCTGGCCGTGCAGTCCGGCATCGACCCCGACACCGGGGTCCGGCTGCTCCTGGACCTGCTCGACTCCGTGACGCCACGTCAAGTGACGGTCGTACCGTTCCGTGACGGACTGCCGATGCCGGTCGCCGTGCCGACGATGCCGGTTCCGCCTGCGGCGCCCGTGCCCGTCATGCCCGTCGCCGTCGTGCGCGCGGCGCCGCCGGCGCCGGCGGCTTCGGCCCCGGCCTCCCCTTCCGCTCCCCGCCCTGCCCCCGCCCGCCCGGTGCCGTCCCCGGCCCCGGTCCAGGCCTCGGCAGCCGAGCCCACCGGCACGGATGCGGTCGAGGAGCGGTTGCGGGACCTGTGGAACGCCGCGCTGGGCACGGAGTCGATCCAGCCCGACGACAACTTCTTCGACCTCGGCGGCAACTCGCTCACCGCCGTGGAGCTGATGTTGCACATCCGCAAGCACTACGCGCTCGACCTGAGCATCGGGGCGCTGTTCGACAACCCGACGCTGCGCACCCTCGCAGCGGAGCTCCGAACGAGGGGAGCCCGCTGAGATGACGGACACCGCACCGGACACCGGCCCCGGCACGCCGCCGGACCCGCTGTTCGACCTCGCCCCCGGCTGGCGCATGTGGCGCCTGTCGGCCCTGCGCGGGGCGGGCATGCCCTTCGCCTGGCTGGAGGACCTCGCCGCCCACGGCCCCGGCCCCGGCCGGTTCCTCTCCGAAGAGCGGTACCTGGAGGCACTGGCCTGGCAGAACCCCGCCGCCGTGCGCAACTGGGTCGCCCGGCACGCCACCGCACGCGGGGACGGCCAGGACCTCAAGCGCGGCGGCAAGCGGGACGCGCTCCTGGCCCGCTACGCGCAGCGGTACTGCGCCAAGAACGACACCATCGGGTTCTTCGGACCGGTCGCCTGGGCGCGCTTCGACGAGCGGGCGACCGGTCTGCGCCAGACCGGCACCGGCGGCATCCGCCACCGCAGTACCCACTTCGAGACCTGGGCGCTGGAGACCCTGGCCGAGGCGTGGTGCGACGATCCGCTGCTGGCACCGCACCTGCCGGTGCGCGTGCACCCGGCCGTCCATTTCGACGGCGCCGTGATCCGCCGTCCCTGGCGTCCGGCTGAATCCGCCACCGGCGTCACCGCGGCCCTGCTCACCGCCGTCGGCGCGCACGGAGTGGCGGGCCCGGCGGTGCGCGCGGCCGCCGGCCACGGCCACCCGGACACCGAGGTGGCGGCGGAGTTCGACCGGCTGCGCCGCGCCGGCGTGCTGGCCGTCGGGTTCACCGTGCCGCTGGACGAGCATCCCGAACGCCGCCTGCGCGAGCAGCTGGAGCGGATCCCCGACCCGCTGGCGAGCCGCGACCCGCTCGAGCAGTTGCGCGAGCTGGACCGGCGACGGGACGCGGTGGCCACCGCGGCCGGGGACGCCCTGGCGACCCACCAGGCGCTGGAGGACCTGGGCGGCTACCTGAGCGAGGCGACCGGCCGGGCAGCCAGCCGGGACAAGACACAGACCCTGTACGGGCGTTCCTACCTGTACCAGGACAGCCGCCGCGACCTCGACGTGACCATCGGCGGCGATCTGACCCAAGCGCTGCGAGGGCCGCTGGCGCTGCTGCTGGACAGTTCGCGATGGCTGGCGGCGGAGGCGGCCGCAGCGGTGGAGGAGCGGGTGCGGGACCGCTACCGCACCTTGCGCGGGCGCTCGCAGGAGGTCACGCTCAGCGAGCTGTACCTCGGGGTGGCCGATGTCCTGGCCGGAGCGCCGGGCACCGTCATCGACGACGTGGCGGAGGACTTCCGGCTGCGCTGGGCGGAACTGCTGGACACCGGACCCCAGCCGGCGGGTGCCGGGCGGGCCCGCGAGATACGGCTGAGCACCGCCGAGCTCGCTCCGCTCGCCGCAGCGCTCTTCCCGCAACGGGCCCCGGCCTGGTCCGGGGCCCGGTACCACAGCCCCGACGTGATGCTGGCCCGGAGCGGGGGACCGGACGGCCCGGCGCGCTGGGTCCTGGGCGAGCTGCATGTCGCGCTCAACACCCTGGAGAGCCGCGTCTTCCACACCCAGGCCGACGACCGGGACGAACTGCGCGACGCCGTCGCGCAGGACATGGCGGGCGGCCGGGTCCTGGCCCTCCAGCCGAACGACTCGCCGGAAGTGTCCCCGCGTACCTACCCGCCGCTCGCGGTCCACGTGCCCGGCGCCTACGCGTACTGGTCGTTCGGCGGCGACGCGGGAGCTCCGGGCGGGGCGGTCTCCTGGCCCGCGACCGCCCTGCGGGTCAGCGAGGCCGACGGGGAACTGGTCGTGGAGCCCCCGGACAGGTCCTGGTCCGCGCCGGTGACCGAGGCGCTCGGTGAGTTCCTGACCGCCCTGGTGGTCAACCGGTTCCAGATCCGTCCCAAGGGCGCCCACGAGCCACGGGTGCTGCTGGACGAGATGGTGATCTGCCGCGAGAGCTGGCGCATCCCGGTCACCGCGCTGCACGGCGCCCGGTCCGCCGAGGCCCTGGCGGCCGACCTGCGGGCGCGGGGCGTTCCCCGCCACGTCTTCGCCCGCACTCCCGCAGAACCCAAGCCGTTCTACGTGGACCTGGACGCACCCCTGCTGGTCCGCAACCTGCAACGGGCACTCAGGCTCGCCACCGCCCTCCCCGAGGAGGACGTCTGCCTCGACCTGGGGGAGATGCTGCCGGGCCCGGACGACCTGTGGCTCGACGACGAGGACGACGGGCAGTGCACCGCGGAGTTCCGCCTGGTCGCGGTGGACGGAACCGCGCCACGGCCGGTGACCATGACTGTTGAAGGAGAAGCACGATGACGCAGACGCCCGGCTGGCGCACTCTCACCGCGGCGACGCCCCCCGAAGCGGGAGGAACGCCGGGCACCGTGCTCGCCGTGGACTTCGGCCAGAGCAGGACGGACGCCGGTTTCCCCGAACTCGTGGCGCACCTGGACACCCCGTACACGGTGCTGGAGACCGTACCCCCCGCCACCGGTCTGCGGGACCGCACCGCGCTGGAGCCCCAGGCGTACCTGGCCCAGTGGGCCGACGCGCTCGCCGCACGCCCCGGGCCGGTCCGCGCCGTGCTCGGATACTGCATGGGCAGCCCGCTGGCGCTCGGCCTGGCGGCGCGGCTCGCCACCACCCAGCCGACCACGCCCCTGGTGATCCTCTTCGACCCCGAACTGCCGGGAACCGGCACCTTCCACGCCCAGTTCACCCGGGCCGTCGAGGGACTGGCGGACGAACTCACCCCTGACGAGCTGGCGGAGGCGACGCGCCGCGCACAGGACGCCGCCGCTCCTTCGGCCGACCCCGTGGAAGCCGCCGCCTGCCTGGCCGGCCTCTACCGGGAACTGGCGAACCGTGCCTTCACCCGGGCGGAGCTGGGCGAGGAGCTGGCCGCCGAATCCGCCGACCGGTTCGAGCACTTCCTGGCCTACCTGGTCGCCGCGCACCTCACCACCGACGCGTCCTGGACCTGCGACCCGATCGCCGTGACCTCCTCCACCCCCGGGGCCGCCGCCCGCCACGCCGCCCAGCGGCACACGTTCGCCGTCCCCCGTCAGGACCTGCTCCGCAGCCCCGAGGTGGGCCGCGCGCTGTCCGGGCTGCTGCGTGACGGCGCACACCGCCCCGCACCCGGAAAGGCCTGAGATGCCGCAGACACCCCACACACCCGATCCCCACGCCGACGCGGTGGACATCCGCGACCTGCGACGCGTCTACGAAACCCGGGGCTGGCGCGGCCCGCGCACCACCCGGGTGGCCCTCGACGACGTCAACCTGCGAGTCGGCCAGGGCGAGGTGCACGGCCTGCTCGGCCCGAACGGCGCGGGCAAGACCACCCTCGTCAAGATCCTGGCCACCACCCTGCTCCCCACCTCCGGAACCGTCCGCGTCTACGGCCACGACGTGGTCACCGCGGCCGCCGGAGTGCGCCGGGAGATCGGTCTCGTACTCGGCGGCGACCGGGGCCTGTACCAGGGCCTGTCGGCACGCCAGAACCTGCGCTACTGGGCGGCCCTGCAGAAACTCGACCGCGCCGAGGCCCGTCGGCAGGTCGACGAGGTGCTGGACCGCTTCGGACTGTCGGAGCGCGCCGACGTCAAGGTGGAGACCTTCTCCCGGGGCATGAAGCAGCGCCTCCACCTGGCCCGGGGCCTGGTGGGCAATGCCCGCCTCATCGTGCTGGACGAACCCACCATGGGCATGGACCCGGTCGCCGCCCGCGCCTTCCGCGACCTGGTGCGCGCCCTGAAGGACGAAGGCCGGTCCCTGGTGCTGGCCACGCACGACATGGCCGAAGCCGAAGAACTGTGCGACCGCGTGACCCTCATCAACGAAGGCCGCATCCTGACCACGGAAACCCCCGAAGCACTCGGCAAGCTGATGTCACGTCACGAGCACATCGACGTCGAGGACGCCCCCGGCCACGTCCTGGCAGAGATCGCCGCCCACCGGGCAGTCGCCTCCGTCGAGCCCGCCGCCACCGGCACCGCCCGGATCCGGCTGAGCGACGGGCCCGCCGCGCGCGAAGTGCTCGCCCTGTTGGTGGAGGCCGGCGTGACCCGGATCAGGACCGGCCGCCCCAGCCTGGAGGACATCTACGTGGACATGCTCGGCGAACGCGGACTGAAGGTGTCGGCATGAGGGTCTTCACCTCGGCGTTCCGGCTGCAACTGGCACTCTTCCGCAGCGCGATCGGCCGTGTCTCCATCGTCATCGCACTCCCCTTCCACGTCCTCATCTTCCTTTCCATCACCCGGCACGGCGGACGCGTGGACCTGGACCAGCAGGCCGCCCTGGCACCCGCGCTGGCCGGGATGTGGACGTTGTCCCTGATGCTGGCCGGAGACATCATCGACGCCGACCGCTGGAGCGGCGTCCTGGACGTGGTGCTCTCCGCGCCCGCGTCGTTCTTCGCGAACCTGCTGGGCCGCTGCGCCGCGGTCGGCGCGCTCGGCCTGGTCTGCTTCGCCGAATCGTGGGCGTTCGCAGTGCTGTTCTTCGACGCCGATCTGTCCTTCGCGCACCCCGGCTGGTTCCTGGCCGGGCTGCTCGCCACCTGCCTGGCCACAGCCGCCACCTCCACGGTGATGGCCACGGTCTTCGTCCTGGGACGCACCGCCCTCGCCTTCAAGAACGCGCTCAACTACCCGGTCTACGTGCTCGGCGGGGTCTTCGTCCCCATCGCCGCACTTCCGGAGTGGTCCCAGCCCTTCTCCCGCGTGATCTTCCTTTCCTGGAGCGCCGACCTGCTGCGCGCCGCAGCCGGGCCGGACCCGATGGACAACCCCATGGGCCAGATCACCGCGATCCTGCTGCTGGGCGCGGGCACCCTGGCCGCCGGAGTGTGGTCCGCCCGCGCCGTGCTCCATCGGGTCCGCACCACCGGACGGGTGATGGCCGCATGAACAACGCCCTCACCTCCCGGCTGGGCATCGCCCGGAACGCGGCCCTCCTCGGCTTCGCCGAATACCGCTCCCAGTACACCCTGCAGTCCTGGTTCTTCGGCTGGGGACTGCGCCTGGTCTTCCAGGTGGTCTTCTTCGCCACGATCGGAACCGTGGTCGGCGACCAGGACACCGTCCGCTACCTGGCGGTCGGCAACATCGTCGCGGTCGGCACCATCGAATCGACCTCCTCGGTCCTGTCCATCATCCGCGACCGCAGGAACGGCACCCTCACCCAACTCGTCGCCGCCCCCGGCGACCCCGTCGTCGCGTTGCTCAGCCGCAGCCTCAACAACCCGGTCAGCGGGTTCATCAGCTCCATGGTCGTGGCCGCCTTCATCGTGCCCGTCTTCGGCATCCCGCTGCCGGGAGCGGCCACGACAGCCATCGTCCCCATCGTGCTGACGGCCTGCTTCTCCGCGTACTGCTACGGCGCGCTCATCGGCGCCGTGGTGATGCGCTACCCCAACGCCGGATGGGGCGCGCTCAACGTCGCGTACCTGCTGCTCATGGCGTTCACCGGGGTCAACGTACCCGCCTCCTTCTGGCCCGCGCCGATCAGTGCACTGGCCGACGTGCTCCCGGTCACCCATGGCCTGCGCGCGCTGCGCGGCCTGCTCGACGGCGCCCCGGCGGCACACGTCGCAGGACAGCTCGCCCTGGAGGCCGCAGTGGCCGTGGGCTGGCTGGCGGCCGCGGCCCTGCTGCTCGCCTTCCTGATCGGACGGGGCCGGCGCAGCGGAGGACTCGACGCGGTGCACTGACCCCAGCGCCACGCCCTCGGCCCCCGTGCCCCCTCCACCCCGACGACCATCCGCCCGGCCACCTCGGCCCCGGCGGGGGAGACCCCATGGAATTCAGCCTGTTCTACTTCGCCGACGACGACACCGCGCAGCCCCCGGCGCAGAGCGAGCCCCCGGCGCAGAGCGAGCCCACGGCCGGTACCGCCACCGGCAAGTACCGCCTCCTGCTGGAAGGCGCCAAGATCGCCGACCGGGAAGGGCTCTGCGCGGTGTGGACGCCCGAACGCCACTTCCACCGCTTCGGAGGCCTCTACCCCAACCCCGCACTCGCGGGTGCCGCCATCGCCGCCGTCACCGAACGGGTGCAGATCCGGGCCGGCAGCATCGTCGCCCCCCTCCACGATCCGATCCGGATCGTGGAGGACTGGTCCGTGGTCGACAACCTCTCCGGCGGCCGCGCCGGAATGTCCTTCGCCTCCGGCTGGCACGCCACGGACTTCGTCCTGCGGCCCGGCGCCTATGACGACCGGCGCCAACGGGTGACCGAGACCATAGAGGAAGTCCGACGGCTGTGGAGCGGTGACCCGCTGACCGCCGAGGACGGCGGCGGCAGGCAGGTCCAGGTGACCGCACACCCCACCCCCGTGCAGACCTTCCCCCGGATGTGGCTCACCAGCGCGGGTTCCGCCGAGACGTTCCGGGCCGCCGGAGAACTCAACGTCGGCCTGCTGACGTACCTCCTGGGACAGGACCGGGACGACCTCGCCGACAAGATCCGCGAGTACCGGGCAGCGGTCCGCCGCGCCAGCGGCAACTCCTGGTCGGGCCACGTCGCCGTGATGGTTCCCACCTACCTCGACACCACCCGGGAACTGGCCAGGGAACGCGTCACCGGCCCGCTGGCCGCCTACTTGAAGAGCAACTTCCGCCTCATCGCCGGATCGCTGCGCCGAGGCGCGGCTTCGCTGGACCCCGCGACCCTCAGCGCCGCCGACGTCGACGAGATCGTCCAGCGCTCCCTCGGCCACTACTACGAGCACTACGCCCTGTTCGGCACCGTCGACGACGCGACCGCCGCCGCCGAGAAGATCGCCGAACTCGGCGTCGACGAGATCGCCTGTCTGATCGACTTCGGCGTCGCACCCGAGCTGGCCCTGGCCGCCATCCCCCGCATCGCCGAACTCGGCCGGGCGTTCCGGTGACCGCGCCGGCCCCCCACCACACCTGGCGGATCGAGCAGGCCGACGCCGTCGAGGACATCGAGGCAGACCTCCTCGGCGGCCTGGCGGTCCCCGGCGGGACCGCGCACTACGTCGCCGAGCTGGCACGCCTCGAACTCGCCGAATCCCTGCGCGGCACCACCGTCCGGTACCTCCAGGCCCGCGACGGCCACGGACGGTGCGAAGCCGTCCTGCCGGTCTACCGCGTCACCGCACCACTCCCACCGGCCCTCACCCCGCAGACCGGTCCCTGGCGCGACGGGGAACCGGTCCACCTGCTCGGTGCGCCCGGCGCGACCGCCAACCACCTCGCGGTCTCCACGACGCTGTCCCCGCGGCAGCGGCAGACCTGCACGGGCCTGTTGCTCGACCACGCGCTGGCCCTGGCCGCACACGACGGCGCCACCGCGGTGCTGCTTCCCCTGGCCGATGCCGCCCAACGATCGCTGGCCACCGCGGCCCTGGCCGAAGCGGGCCTGGCCGAAACGGCCTTGGTACACACCGAACCCGTTGCCGGGCTGGACGTCACCTGGGACAGCTTCGACGGCTACGTCGCCTCGCTGGCCGGCAGCCGCCGCGCCGGGATACGCAAGGAACGACGCCGATTCCTGGACAGCGGCATCGTGGTCACCCAGGAACCGGTCCTGGACGTCTGCGAGGAGATCGCGCCGCTCGTCCACCAAGTGGAACAGCGCTACGCGCGGTCCACCACGCTGGACCAGATCGAGTTCTACCTCACCGGACTCGGCCTCGCCATGGACGACAGCGGATTCGCCCTGGTCGCCCGCTCCGGCGGCCGGGCACTCGGAGCCTGCGTCATCTGGGAGCACGACGACGCGTGGGTCATCCGGTGCTGGGGCTGCGACTACGCCAGGACCGACCGGGAATCGCTCTACTTCAACATGGTCTTCTACGAGCCGGTTGCACGCGCCATCGCGCGGCGGATCCCGCGTATCCACGTAGGCCCCCAGTCCATCGGCACGAAGACCACCCGGGGCTGCACCGTCGACGAGCTGCACACGCTCCTCATCCGGTGACCCGAGCCGCATCCCTACGCCCTACACCGTGGAGAACCCGATGGACCTGAGCCTTTTCTATTTCGCGAACGAATCCCAGGACGACAAGGACCGCTACCGGATGCTCATGGAGGGCGCCCGCTTCGCCGATACCCATGGCTTCACCGCGGTGTGGACCCCCGAACGGCACTTCCACCCGTTCGGCGGGGGATACCCCAACCCCGCGCTGACCAGCGCCGCCGTAGCAGCCATTACCGAGCGTGTCGCCATCCGGGCAGGCAGCGTCGTGGCCCCGCTGCACTCGCCCGTACGGATCGCCGAGGAATGGGCGGTCGTGGACAACCTCTCGCGCGGACGCGTGGGAGTGTCGTTCGCGTCGGGCTGGCACAGCACCGACTTCGCACTGCGCCCGGAGAACTACGCGGACCGCAAACAGGTCGCCGCCGAAACGGTCGACACCGTCCGGCGGTTGTGGCGGCGCGAAGAGGTCGACCTCACCGACGGTACGGGCGAGCCGGTACGGGTCCGGACCTTCCCCCCGCCGGTGCAGCCGGAACTGCCGGTCTGGCTCACCACCTCCGGCAGCGTCGAGACGTTTCGCGCGGCGGGCCGCCTGGGCGTCGGCCTGCTCACCCACCTGCTCGGACAGGACGTCGACGACCTCACCCACGGTATAGCGGAGTACCGACGCGCCTTCGCCGACGCCCACCAGGGCGACGGCCACGTCGTTCTGATGCTCCACACCTTCGTCGGCACCGACCGCGATGCCGTCCGTGGCATCGTGCAGAAGCCCTTCAGCGACTATCTGCGCAGCTCGGTCAACCTGTCCGCACGCACCGGGACCGCCCCGGAGCCCGACGAGGACCTGGACCCCGAGGACATCGACTTCCTCGTCGAGCAGTCCTTCAACCGGTACTTCGAGACCAGCGGCCTGTTCGGGACCGTGGACGACGCGCTGGCCGTGGTCCGCCGGATGGAAGCGATCGGCGTCGACGAGATAGCCTGCCTGATCGATTTCGTCGGCGACACGGACGAGGTCCTGGACGGCCTCGTCCACCTCGACGCCGTGCGCCGCGCCTGCGGCTGACCGTTACGTTGTCGATCACCCGTGACCGGCACCCGCGCGTACGCGCTGAGCGAGCTCATGGCCGGCCGGCCCTGGCGGGGGACCGGGGTCAGCCGCCGGCCGCACGACGCGCTGCTGGACGCCCGGACCGAACGGCGCACGGAGAGCCGGGGGCTAACCTGATCCCGGTCCGAACGTCAGACGGTGGGGATGGCGGGGGTTGGGAACGTGACGCTGCGGGACGGTGATCCGCGCACGGTCGGCGGCTACCGGCTGGAGGGCAGGCTCGGCGCCGGCGGGATGGGCGTGGTCTACCGCGCGCGGTCGCTGTCCGGGCGGCAGGTCGCCGTGAAGGTCATCCGGCCCGAGCTGGCCGGTGACGCCGCGTTCCGGCGGCGGTTCCGCCGCGAGGTCACGGCCGCCCGGCAGGTCAGCGGGGCGTTCACCGCGCCGGTGGTGGACGCGGACGCCGAGGCGGAGGCGCCGTGGCTGGCCACCCTGTTGGTGTCCGGGCCCTCGCTGGCCGAACGGGTGCACGGGCAGGGCCCGTTGCCGGCGGCCGAGGTGTGGCGGCTGGCAGCCGGGCTGGTGGAGGCGCTGCGGGACATCCACCGGGTGGGGCTGGTGCACCGGGACCTCAAGCCCGGCAACGTGCTGCTCGCGCAGGACGGGCCCCGGGTCATCGACTTCGGCATCGCGCGGGCCGTGGACGGCTCCGACGCGACGGCCCTGACCGGGACCGGGGTGGTGGTCGGCACGCCGCCGTTCATGGCGCCGGAGCAGTTCCAGCGCGGCGAGGTCGGCCCGGCCGCGGACGTGTTCGCCCTCGGCTCGGTCCTGGTCCACGCGGCCACCGGCCACGGCCCGTTCGACGGCGACCACGCCCATGCCGTGGGCTTCCGGGTGGTCTACGAGGACCCGGACCTGACGGGCCTGGTCTCGGAACTGGTCCCGCTCGTCGAGTCCTGCCTGGCCAAGGAACCGGCGGACCGCCCCACGGTCACCGACCTCCTGACCCTCCTGGCAGCGGGGCCGTCCATGGCGGGTGGGGCCGGCGCCCCCGCCCCCGCGGCTCCCGCCCCCGCGGCTCCCGCCCCCGCGGCTCCCGCCGCACCGGCTCCGTCGGACGGGGCTGTCGTCCCGGGCCCGCCGGACGGGGTTGTCTTCCCGGCCTCGGCGGTCAGCGCGTCCCCGGCGCCCGACGGCGTCTTCGGGCCCCCGCCCACGGTCACCGCCGGTCCGCCGCCGGTGCCCGACGAGGCGGGCGCGCCGCCCGTGTCCGCCGGGTCTGAGCCGGCGCGGGACGGGGAGGGGAAGCGGGACCAGGAGCACCGCGCCTGGTTGAGGCGGGCAGTCGAGGCGCCCCGGCGCGGGCGGCGGATCAGGGTCGCCGTGGCCGTGGGGGTCGTGGTGGCGCTCGGGGCCGGCGGGGTCGCGGCCTGGCAGGGGCTGCGGGACGACGACAAGGGGGGCCGTGGCTCCGCCGTGGCCCCCGGAGGGGCGAGCCCCGGCGCGAGCGCCCCCGCCTGCGGGCCCGACGGGGCCGTCAGAGCCGCCGGGGCCGGCTCCTTCAAGGTGGCCATGGACCACTGGGCGGCCGGCTACCAGGCGGCCTGCCCCGGCGCCCGGACGGACTACGCGCCCACCGGTTCCGGCGCCGGGGTCCAGCAGTTCAGGGACGGCTCGGCCGACTTCGCCGTGGTCGACCGGACCCTGACGGCGGCGCAGGCCGAGTCCGCCGCCGCCCGCTGCCCCGGCGGCGAACCGGTCCACCTGCCGCTCGGGGTGCTGCCCGTGGCCGTCGTCGTCAACCTGCAAGGCGTGGACTCGCTCACCCTGGACGCGCCCACCCTCGCCCGGATCTTCCACGGCCGGATCACCCGCTGGAACCATGCGGAGATCGCGGCCGTCAACCCCGGCCGGCTGCTGCCCGACACCTTGATCCAGGTGGTCACCCCGACCGACGAGTCCTCCACGACGCTGGCCTTCACCCAGTACCTCTCGAAGGTCGTCCCCACCGGCTGGGGGAGCATTCCCCAGTCCTCGCTGGCGGCCGTCAACGGGGGCCCGGGCGTGTCGAGTGCGCTCGTGCCGCAGGCGGTCAAGCAGACTGCCGGGGCCATCTCGTTCACCCGGTTCGGCGGCGAGGCCGCGGGCCTGACCACGGTCCGGCTGGCGACGGGCGCGCCCGAGCCGGTCGACGCCGGCACGGACTCGGCCACCAAGGCCGTGGCCACCGCCCGGATCACGGGCACCGGGGCCGATCTCGCCCTGGAGCCGGACTTCACCACCAAGGCCGCGGGCGCCTATCCGATCACGCAGATCGGCTACGCCGTCCTGTGTGACCGGGGCAACGACGGCGCCGCCCTGGCCCGTACGCGCCCCTTCCTCGGCTCCGTCGTGGCCGAGGGCGACGGAGCCGTCCAGAGCGGCTACGGCAAGCTGCCGCCCGCCCTCGCGCAGAAGGTCCGCCAGAACCTCGCCACCCTCGGCTGAGCGCGGAGGCGGCGCCCCCGGCCGGGGCGGAGCCGGAGGTCTCCCGGCCGCTCCGCTCCAGCCAAATGGGGCAGGGCGCCGGGCCGTTTCCCGTGGCTCCGCTTCGAGGCGCCCGGGTGGTCATTCAGGGACATGTCCCTGACAGGCCGCTGGGCGGTGGCGGCCTGTCAGCAGAGGGGCCGTTCCGCGGGATGGACGGCGGCTTGGGGATTCCGGCCAAGGTGTGTGACGTCTGTTCCCCAGAGCCCGCCGGTCGCGGATGATCCCAGTCGTTGACCGAGCAGACCAGGTACCGGGTGCGGAGAAGCGCAGGACGCGCGGCCTGCCGGGTCGCGGGTTCCGGCGGACGTCGACAGCGTTGGAGGGGCCTTGTTCGGGGGTGGCGGCAGAGCGCGGTCGTGGTGGCGGTTGATCGCGTTCGCGGTGGCGACGGTGTTGGTGGTCTCGCTGGCCCAGGCGGGAGGCCTGCCAACGGCACAGGCTTCCGCGTCGGCGGCGTCGAGGCAGGTCCCGCGGGACCTGCCGATCCTGTCGGTGGCGTCAGCGGACAAGCAGAAACCGCGGCCCAAGCCGACGCAGCCGAAGGCCGACTTCGGGCCCTTGGCGGTGGGCGAGCACGCAGGCTTCGACGCGCGACGAGCGGCACACGACACTGGCTCCGCGCCGCAGACGAGTCTGGTCTCCCCGGTCGACGGCGCGGTGGTGGGCACCGGGACGCCGGTGCTGCAGGTGGCTGCGGCCGGTGATGGCGTCCTGTACTGCTTCAAGATTTCCACGGGCTTCGACGGGCGCTCGGGCAGTGTGGTGGATTCCGGGTGCCTTGACCAGCCGCAGTGGACGGTGCCCAAGCACGTGCTGCACGACGGCGGCCGCTACACCTGGACCGCGGCCACGGCGATGTCCGGGGCGACGACGGCGACGGCGCCGCAGTGGGTCGGGCACTTCACGGTGAACCAGCGGGTGGGCGATCCGGGACCGGCACCGACCGACCACCTGGGTCCGGTGACGGTGAACCTGTTCAACGGCAACGCCCACGTCGAGGCCGCCGGGCCCGCGTTCCAGACGGTTGGCGGGTCGGCCGGGGTGAGGCTCGCCTACAACTCCCGCCAGGGAGCCCCGCACGGTGTGCGCGCCTCGTACTTCAACGACTCGCGCCACGCGGGTGCCCCGGACACGACGCCCGTGATGGTGCGCGGCGAGTCGCAGGTCAACCTGGACTGGGGCGTCGCGTGGACCGGCAACCCGGAGAACCTGCCGTGGCGGGACGACCCGATGCCGCCCGCCCTGGACAAGAGCTGGTTCGTGGTGCGCTGGGAGGGCCAGTTCAAGGCGCCGGTCACCGGGGACTTCCGCTTCGCGGGCGCGCACACCGACGGCGCGCGGATCTGGCTGGGCGACGAGCTGGTCTACGACAACCCCAGCCCAGCCGATCCCGGTGACGGCTTTCTGCTGCCCGGACCGCGCCAGGACAGTGATGTCGCTTTGAAGGCAGGCCAGTTGGTGCCGATCCGCGTCGAGCTGTACCACCACTCCGACCAGCGTCCCCGCATGGTCCTGTGGGCCAAGAGCAGCACTGGTGGCGATGACCAGCGCGGCCACAACCTCGAACCGCGGATCGTGCCGACGGAATGGCTGATGTCCGCGGACTCGCAGTCCCTGCCCGCCGGGTGGACGCTGTCGGCGCAGTCCAGCGGCTACAGCCACGCCGAGATGCTGGACGGCTCGGCGGTGCTCACCGATGCCGCCGGCGGCAAGCACACCTGGACCAAAGCCTCCACGGGCGGCTACACGCCGCCGGTGGGTGAGGACGGTGTGCTCGCCTTCGACACCGCGGGGCGGATCACGGTCACCGAGGGCGACACCCTGTCGCTGTTCAACGCCGACGGCACGCTGGCCGCGGTGGAATCGGTACTCGACGCCAAGAAACCCGCCGCCCTGCAGTACCTCTACAGCGGGACACCGCCGCGGCTGACCCAGATCAAGGACCCGGTCTCCGGCAGGTCGCACCGGCTGTTCTACAACACGGACGGCAGCGACAGCTGCTACGGCGGAGTGTCCCGCCCGCCCGGGTCGGATCCGGCCCCGGCGCAGATGCTGTGCCGGATCCGGTACTGGGACGGCGGCGAGACCCGGCTGTGGTACCAGATGGGCACCCTGGCCCGGATCGAGAACCCCGGCGCGGCCATGCAGGACTTCGACTACCTGGGCCGGGCCTCGGCCAAGGAGCGCTACGAGCAGGCCGGTGACAACGAGGAGGAGAAACAGAAGGCCCTGGACGGCATCGGACCGCTGACCACCCTCCGCGGCAGCCTGGCCTACGACTGGGTGGCCCGGCAGGCACCGTCCGCGGAGAACGGGTGCACCAACACCGGTGACATTGCCGCTGCTTGCACGGTGATCGGCTACGACTCCGTGATCGAACAGCCCCAGGAACCGCCGTCCCTGCGCGCGGTCCAGGTCCTGGAACCCGCCCCGGACGGCCGCTCCGGCGACAAACGCGCCGAGCACTTCTACCAGTACTACCTGGAGCGCAAGCAGGCCACCGTGGCCCTGGCCGGGGTGTACGACTCCACCCGCTCGCGCACCGTCACCTACGACGACGCCGGGCGCACGCTGGTCACCACCGACTTCACCGGGGCGAGCATCGCCGCGGAGTGGAACGCGAAGGACCAGGCCACCGCCGCGGTCGACAGTGCCGGCCGGCGCTCCACCACGGTGTACGACCACGCCGACCGCCCGGTCGACAAGTACGGGCCCGCACCGGCGTCCTGCTTCACCGGACAGATCCCGACGGCCGCGTGTGCGGCGAAGATGCCGCACAGCCACACCAACTACGACGAGGGATTGGCGGGGCTCTCGGCCGCCTTCTACGACAACCCGGAACTGGCTGGCGTTCCTCGGGTGTTCGCCACCGGGGTCGGCCCCTCCGACGGGGAACTGTCACGGTCCTGGGGAGGGAGCCCGCCGGTGGCGAACTCCGGTGGCTGGTCGGGGCGGTTCACCGGCGAGGTCGAGTTCCCCGCCACCGGGGACTACGGCCTCGGGTTCACCGCGGTCGACGGAGTGCGGCTGTGGGTGGACGACGTGCTGACCGTCGACAGCTGGAGCGACAAACCCTCCACCGCGGTCGCGGGCAAGTACACCAACACCACGGCCGGCAGCCGGCACCGTGTCCGCGTCGACTACTACAACCGCTCCGGCACGACCGGGGCCCTGGCCTTCACCTGGACCCCGCCGGGCGCCGCCACACCGACGCCGGTGCCCGGGACGAATCTCGCGCCCCGGTACGGGTGGGTGACCAGCTCCACCACCGACGACACCTCCGGCGGCACCCGGGAACGGGCCCCGTCCAAGCGCACCGCCACCGGCTACTCCGACCCCGCGGCGGGCATCGACCCGGTGTACGGACTCACCGTGGCCACCACGGCCGACCCCGGCGGACTGGGCCTGACGGCACGGACCACTTATGAGCGGCCGGGCGACAAGTACCTGCGCAGGCTGGCCACCGCGAAACCCAACGGCGACCTCGCCGACCCCGACAAGCACGCCACGACGGTCTACTACGGCGACACCGAGACCCGGACCAACCCCTGTGACCCGAACGCACCGGCCGCCAACCAGGGCGGCATGGCCAGAACCGCCACCGAGGCCAAACCGGCCGGCGGGACGGCGCTCACCGGCGAGACGGTGTACGACGAGACCGGCCGTGTCGTAGCCGAGCGTGTCGACGACGAGCCGTGGACCTGCACCGGCTACGACACACGCGGACGGGTGGTCAAGAAGACCTTTCCTGCCTACGGGGGCGAGCCGGCGCGCACCGTCGTCACCGACTACGCCGTCGGCGGTGACCCGCTGACCTCGAAGGTGACCGACGCGAACGGGTCGATCACCACCAGGATCGACCTCCTCGGCCAGGAGGTCGACTACACCGACGCCAACGGCGTCACCTCGACCGCCACCTATGACCAGGTCGGACGGCTGATCAAGGACACGACCACGGTCAAGGGCACGTCCAGCACGGTGGCGTACGCCTGGAACGACGCGAACCAGCTGACCAGCGTCAAGGTGGACGGGACCACCGTCGCCACCCCCTCCTACGACGCCGCCGCCGAACTGGCCGGTGTCGTCTACGGCAACGGATCCCGCCTCGACTCACTGGCGCGCAACAGCTCCGGCAAGCCAACGGCGTTGACCTGGAAGACCTCGGCGTCCACGGTCGTCGACACGGTGACCCGTTCCCGCGACAACCGTGTCACCGACGACGCGGTGACCTTGGACGGGAAGCCCGTCGCGAACTACTCCTACACCTTCGACACGGTGGGCCGGCTGGTCGCGGCGACCGTGCCGCACCACCAGCTCACCTACCGGTTCGACCCGGCCGACGGCTGCGGGACGGCGAAAGCCGCCGGGTTGAACACCAACCGCACCGCATCGACCGACAGCCTCAACGGCGCCGCGCCGGTCACCACCAGCTACTGCTACGACGGCGCCGACCGGCTGACCTCCACCAGCGGCGGCCTCGCGCTGGCCCTCACGTACGACTCCCACGGCGACACGGTCACTCTCGGGGGCGACACCTTGGCGTATGACGCCGCCAGGCGGCACATCGCCACCACCACCGCCGACGGGAAGACGATCTCCTACACGCGCGACCCGGCCAACAGGCTCACGGCCCGCACCGTCACCGGTGCCGCCGACGGGTCGAAGAACGGCACCACCCGTTACTCCCACAGCTCCAAGCACGACGACGCAGACCTCATCCTGGACAAGGACGGCGGCCTGCTGCAGCGGATCGTGGCGCTGCCCGGCGGCGTGCTGCTGACCAAGAACTACGACAAGAACGCCACCACCAACTGGGCCTACCCCAATATCCACGGTGACGTGCTGTTCACCGCGGACGGAACCGCCACCCGCACCGGCGACATCCACCTCTACGACCCCTTCGGCCAGAACATCGACCCCGCCACCGGCGCCTTCACCGACATCCCCGTCCCCGCCACCGCCGCCGGCGGGATGGACTTCGGGTGGCTGGGCCAGCACCAGCGGCCGGTGGAGCACCTGGCGGGCCAGCAGGCCATCGAGATGGGCGCACGCGTCTACCTGCCGGTCCTGGGCCGCTTCCTGCAGATCGACCCGGTACCGGGAGGGTCGGCCAACGACTACGACTACGTCGACGCGGACCCCGTCAACGGACTGGACCTGGCAGGGACGTTCTCGTGGAAGTCCGTGGTCCGCGTCGGGACCACCGCGGCCGAAGTGGTGTCCTTCGTACCCGGGCCGGTGGGGACGGTCGCCTCCGGAGTGGCGGTGGCCGGGCAGCTCGCACAGGGCAACAAGGAGGCCGCCGCCATGAACGCGCTCGGCATGATCCCCGGCGGCAAGCTGGCCAGTACCGTCGCCAGGAGCGCGGCCAGGGAGGCCTCGACGCTCGAAAAGGCCGCCGAGGCGGTCGAGAAGTCGTGCAACTCCTTCACCCCGGACACCCCGGTCGTGATGGCCGACGGCACCGTCAAGCCGATCAGTGACGTACGCGAAGGCGACCTCGTCCAAGCCACCGATCCCGCCACCGGCCAGACCGCGTCGGAACCCGTCACGTACGTCATCACCGGCCACGGCACCAAACATCTGATCGACATCGGCCTCGAAGGGCCGCAGCAGGCGACGATCACCGCCACCGCCGGACACCCCGTCTGGATCGAGGGCCGTGGCTGGGCCGACGCCGGCGACGTCCGAGCCGGCGACCTCGTCCGCGGCGCGCCCGGCGCCGCGGCGCTGAAGGTCACCTCCGTCCGCGATCGCGGCGACGTCGCCGACGCGACCGTCTACAACCTCAGCGTCAGCGGAATCCACACCTACTACGTCCAGGCCGGGCGGAGCCGGCTCCTGGTGCACAACGCGGCGTGCCGACCGAGGCAGGACTTCACGCGGGCCGGCAAGAGGGACGTCGTCACCCTCAACGCGGACAAGTACAACGGATACAACCTCTGCGAATGGTGCGGCCGAGAAGTCGTCCAGCCGCAGAAATCACAGCGCGGCGTGACGCCGTCTCATGACGAGTGGAACGTCGACCACATGGAGCCCAAGGCTCACGGTGGTTCCGGAACCCCTGACAACGGCCAGCTGCTCTGCCGCTGGTGCAACGGCTGGAAGTCGGACAAGTGACAGGGGCGCCCTCGCTCGATCTGCGCACTACGAAAGGATCACGCTGGTGACAAGAAGAGCAACGGGACACGGACGCGCCATCTGGAGGAGAGCAGCCGTTGTCGCGGCGGTGTTGTGTGCGGCCGTGGGGATCACGGCGTCCCCCGCTGCCGCTCGCGAGGAGGGCGGCGCGTCGGCCGAGGCGCTGATCCAGTTGACCTTCACGAACGTCAGCCACGGCAAGCTCCTGGACGTCCAGGGCGGCAGCTTCGACGACAACGCGCCCATCTCCGTGAACCCGGCACCCGGGTCCGCCACGACGTGGCGCATCAACACGGGCACCAGCTTCGGCTCGGGGTTCGCCATCGTCAACACCACCACCGGCAAGTGCATGGACCTGACCACCGCCCGCTACCAGCTGCGGCAACAGCCCTGTGATGGGCGCGCGTCCGAACAGTGGTACTTCCAACCGGTCGCCGGATCGGCGCAGAAGGCGTTCAGGATCCGCCAGGTCAGCGACAACTCCTGCCTGACCGTCCAGATACCTCCCGCCACCGACAACTGGGCGTACACCTACCGCTGCGACAACACGCCGTACCAGCAGTGGACACTGCCCGCCGAGGTCTACCAGACGGCGTGGAACACCGCCGTGGACTACGCGGCCGCCCGGTGCAACAAGGACACCTCGACGTGCGCGTGGTCCACGACCAGCCAGACACCGCCGTTCACCCTGCCCGAGACGTGCGTCTCACCGATCTGGTTCAACGACACCTCGACCACGATCCCGTGGGAGTTCTCGCTGCACACCACCACGGGGTGGACCAACACCATCGGCTTCAAACTGGGCGGGAGCCTGTCGGTCGGTGGCGACATCGGCCTGGCCAAGCTCCAGCTCGAAGTCACCGCCGAGGTCAACGGCGCCACCACGGTGGACCTCAAGCAGGAAATGGGCAACAAGCTGACGGTGAGCGTGCCCCCACGCCAGTACGGGTGGGTCACGCTGTCCGAACTGGCGACGAAGGCCACCGGCACCTGGACCTTCGACACCCAGGGCTTCCCGTGGACCGCCGACGACACCATCACCGTGCCCCTCAAGTACGACCTCAACGGCGGCGCGAGCATCTACAGCGCACGGACCAGAGCAACATTCACCAACTGCGCCGGGGTCTGACAAGTACCCAGCGGGATCTCGCCGTCTGACCCGTGGGTTCCGCTGGGCGGCCGGAGTGCGGCGGGCTATGGGGGGCGGTCTCACGGAGGCCGTCCCCCGACGTGCGACAAGGCCGCAGGCAATGACAACGCCTGTCGGAAACCGCTGGTGGCGAACTCCAGGCCGAACGGCTCCGGAAGCGGCATCGGCGTGAGGAGTCAGGGTCCGGCCCGGAGTAGGCAGGCTCGCCCGGTGGCGCGGAGCGGAGCGCTTCATGAGGGGGAGACCACGGGTGGACGTCGTCGCGATCATGGAAGCACTGCCCTGCGTGAGCTGGGATTTTCGTTCCCTGGTTGAGAGAGCGTCGTCGTTCACCGTGTGTGGGTGCCGGGCGGGGATCGGCTTCGGAGGGATCCCGGAATGCCTGCTCCCCGCGAAGGGGATTCACGGAGTCCGCCGGATGGGCGCACGGCTGGTACCGGCGCTCTGAGAACGAAAGGCCCGGCATGTCGACCCCGCCCCCGTGTCCGCGGCGATGCCGGCGCCGTGGCCTTCCCACCCCGGGATGCCCCGGGGGCTGCCGAGGTGATGTCAGGGCGACGGAACCCGGCCACGGTCCCGCGGCGGATCCCGTGGCCCCGCGCGGGGCAGGAGCCGCGG
Organism: Streptomyces sp. NPDC037421; assembly: GCF_055602105.1. NCBI lineage: Bacteria > Bacillati > Actinomycetota > Actinomycetes > Kitasatosporales > Streptomycetaceae > Streptomyces > Streptomyces sp. NPDC037421. Next base: position 75,010 of record NZ_JBVJWV010000003.1, read on the forward strand.
AGCGAAACGATTCCAGTGGCCGAAACCCCTGTCTGACTCCGGCTCCGGATGGCAGTCTCTACTTCTCGGAAACGTCGTCCTGGGGGGGATCACGCGTGATGGAGCCGGGTACGGGCATGGGCCTGCGGGGCCGCAGCGGCATCCTGTCGCTGGTCGACGCATGCCTGAAGGAGAACCCGGCGGCCGAGCGGCCCCTGACCGTACTCCTCGGCCCCGCGGGCAGCGGAGCCAGCGAGGCGCACAGTGCCCTCATGGAGCACTTCGGGCCCGACTACCCCTTCGCCTTCGTCAACTTCGGCGGGGCCCAGTCCCTGCTGCCGCGTTACGCCCTCGGACTCCTGGCCCGCCAGCTCGAACGCAAACTGCCCCGCTACGGCCGTTCCCACTTCCCGCTGCTCAGCCTCGGCCTGCTCGCCTCCGACCAGGAGCTGCGCATGCGCAGCCTTCCCGACGGCCGGCGCGCGGTGCGGCGGCAGCTCGACCGGTTCCAGGAGGAGAACGAGGCCCGGCACGGCGACTACCTGGCCGCCTTCTTCGAAGTGGCCATGGGCGCGGTCGGCATGCCCGAAGGCGCCTCCACCGCCGCGCACGCCCTCTTCCAGGACGCCCTGCGACGGGGCCGCCGCACCATGCCCGGACTGTTCGGCGGCAGACCGGGCAGTCGGCTCACCGCCGGGGCCACTTGGTACGGACGCCACCCCATGACCCGCAGCGCGGACCCCATGGAGGCCCTCGTGGAGCTCAACCTCTGGCGCCACGAGGGCGACGAGAACGAGCAGGAGCGGCTCGACCTCGTCCTCTTCTCGGCCTTCCTGGAGGACCTCAGACGCAACACCGCCCGCAACTTCATGCCCCGCTCCTACCTGCTGCTCCTCGACAACTCCCACACCGAGTACGGCCGCCGCTTCCTCGACCTGCTGCTGCGTGCCCGGCACGACGAGACGGTCGTCGCCGGTCACGCGAGCGACCCGCTGACCGTCGTCGCCAGTTCCAACCGCTGGCTGCCCCGCTGGGGCCCGGCCACCGGCGAGTCCTGGCCCTGGCAGCTACGGGGCCCCGACCGGGCCTCCCTGGCCGACTGGAACGCCCATCGGCCGACCCGCGACAGCGAGGACTCCTGGTGGTACCCGTTACGCCTGCGCGACCTCAACCTGGACGAGGTACGGATCCGGATAGAACTCCAGCTCGGCGGGAACAGCGATCTGGCCCCGCTGACCCGGCTCACCCCCTTCGTGCACCGCCTCACCGGCGGACTGCCGCGCGCCGTCCACCAGGTACTCGACGTACTCCGCCAGGCCGGGCCCCCTCGGGAATCCGGCCCCCAGCAGGACCGCTGGCTGCGCACCCTGCCGGACCGGCCGCTGCGCGCCGGCGAGGACTCCGCCTCCCTCGCGGACACCGCCCTCGGGCACCTCTTGCGCGACTTCGACGGGACCCAGCGCGCCACGCTCGCCGAATGCGCGGCTGCACGGGACTTCTCCGTCGCCACCCGGCTGCTCAGCCCGGACGACTCCCTGTTCGGCGACATCCGTTCCCGCTGGCTGCTGAACGGGCCCGTCGCCGTCGTCCCCGTACTCCACCCCTGGCTGCGCCGTCTGCTGCTGTGGCGGCTCGCGGCACGTCCGGACAGGTGGGACGCCGTGCACGAACTCCTCGCCGAGTACTACCGCGACGAGGGCAAACCGGTGCAGGAGATGTACCACCAGCTCGCCCGCGGGCGGACCGAGGAGGTCACCGCCCACCTGGCACGGCGCTTCACCGCCGTACCGGCCGCGCAGTGGATCTCCGAGCTCGACGCGATCACCGCCGCGCCGAACCGCCTGCCCGCCGACGGCGGACCGCTGGAACTCCTCGCCGGGCTCGTCCAGCGCAGGCCCGGGCGCGTCATGGACACCGAGTCCGTGATCCACACCCTGGTGACCACCCGCTGGGTGTGGAGCGATCCGCTCGCCGACCCCGCCATGCGGCTGGGCGACCTGATGGCCGACGGCTATACCCAGCTGTCCCAACTGCGGAGGAACGACATCGTGGCCCTGTTCAACGAGGCGGAACGGTACCGTCACTGGCGCGATCCCCAGACCGCGGGCTGGGAGGGCTGAGCGCGTGCCCAGACTCGAATGGCCCCTGCACGTCGTCCGCCGCGTCGCCCTCGCGGCCGTGGCCGCCGTCCTGCTGGTCGCCGCGTTCTGGCTGGGGGCCGGCTGGCTGCAGGAACGCCAGGCGAGATGCGGGGACGGAGTCGTCGAACAGGGACCGGACGACGAGTGCGTCGGAGTGACCGACGGCTCCTACGTCTTCGCGCCGCACCTCGACGCCGTCAGCAAGAAGATCGAGGAGGAGAACCGCAGGGTCCTCGCCAACGCGGACAAGGAACCGTACGTCAGCGTCGCGTACTTCACCTCGTTCACCACCTCGGCCGAGGACAGCAACTCGGCCGAGGGCGTCCGCCACGAACTGCAGGGCGCCTACCTCGCCCAGTACCGGCACAACCAGGGCGACCTCGCCGCCACCCCCAAGATCCGCTTGCTGATCGCCAACCCGGGCAGCAGGTCAGCGCGGTGGAAGCACACCGTCGACGAGCTGATCGCCCGCAAGGACACCCCGGACCGGCTCGTCGCGGTGGCCGGCCTGGGTCCCAGTACCAAGGAGAACCTCGCGGCCATCCAGCGCCTCTCCGAGAACGGCATCGCCATGGTCGGCGCCACCATGACCGCCACGAACATCCAGGGCATCAACGGCTTCGTACGGATCGCCCCCACCAACGAGGACGAGGCGTACGCGGCCGCCGGCTACCTCAAACGGCGCGGCGTCGCCACTGCCGTCGTCCTCCAGGACGTGGCGGAGGGAAACCTCTACGCCTCGACCCTCGGCACCGCATTCACCAAGGCCTTCCAGGAAGGCGACAAGCACAGGCTCGTCTCCGAGCGGATGACCTACGACTCCTCCGTCAGCAGCGCCTGGCAGAACGAACTGCGCTACATCCCGGGGCAGCTGTGCCAGCAGCGCCCACAGCTCGTCTACTTCGCGGGCCGCGGCAGGCACCTCACCCACTTCCTCGACGCGCTCTCCAACCGCAGCTGCACCGAGCAGCAGTTCACCGTGTTCGCCGGGGACGACACGACCAACCTGAGCGCCGAGCAGCTCGCCCACGCCGCCGAGACGGGCATCGAGGTGCTCTACACGGGCCTCTCCCACCCCGACATGTACCGCTCCGCGCCACAGGCGGTGTCCGCGCCGTCGGCGAAGAACTTCCAGCCGGGCGGGCTGCTGGACCAGTGGTTCCCGCACGACCCCCGCGCGGACGGCGGGGCGCTGATGGGCCACGACGCGGTCCTCACCGCGGCCCACGGCATCCAGATGGCCGCCCGGTGGCAGGGGAAGGTCGCCGGTGAGGCGGTGGCCCGGATGTTCCACCAGATGGACGGCACCCAGCAGGTGGCCGGGGCCAGCGGCTTCATCTCCTTCCAGAACAACGGCAATCCGCGCAACAAGGCCGTCCCGGTCCTGCGCCTCAACGGCAAGGGCCAGGTCGAGTTCGTCGAGGTGTCGGCGGCGGAGGGCAAGCCGCCGCAGGAGCAGTGACGCCGTCCCGCGGGACGGCCAGGTCGGGGATGCCGGCGGGCGGTCCTCCGCTCGGCCGGTCCAGGCCCGTGCCGTGGCCGAATGGCTGAGGGCTGCCCGGCCGGCGGGAGGGGTGCTGATCCAAGTGCGCGAGGCCGCCTGGGGCCATGGCCGGCTGCATGCCGGTCGCGGACTGGACACGCGCACGCGCCGTCGCCGAGCGGGCCGCCACTGTCGCGTGGACGGTTGCGGTCCTGGCGTGGTCACCGGTTTCTGCCGTCAGGGCTCTCGGCGTACCCATGAGGGATGCTCGCTTGAGCTCGCTGGCGCCCGGCTTGGGCGCGGCTCGGAGGGGAACGCAAGCACACCTGGACCTGTCCGGCCGATCATGTTCGAAGTCTCAGCGACTACTTCCCGGGCGACGGGCCTTTCGGGACCCCCGTCAGATGTTGGTGCTCCACAGTCGGACGGTGCCACGAGCGCCAGCCCGATCCGGATCACCGCGCCCCGCTCCAGCCGCCCGCGCTCGCTCAACACCTTGTCGAGCGAGGGGCCTTCGACCAGTTCCATGACGATGACCGGCGCGCCGCGCCACTCGACGGCGTCCAGGACCGAGATCACCCCGGGATGCTTGACCCGGGCCATCGAGCGTGCTTCGCGCTGTGACCAGGCGAGTAGTTGCTCCGCCGTAGCCGTGTCGGACGGAAGGGCCACGGTCTTGAGGGCGACAGGGCGGTCGAGCCGCTCGTCGAGGGCGCGCCACACCTGCCCCATGGCGCCCCCGCCCAGTGCTCGAGGACGCGGTAGCGGCCAGCAATCACCCTTGCCTTGCCCAATGCCGTGATCCCGTATGTGGACACGAACCCGTCCGGCAGCACCCGCTCAGTGAACGAGGGAGTCTTCGGCAAGGCCGTCGTACGGCAGGGCAGGTGACGCTACTGTGCTGGGAAGGCCAGTGGTCAGGGGGCGGGAATGCTGGATCAGACGTTGTTGGCACTCGCGGCAGCAGGCGGTAGCGCGGTGGCGCAGGCTGCAGGGACGGATGCCTGGGGCGGGCTACGGCAGGCGGTGGCCCGCTGGTTCGGCCGGGGCGACGAACAGCGAGAGCAGAGCGAACTGGAACGGCTGAACGAGACCGCAGCCGCGCTCGAGGGAAGCGGGACCGACGGAGCGCAGCGGGCGATGATTCGCCATGAGGCGGTCTGGCAGACCCGTATCGAAGGCCTGTTGGAGAGCTTGGACGCGCCGGAACGAACCCGGGCCGGCGAGCAGTTGCGTGTCCTGCTGGTACAGCATGCGCCGCAGGCCGGTGTGTCGGCTGGTGAGGGTGGACTGGCCGTCAGCGGGAACGTGGAGATCCGTGCCGACGGAGGTTCGGTCGCGGCCGGGGTGCTCCATGGGGGTGCGCAGGTCGGCACCCCTACCGTGCCGGGTTCGCACCAGGGCTGAGCGAACCCGGCGCCGCACCAGCCCCTGATCTCAACGCACGCACTGTCACCCAGGCGGTGAACCACAGCGTGGCCGTCGTCCATGCCGACCAAGTGATTCACTATGCGGCTCATCGGGCCCCGGTGACGTGGCCGCATCTGGTCGGCGTGATCCCGCCCAGGGCCCGGTCCTTCCAGCACCGATCCGTGGCGGAGCAGGTACGTCAGGCCATTGGTGGTCGGCAAGCGGCGGCGCTGTCCCCCGTACTGGTGGGGGCGGGCGGGGTGGGCAAGACGCAGTTGGCCGCTGACTACGCTCGTCACGCCAGGCAGTCCGGCACCGTGGACCTGCTCGTGTGGATCACGGCCAGCACGCGGTCGGCGGCCGTGTCCGGTTTCGGTCAGGCCGCCGTGCAGGTACTGGGCGCCGATCCGGCCGATCCCGAGCGTGCTGCCGAGTCCTTCCTGGCCTGGCTCGAGCCCAGATCCGACACCGCGCCGTGCCGATGGCTGGTCGTCCTTGATGACGTCGCAGATCCTGCCGATGTCCAAGGTCTGTGGCCGCCGGAGAGCCCGCATGGCCGGACCCTTGTCACGACGCGTCGCCGTGACGCGGCCCTTACTGGCGAAGGCCGACGCCTCATGCCGGTTGGCCTGTTCACCCCTGCCGAGGCCATCGCATACCTGAGCGCGTGCCTGGCCTCCCACGGCCGCCACGAGGACGAGCGGCAGCTCGCGCATCTGGCAGCCGATCTCGGCCACCTTCCCCTCGCTCTGTCTCAGGCCACCGCCTATCTCATCGACACCGACCTGGACTGCGCCGCATACCGGCGGCTCCTCGCCGACCAGCGGAGCCGGCTGGCTGATCTGCTCCCCGAGCCCGGCGCGTTGCCGGACGACCAGAGCGTCAGCGTGGCCGCTGCATGGTCGTTGTCCATCGACCGCGCCGATCAGCTCCGCCCTGCGCGCCTGGCCCGCCCCATGCTCCAGCTCGCCGCGATGCTCGATCCCAACGGCGTCCCCGCAGCAGTCCTGACCAGCCGGCCCGCCCTCGCCCGTCTCACGGAGGCCGGCGCCGATGGAGGGGCCGGCACCATGGTCCGGGAAGCACAGGCGGTCGGCGCGCTGCATGCCTTGCGCCGCCTCAGCCTGATCGACCACACCCCCGGTACCCCTCACCAGGCGGTGCGCGTCCACCAGCTCATCCAACGCGCTGTCCGTGACGCCCTTCCGGCCGACCAGCAAGACACCCTCGCTCGCACCGCCGCCGACGCCCTGTTGTCGGCCTGGCCGGACATCGAGCGCGACACTGACCTTGCCCAGGCCCTGCGGGCCAACAGCGACGCGCTCACCCGCCACGCCGAAGAAGCACTGTGGCGTCCAGACGCCCATCCGGTGCTGTTCCGCACCGGCAACAGCCTCGGCGACAGCGGACAGGTCGCCGCGGCCGCCAACCACTACCGGCACCTCGCTGGTGTCGCCGGCCGCTGCCTTGGCCCGGACCACCCCGACACTCTGACCGCCCGGGGCAACCTCGCTCAGTGGCAGGGGGCGACAGG
>NZ_JBVJWV010000003.1:81653-118350 GCF_055602105.1 Streptomyces sp. NPDC037421
AGGGGATGCAGCCGGAGCGGCCGCCGCCTACGCCGACCTCCTGACAGACCGCGAGCGAGTACAGGGCCCGGACCACCCCGACACACTGACCACCCGAAGCAACCTCGCCCGATGGCGAGGGTCGACAGGGGACGTGGCCGGCGCCACCGCCGCCACCGTCGACCTGCTGGTGGACATGAAGAGGGTTCTGGGCCGCGACCACCCCGACACCCTGACCGCCCGAGGCAACCTCGCCTGGTGGCGGGGGACAACAGGGGATGCAGCCGGAGCGGCCGCCGCCTACGCCGACCTCCTGACAGACCGCGAGCGAGTACAGGGCCCGGACCACCCCGACACACTGACCACCCGGCATGATTCCGCCTGGTGGCGCGGGATCGCAGGAGACGCGGCCACCGCGGCCACCGCCTACGCCGACCTTCTGGCTGACGTGGAACGGGTCCTCGGCCCAGAACACCCCCGCACCCTCACCACGCGAAGCAACCTCGCCTGGTGGCGCGGGATGGCAGGAGGCGCGGCCACCGCGGCCACCGCCTACGCCGACCTTCTGGCTGACGTGGAACGGGTCCTTGGCCCAGACCACCCGGGCACCCTGACCGTCCGCCACAACCTCGCCTACTGGCAGGGCGAGGCAGGGGATCCTGCCGGGGCGGCTACTGCCTTCGCCGAAGTACTGGCCGACCGACAGCGGGTCCTCGGCCCACACCACCCCATCACCCTGACAACCCGGCACAACCTCGCCCGATGGCAGGGCGAGGCCGGCGATCCTGCCCAGGCAGTCAGCACCCTCACCGAAGTACTGGCCGACCGACAGCGGGTTCACGGCCCACACCACCCCAACACCCTGGCCACCCGACGCGAGCTCGCCCAGTGGCAGGACAGAGTCCAAGACGAAGGCACTGCCGTCACATGACGCTCAGCAGCTCATCCGCATCACGGCTGGCATTTCGAATGCCAACAGCTGCACGCCAACAAGGCCTACGCCAGACCTGACCAGATGAAGATGGTGGCGAGGTGGAGTCCGGCGAAGCAGGTGGTGGCGGTCTTGTCGTAGCCAGTGGCCAGCCCGCGCCACTACTTGAGCCCAGGCCATGGCCGAAGAGATCTCAGGGGGCATCGCTGGATGGCAGGACGGCCAGGTCATCGACGCACGCAGCACCGTCGAACGGGCGATCAACCGCCTGAAGCAGTCCCGAGCGGTCGCCACACGCTACGACAAGCGCGGCTAAGGGCTGTCCCGTGATCCCCGGTGGATCGGCGCACGGCGTCGGATGCGGTGCATCGCAAGGCGGAGGGGCGCCCCCGTACTGGGCGTATTCGGGCGTTCCGACAACGCGGCGAGGTGCCGTAGCCGGCGTCGTGCGCCCGCCGGGGATTACGGGACAGCCCTTACGTCTTCCTCGGCACCGCCACCGCTGCGGCCGTAGCCGTCTGGCTCCGCACACGAGCTCCTACGCGACCCAGCAGTAGACGCTGTGGTTCTGGCGCCGGGCGCTGCTGACGAGGTCAGCCAGATCACTCAGGATCACGTCCGCGATCTCCGTGCCGATGGCCTCGCCGTCCTCCGCGCGCAGCTGAGCCCACGCGGCAGCAACGTCACGCAGCCTGGAGTGCTCTGCGTCCGCGAGTGCAGCGGACAGGCGGGTCGACATCGCGAAGACGACGCACTCGTCATGGTCCTGGCCAGCGACGATGCGAGGCTCACCGGCTTCGACGAGTTCCTCGAAACTGCCGTCGGCCAGAAGGCATTCCCACTCGACCACAGCCCCTTCGGGATCGAAGTTCCCGACGGAGAGCGACTCGAATGCCCGTCCCGGCCCGGTCTGGAGGGTCAGACTCGCCGACGTGTCGTCCGGCGCCACGAAGAACTTCACGATGACGCTCACCCAGGCATCATGCCCGACAGCCCACAACCGTGATCGGCCGGACAGGTGCACACCCAGTGCTGCCCCGCGCAAGTTCGTGGAGGGGCGTCGGGTCTGATCAGGCGGTCTTGAGTGGGCTGCCCTCATAGGTCCATCTGTACGGCTTCGCGGTCTCGTTGCGGCCGATGACGTAACTCTCCAGCTTGTCGATGTGGTCATCGCGGCTGGAGAAGTCACCGTGTCGCAGCACTCGGCGGGTCAGGACGGAGAAGAACAGCTCGATCTGGTTGAGCCAGGAGGCGTGCGGCGGGGTCCAGTGCCGGCGCGAGTGGTCGGCCAGCCACGCCTTGGTGTGCCTGGCGGTGTGGGAGGAGCCGTTGTCCAGCACGACATGGATGTCCTGGTCTGGGGCGATGGCCGTGTCGAGCTGGTCGAGGAAGGCAGTGAACGTCGCTGCGTCGTTGCGGGCAATGATCTCGGTGAGGACCTCGCCGGTGCGCACGTCCAGGGCGGCGACCAGCGCGGCGGTGCCGTGGCGGCGGTACTCGAACTCCTCGCGAGCGGGCTCGCCCGGCCTGGCGGGACGACCGGGGTGGCGCCTGGCGGGGGCGGCGATCGTGCGGTGCGACCAGGTCGCTTCCGGGTGCGCGGGGCGCACCGGTGGCGGCGGCCACGATCGCCAACGCCACCTGGGCCCAAAGTGATGATCACGGCGTATGAGGGGGTGACCCAGCAGGATGGACCCGTGCCGAAGTCCGCCCGAGTCCATGCAGGATCACCTGCGCCACCGTCTGAACGTCCGCGCCAAGGAACGCTGGCCCCGGCTCGCCCGCGTCCAGGTGCGCTTCCGCTGGGGATTCGCCTACGTGGCGGGGGAACTGCCGGGCGAGGAGGAACCGCTGCCGCTATGCCGCCTGCGCTTCACCGGCGTCCTGCACACCTGGGGCTTCGCCCTCTACCTCGCCAGCCGAGGCACGTACGAGGACGACCTCCTGCCCACCGGCCTGCCTGCCGGCAGCCCCGAAGCCTGCATGGACTGTGCCTGCCACCTCTACCTCGGTGACCGGGCGGCCTGACCAAAACCCCTCCACGAACTCACGCGAAGGAGGACTACCGCGCATCGAAGGCAACCCATGTGTTCCCCGGCAGCTCGGGCTTCCCAGGCACCGGTCGCCGCTCCTCGGTCCAGGCCTCGCCCGCGACTTCGGAAGCGACGTGACGCCAGAAGCGTGCCGCGCCCGCGTTCTCCTCCTGAAAAGCGATCTCCCATCGGCCAGGGTGCGCGGCCAGGACGGCCTGCACCGCTCGCAACCCGAGGCCCGACCGGCGTGCCCCACGCACCACGAAGAAGCTGTTCAGCACGCGCGCATCGCTGCCGAGCGCGCGTACGAACGCAAAGCCGACCGGCCGGTCAACAGACCATATGAGATAAGCCGACCAGGTGGGATCGCCGATCGCCGACTCCAGCCACTCGCGGCGGTATGTTCCGTCCGGGTTCGGCAGGACGCCCCAGAACTCCGACAGGTCGTGCAGGAAAAGCGGCCAGAGTCGTTCCAGGACGTCGCGGTCCTCGGCGCCCGCTCTGCGGACAACAAAGTCTGCCATCTGATCCTCCTCGAGAACGCGAGAAGCCTTCCGGCAGACCGGAAGGCTTCGAACTATCGAGCGGACCTTATCGTGTCCACGACCTGGACACACAGCTCGCAGATCCAGGCCGCGCGGACGGTGTCTGCGTCGGCACCGTCACGTTCAGCCGACGTAGCGCACGCACGGAGGTTCACCTGCACCCCTCCACGAGCTAACGCGGCACAGCACTAGGGCCTGTCCGATGGGTTGATGACGAACCGAGACGAGAACTCGTCGGCCACCGTCAACGAGCCTCGCATGCACGTGAGTCGACCTCGCTTCTGTCGCCGGGGGTTGAAGCGCGAACCATCTTGGCAGGGGTTCGCCGCATGCAGCAGGGGACGTTCGGCCGTGGGCGCCGGTCCCCGAGGCTGGGCTCGGGAGAGAGACGCGGAGGGCCCCGCACGGAACCGGGCGGCGGCCGGGGGTTCACGTGCGGGGCCGCGCTCACGGGGTGGGGGCCGTCAGACTCCGGTCAGGGTGTACGTACCCGTTCCGTCGTGCCGTCCGCTGGAGTACTGGCGGATGAGTTCCCCGTCCGCGTACCGGTCGTGCCCCATCATGGAGCCGGTGTACTTGTTCTGCAGACCGATCTTCGTGCTGCCGGGTACGTCGCGGTAGATGTAGAACCGCTGGAGGTCGTCCTCCCCGCAGGTGGCCGTCGTCAGGTAGGCCTGCTCCTGGTTGGCGATGTTCGCCGGGATGGTCGCGCATCCGCCGTTGCCCCAGTTCCACAGGGACGCCTCGATGACGCCGTTCCGCTCGGTCACGTTGCACAGTCGCCAGTTGTCCAGGTGGGCGCTGAGGAACGTGGATTCGCGCAGGCGGATGCCGTCGTTGGCCAGGAGCGGTGCGCTCCAGTTCAGGGGCTTGCCGGGGACGTCGATCTTGTAGGCGCCGGGTTGGCAGTCCAGGGCGGCGCGCGGGGCGGGCTTGGCGGCCTGGGTGGCCTTCATGTTCTGGGCGGCCTTGGCGGCTGTTGCGGCGTTGTCGGCGTCGAGCTCGGCCAGGTCGGCCTTGGCCGAGGGGACGGGACCTGCCGCGTGTTTCGCGGTGGCGGCGGGGGAGCCGCAGTCCAACAGGACCTGGGCCTTGGCCATGATGCTGTTGGCGGGGACCTTGTCCTCGCGCTTCCACGGTACAAGCGATTGGCCTGCCTGTTCCTCGGCTCAGGGATGGTGTGCTTGATCTGTCGGCGCCGCAGGTAGCGGCGGTTGCGCCGAGAGCTGTAGGCGTGATCGCCGCTGAGGTGGTCGGGGCGGGTGCGCGGGTGCCCGCCCTTCGGCCGAGGGACGCGGATGCGCTCCAGGACCGGAATCATCCGAGGCGCGATCCAGGGTCGGCCGGCTTCTCGACGGATAGCGCTACCAGCCGGCTGACGCCTTGGGCCCGGCGATACCTACCGCCGGGCCCAAGCCGTGATCCACCAGGCCGGACAGCCGGCCTTCGGCAAGAGCAAGCCTTGGAAGCGGAAGATCGTCCAGCGGTCGGAAGCAGCGGAGACGCGCTAGGTGAGTGACTCTGCTTGCTTCTTGTGGCAGGTCTGCATTCGCGCCGGGCTGGGGTGTCGTTGTTGTCAAATCAGCACGAGAATCTGCGGTGCTGGTCCGGTGCTGACTTTCGCGTCTCAGTGAGGGGAAACGCGCAGGTCATAGCCTCGGCCAGATGAGTTGAGTTGTCGTACCACTCGATGGTGCTCCCGACGAGTCGGCCAAGGCCGCCAGGATCCGCGACGCGGTCCACACGCACCTCTGCCCCACGTACCAGGCGGCACCCGCCACGGCCCGTGCAGGGGCGGGGGCGCGCCCGTCTTCGGTACCGCAGCGGTGGCCCCCCTTCCGACGCCGCCACACCGGGGACGGGCATCACCCGTGCGCCTCGCTTTGCGGTCGACATGGTGCGGACCGCCCCTGCGCGTGTCAGCGTCATCCAAGAGGAATCCGTACCCCGCGCATCAAGAGGAGTCGCCGTCATGGGCGGTAGGCAGGGCAAGCGTCAGGAACCGGGCAAGAGCAGCGAGCCGCAAGGCCATCAGCGTCCCGGGGACCCAGCGCACCCCCGGGCGGGTAAGGCGTCTCGTGAGCGGGAACAGGAGCAGGGCCAGAAGGAGACCTCGCGCCGCCGCGAGGACGACCTGCTGCGCGAAGAGGACCTGCACGACGAGACGTTCTGACCAGAGCACCATCCGCCCGCGCGCCGCGAGCCCGGCCGTTCCGTACCCGGAGGGGTACCTCGGCTCGTCGGTGCCGTGGTGGACTGGCCGTGCGAGCACCGGGACCGGCCCGGCGAGGGGTGTGGGAGAGCAGGGCGGGCGGGCCGGGGAACTTCGTGTACTCGCGGCCGATGTGCCGGGTGGCGCTGGAGCGCGCGATGCGCGGGGCGAACCACCGCGGTCTGCCGGCGGACCTGCCCCGCCGGCGGAAGTCCCGGGACGCGATCCACGGCGGATCACGCGGCGCGGCTGGTCCGCCGGGGGAGGGGCCGCGCCCGCGGGGACGGTCCGTACGGGCGCAGTGCCAACCGTGGCAGGGGCCGCCACAGCTCCCGCGGCAAGCCGTACGAGCTGACGGGGCGAGCCGGCGAGCCCTCTGACCGGCGGCCGCGGTATGCGCACGGCACAGCCGGTGCGGCCGCGGGGACACTTCGCCCGGCTGCCCGGCACGGGCTGATGAGCCAGGTCACCGGTGGTCGCGCGCGGGCCGAGGCGCACCCGGACGTTCCAGCGCGTCGCGCACGGGTGCCTCGTACCGGCCGAGCGGCTCGTGCCGCCGCGAGGGCCGGGGTCGTCGGCGGGGGCTGCCGGAACACGCGACCCGGTCCCCCCAAGCGCCGAATTCGGCCATCCGTGCACTCTTGATGACCCAAAGCCGCTATCCCAAGGATTGCGGAAACGTTCCTCCCGAAGGGGTTTCCGGGAAATTCAAAGTAAACCCGCTTCGCCCGAAGTGATGAGGGCGAGAATAAACGTTGACAGTCGGGCAATCGGGGCGTCATGTCACGCATATCCTGTGTCCCGCGAGGTCCTGGGCGGGGTGGTCGAGCATGCCAATTTCCGCCGTTTCAGCAGGCCAGTGCCCCGGTAGCGGGTTGCGTCGGCTATCCGGACACGTTGGGCGCCGTACAGGCGGACAACTCTCGCAACCAACTTCATCTCTTTGGGCACGAGCACCTGCCGAAGCCTTTCCCGTCAGGCGGCGATTCAACGCCTGAATTCCGCTTCGGAGAATTGCTCAGAAATGGGACATGGAATGACCGTCGAACACATCGATACGCCTCGGGCGGCGCTGCCGGCCAACGACGACTACCGGTTGGGTACCGACGCCTACACCGACGAGCAGCGGATCGCGGTCCTCTCCAAGCTGGAGGGGTACCTCGGCGAGCGGAGCGGGCGTCTGCTGGGGTACCAGGTCAACCTGTCGCTCGACGGCCACGCCGCCCTCGGGCGCTTCCTCGGCTACCACATCAACAACATCGGGGACCCGTTCGTCGACAGCAACTACAGCCTTCACTCGCGGTGGCTGGAGCGGGCGGTCCTGGAGCACTACGCCCGCCTGTGGCACGCCCCGCTGCCCCAGAACCCGGCCCGTCCGGGGAACGAGGACGGGTGGGGGTACGTGCTGTCCATGGGCAGCACCGAGGGCAACCTGTACGCGATGTGGAACGCGCGCGACTACCTCGACGGCAATGCCCTGGTGCGTGACGAGGTCTCCGGCGACGCCAGCTGCCGGACCAGCTACCTCCGCGCCCAGCACCCCGACGACAACCCCAACGCCTACTCCCCGGTGGCGTTCTTCTCGCAGGAGACCCACTACTCCCACATCAAGGCGATGCGGGTACTGGACATCCCGACCTTCTACGACCTGGGCGGCAGCCTCTACCCGGGGGAGTGCCCCGTCGACGTGTCCGGCACCGGGATGCAGACCTACAACGGCTGGCCCCTCGGAGGCGTCCCGACCACCGGCGGCGACGAGGGACCGGGCACGGTCGACGTCGACGCCCTGGTCGCCCTCGTGGAGTTCTTCGCCGCCAAGGGCCACCCCGTCCTGGTGAACTTCAACGTCGGCAGCGTCTTCAAGGGCGCCTACGACGACGTCCGGACCGCGTGCGAGCGCCTGCGCCCGGTCTTCGAGAAGCACGGCCTCGTCGACCGCACCGTGCGCTTCGACCCCGACGACCCGACCCGGGTCAGCGTCCGCAACGGCTACTGGATCCACGTCGACGGAGCACTGGGCGGCGCCTACGCCCCCTACCTGGAGAAGGCCCGCGACTGCGGACTCATCGACAGCGCGCCGCCGGTGTTCGACTTCCGGATCCCCGAGGTGTCCTCGATCGTCACCAGCGGCCACAAGTACCCCGGTGCGCCCGTCCCCACCGGGATCTACATGTCCCGTGCGGGATCCAAGCTGCGGCCGCCGTCGGACCCCGCGGTGGTCTCCTCCCCGGACAGCACGTTCGCCGGCTCCCGCAGCGGCTTCGCCTCTCTGGCCATGTGGAACCACCTCGCGCAGTTCAGCGAGGAGCAGCAGGTACGGCAGGCCGCCGAGGTCCTGCGGATCGCCGAGTACACGGCGGAACGCCTCAGGAGCCTCAGCGCGCAGTTGCGGGAACGCGGCGAGCCCTGGGCCGAGGACGGCATCGAGGTCGGCCACGGCGACCATGCGCTCAGCGTCTGGTTCCAGCAGCCGCGCGCCGAGATCGCGCAGAAGTACTCGCTCGCCTGCGTTCCGCTCAACCTCGGTGGCCGCCGGCACGACTACAGCCACGTCTACGTGATGCCGCACGTCACGCGGGAACTCATCGACGAGCTCCTTGACGACCTCTCCCGCCCCGGAGCATTCGACCGCTCCGCCGAACAGGACGCCGAACGACCCCCGCTTCCCCGCCAGCGCTGACCTGCGGGCCGGCGGCCGGACCGCCACCGCGCCCGCCGGCCTCCCGGCCCTGTTGCCCCGCACGTCCCCGCGTGCGGGGCAACAGGGCCGGGGGCGCCACCCGTCCGCCTGTCACCGTCCTGGCTCCCCGGCCAACGCCACGTCGGCCGGAAGCCCGAAGACCACCCCCGATTCGGGAGGACCCATGACCGCGTTCCTGGACACCATCACACCGGAGGTGCTCCACGCGGATCCCTATCCGATCTACCAGCGGCTTCGACGTGACCACCCTGTGGCCGAGATCCCCGCACTCGGCTGCTGGCTCGTCACGCGCTGGCAGGACGTACGTCAGGTGATGAACGACAGCGAAAGCTTCACCACCGCTTTTCCGTCCCCCATGTCGGAGATCTTCGGGCCGGAGAACATCCTGTCCAGCAGCGGCGACTTCCACAAAGGCCTGCGCGCCAGCGTCGAGGACCTCTTCGAGCCCGAACGGGCCGGTCTGGCCCGGGAGCACGCACGGAAGCTGGTCATCGAGCGGGTTTCCGGCATGCACGGGCGGGCGGACCTCATGGGCGAGGTCCTGCAACCCGTCGTGGCCGAGGTGTTCCGGTGGATGCTGGGCCTCGACCTCGACAGCACGACCCTGCTGCGCACGGCACGGGCCCTGTGGCTGGGTGCCCTGAATCCGGCAGACCCCGCCAAGGTCGCGGTCTCGGCCGCCGCCATGGCCGGACTCGACGCCGCCCTCACCCCCTGGCTCGAGGGCCTCGGCCCGGACCCGTCCTCGGCGACCGCACGGTGGCGGCACGTCACCCCCGGAGGCCTCTGTCCGCGAAGCGTCGCAGAGGTACTCCCGACGATCCGCGTGGTGCTCCCTTCCCTTCCCGAACCGGGCTGGGCGGCCGGCACCCTCCTGGTCGCGCTGTTCAACGACCCGGAACAGCGCGGGCTCGTCCGGGACCGTCCGGAGCTCCTCGGCGATGCCGTCCACGAAGTCCTGCGGTGGATGCCGCCCTTCGGGCTCGTCGAGCGCATGACCACCCGACCGGTCGAGCTGGGTGGCACACGACTGCCGGCCGGTGCACAGGTCCTGGCCGCGATCGGCTCCGCGAACCGCGACGAGACGGTGTTCGAGCAGCCGGAGACCTTTGACCTCCGCCGTCGGCGGCAGCCTCTGACCACCTTCGGACACGGAGAACACGCCTGCCTCGTCGGCGCGTTCATTCCCGCCATCGTCGAGGGCCTGGTCGCCGGCATCCTCGACCTCCACCCCGGCGTCCGACCCGACCCTTCGCAGCCGTCCCGGGTAGCCGGGTGGGCCGCCCGCTACACCGCACGCCTGTGCGTGGAAGGCCTCGCAGACTCCGCAACCGGCCGCGCGAACCCTCCCGGAGGGGGCGGGTAGGCCCTGCCTGCCGGATCGGAAGGGTCGGTGCGGGCGCCCCCGCGGTTGCCTCACCGCTCCGATGTCCGGCGCAGGACCAGGCAGAGGAAGCCGAAGCAGTCCCGGTAGCCGTGCAGCCACTGCGAACGCTGGGTCGTGGCCGCTTCCAGTACCTGTGCGCCGGCCGGATCGGCAGGGTGGTCCAGAGCCCATGCGGCCAGTGAGCCCCAGCAAGCCCACTCGTAGGCGTCCAGCTCAGCGCGGGTGCTGACATGGCCGTGGACGGGGGTCCAGCCGTCGGCGACGACGCGGTCCACCGTGGTCGCCAGGTCGTCGAGGTCACCGAACATCTCGACGGCCGCCGGCGAAGGGGCGCGGTCCCAGAACGACTCGCCGATCAGAACGCGGCCGCCGGGGGCCAGGTGCTCGCGGGCTGCCGCGAGGGTGGGCAGGAGGCCGCCGAAGGCATGGGTGGCACCGACGCTGATCACCAGGTCGAACGGCTGCGGAGAGCCGAAGTCCGCGGCCTGCTGCCGGTGGAGGACCAGGCGCTCGTCGACTCCGAGTCCGCGCGCTGCCCGGCGGGCCCGCGTCAGGGAGACTTCGGAGACGTCGACGCCTTCGGCGTGCAGGTGCGGGCGCGTCGCCAGGGCGCGCAGAAGCCATTCCGCCGTGCCGCATCCGAGGTCGAGCACGCGCTCGTCGCCCCGCGGGAGGCCGCGTTCGAGCAGCCGGCTGACCGAGTCGTCGTCGAGCGGAGATTTTATCGGGTGGTCGGCATGGGCGATCGCGGAGATCTGTTCGCGGCTCAGCGGTGCGGCGTGCTCCGGGCCGAGGAGCAGCTTCGCGGCCACCGCCGCCCCGTCGGTGCGGATCGTGGCGGCGACGGCCCTCGCCCGTGCTTCTGTCCCGGGGGCCAGGGCCGTTCCGAGTGCGGCTGACAGCGACTCGAAGGTCGGGGTCGGGCCGTCGTGTGCCGCGCCGACGCCGAGTTCGGCCACACGCGCGGCCCAGTGCGGCTGGTCCACGAACTGGGGTACCACCACCTGGGGTGCACCGGCCCGGGCGGCGGTGGTCGTGGTGCCCGCGCCCCCGTGGTGTACGACGGCCGCGACCCGGCGGAACAGCAACTGGTGGTTGACGTCACCGACGGCGAAGCAGTCGTCCGAGTCGTCCAGCAGGCCCAGGTCCGCCCAGCCGCGGGAGACGAGCACGCGGCGGCCCTGCGCGCGGACCGCTTCGACGGTCGTCCGGGCGATGCCGGAGGCTGTGCCCATGGGCATGCTGCCGAAGCCGACGTACACCGGTGGGGTGCCGGCGTCCAGGAACGCTTCCAGATCGGCGGGCAGAGGGCGTTCGTCGGGCAGGATCCACGCGCCGGTCTGCACGAGGTCGAGGTTCGTCAGCTGCTCCCAGGGGCCCAGGACCGGGTCCACCGCCAGCAACGGCCGTTCGGTGAAGACGTGGTCGCGTACGTTGTCCACCGGTGCGAGGCCCATCGCCGCGCGGTGGGCGTTGAGGGGCCGGAGGTAAAGGGCGTCGACCTTCCGGGCGTCAAAATCCCACAGGGCCCGGTTGTCGGTCATGTCGGGCGGAGCCGGCGGGCCGGGCCGCGGCGACGGCCGGTAGTGCTCGGAGGGCATCTCGAACGGGTGGAAGCCGGCGTACACGTAGCGGATGCCCAGTTTCTCGGCCACCGAGCGGGCGCCGGCCGGCATCAGACCGCTCGCCACCAGCACGTCACAGTCCTCGGCAGCCTTGCCGACCGTGTCGAAGTGCGCGGCGACCAGCTCGGCCGCGAACGCGGCCGCGTCCGATGGCGGCGCTCCCGTCCGCAGCGCCCGCACGTCCCGCCCGAAGGGCACCAGTTCCGCGCCCACACCGGCCAGCAGTTGCGCGAACTCCTCGTCCGGCGGTGCGCACACGCGTACTTCCGCGCCGAGATTCCGCAGCTCGGCCGCCAGTCCCGCCAGTGGCGCGATGTCGCCGCGCGATCCGTACGCCATCAACAGCACACGCATGTCGTCTGTCTCATCTCTGTGGGTTCCGGTCCCGGCCGGCAACGGTGCGGCAGGATCCGGTATTCCGGGTCCTGCCCCGGGCCCCCTGGGCTGGTTCGTGCCGGGTGATGGCGGCCGGGTGCCCGCTCGGCCACCCGGATCAGGTCGCGGGCACGTCGAGCTGGAGCTCGCACGTGCGCCGGTAGGAGCGGAACCCCAGGCTGTGGTTGACCGCCAGCATGTGGACGTTGTCGTCGGCGTTGTCCGTCTCGATCTCGACGACGCCGGGGTACTCGGCGCGCAGTCGGCGCACCATGGCGGCCTTGACCCACAACCCCAGCCCGTGGCCGCGGTGTTCGGGCACGACCGCCGTGTCGTACTGCTGGACCCGCGGCGGCGCTCCGTGAGGGATCAGGATCTCGGTGTAGCCGGCCATGGTGCCGCTGTCGTGTACGGCGGCGACGGTCAGCAGAGTGTCCCCGCGGCCGGCGACCACCGCGGCCATGGCGCGAACGCGGTCCGCGTCCCACGCCACACTGCCGTAGTCCAGGTCACCGACGGGCATGTCGTTCATCGCGTTCTTGGCCGCGGCGAAAGCGTCGGCGAGGTCGTCGGGAACGGTTCCGGTCCAGCCGGTCAGCCGGTAGCCGGGGTGCCGGGCACCGGCGATCCGGAGCAGGCCGGCCCCGTCCGTCTCGTCGAGGCTCAGCACGAGGTGACTCAAGGCCAGTGCCCGGCGGAAGCCCTGCCGTTCGCCGAAGGCCTCGCCCGGACCGTCGGCGGCTACCGTGGTGATCAGGCTGCGCCGGTTCTCGGCGCGGCAGGCTGCCACGGCCTCTGACAGCAGGCGGGAACCGGTTCCCAGGCGGCGGTGTGCGGGGTCGACGTGGAGTTCCAGTTCGGCGAGGTGCTCCTGGCCCGGGGAGGTGAACACCCGCAGGCCGGCGACCCCGACGGGGACGCCGTCCGCACCGGTGGCCAGCCAGGCGAGCCGGCGGCTGCCCAGAGCGGGCAGGGTGAGCTGGGCGTGGATCTGTCCGGGGTCGGGCGTCGGTACTCCGGGCAGGTCGTGGGCCGTCGAGGCCGCGACGACCTGATGCCACGCGACGGCTTCGGCGGCCGAGACGTCCTGGAGCGGATTGACCTGTACTGGTGCGGGCAAGGTGATGGCCTTCGTGGTCGGGTCGGTCGTACGTCGGGTGCTCGGGTTGCTTCGGTTACTCGGGGTGCTCGGGGTGCTCGGGGTGCTCGGGGTGCTCGGGTTGCTTCGGTTTCTTCGGGTACTTCGGGCGTTCGTCCAGTCGGTGTGGCGCACGAGCGGCCAGTCGACGACGACACGGGCAGCCGTGGCGAGGTAGTTGGTGAACACGTTGAGGGCGACATGGGCGATGACCTCGACGATCTGCCCGTCGGACAGACCGGCGCGCCGGGCCGCGGCCAGCTGCTCGTCGGCAACGGATCCGCGGTCACGGACCGTCACGGCGGCCAGCTCCAGGACGGCGGCGGCCCAGGGGTCGTCGGCCTCGCCCCGGCGTGCTCGGGTGGCCTCGGCCGCACTCAGCCCGGCCGTCCTGGTCCCGCGGAACGCATGCACGGACAGGCAGTAGTCGGACCCGTTCTCCTGCGCCACCAGCAACGCGATGCTCTCGCGCACGTCCGCCGGCAGGGTTCCCTCCGCGTTCAGGGTGGTGACGACGCCCAAGTACCCCTTCAGTACGGCCGGGCTGTTGGCCATCACCCTGGCCAGGTTGGGGATGACACCCAGGGCCTGGTGCGTGGCGGTGAACAGAGCTGCGGTGTCACCGGTCGCGATCTCCGGTTCAACGGTGTGGAGTGGCATGCCGGCAACCCTGCCGGTCGATCTTGATACATTCGCGATGCTTCTTCGATGCACGCGCTGGTGACCCCGGGAGTGGCGGAATGCGGTTCACGATCCTCGGCCCGGTGGAGGCCGTTGCTCCCGGTTCGGATGCGCCCGGCCTGGCACCCCGTCATCGCGCGGTGCTCGCCTACCTGTTGCTGCACGCCGGGGTCGCGATCAGTACGGATCGCCTGATCGACGCGATGTGGGGGCCGCTGCCGCCGGATTCCGCCCGCGCGCAGATCCAGACCACGATCGCCGCGATCCGCCGGATGCTGCGCGCCTGCGAAGCCGACCGGATGCTGGCCACGCGACCGGCCGGGTACGTGATCACCCCAGAGCCGGGGCAACTCGATCTGGCCGAGTTCACCAGCCTGACCGCCCGGGCAGCGGCCGTCACGGACGACCCGGGGGACAGTGCGGACCGGATACGTGCCGCACTGGCGCTGTGGCGGGGAGAGCCGCTGGCCGACATCACCGCCCATTACGTCCAGAGCGCCAGAACGCGTCTGAACGGGCAGCTGCTGACCGCCGTCGAGCGCCTGGCCGAGCTGGAACTGGCCCGGGGGCGGCACGACGGCCTCATCGACGAACTGTCCGTCCACGCGGCCGCCAACCCCTTGCGGGAGCGGCTCTGCTGCCAGCTGATGCTCGCCCTGCACCGCGCCGGGCGCCAGACCGACGCGCTGGACGTGGCGAGGACCTTCCGGGCGACCCTGGCCGATCAGCAGGGACTGGACCCCGGCCACGCGTTCAGCAGGCTCGAACAGGACATCCTGCGGGACGCCCCCGATCTGCGGCCGCCGGTCGCCGCACCGGCGAAGCCGCAGGGGATCAGCTTCCTGCCCTACGACGTCCCGGACTTCACCGGACGCGAAGGCGAGCTCGACGGCCTGATCCGCCTGTGGTCGGGCGGCAACGGCGGCGTCGTGACGATTTCGGCGATCGACGGGATGGCCGGCGTCGGCAAGACGACGCTCGCGGTCCACGCTGGGCACCGCCTCGCGGAACACTTCCCGGACGGACAGCTCTTCGTCGACCTGCAGGCCCACACCGCCGGCCAGGCGCCGCTCGACGCCGGTACCGCGCTCGAGATCCTCCTGGGACAACTCGGCGTGCCCACCCAGCAGATACCCGCGTCGGTCGCGGATCGCGCCGCGCTGTGGCGGTCCGAACTCTCCGGCCGCCGCGTGCTGGCCGTACTGGACAACGCCCTCGGCGCCGACCAGGTGCGCCAGTTGCTGCCCGGTTCCTCCCGCGCCCTCGTCCTGGTCACCAGCCGCCGGCGGCTGACCGACCTGGACGGGGCACATGCCCTGTCCCTGGACGTGCTGCCCGCCGCGGACGCCTTGGAGCTGTTCACGGCGATCGTCGGCGAACGGGCGGCCGCCGAGCCCCTGGCCGTCCTCGACGTCCTGCAGTTGTGCGGATTCCTTCCGCTGGCCGTCCGCATCGCCGCCGCCCGCCTGCACCATCGCCCGCGCTGGACCGTCGCCCACCTGGCCGGCCGGCTCCGCGACCAGCGCCGCAGACTCTCCGAGCTGGCCACCCCGGAGCGAGGAGTGGCAGCGGCGTTCACCCTGTCCTACGAGCAGCTGACTGTGGATCAGCAGCGCATGTTCCGGCTCCTGGGGCTCCAGCCGGGCCGTGACATCAGCCCCGAAGCGGCATCCGCGCTGGCCGGCCTCCCACTGGAGCAGGCCGAGACGCTCCTGGAAGACCTCCTGGACGCCCACGTCCTGGCCCAGCACCAGCTCGGCCGCTACACCTTCCACGACCTGCTGCGCGAACACGCCCTCGCCACCGCGGCCGCCCAGGAACCGCCCAACGCCCAGCGCGAGGCCGTGGGCCGGCTGTTCCACCACTATCTCCACACGGCGAGCGCGGCCATCGACCACCTCTACCCCGAGGGCAAGAGCCACAGGCCACGCGTTCCCGCGCCGGACACCCCGGCCTCGCCCCCACAGGACGAGGCCGAGGCGCTCGCCTGGCTGGACGGCGAACGCGCGAACCTCATGGCGTCCGCCCAGTACGCGGCCGAGCACGACTGGCTTCCCCACACCGGTCAACTGGCCGCCACCCTGCACCGCTACCTGCTGGGCCACGCGCACCAGGCCGACGCGCTGGCCCTCGGCGGCCTGGCACTGCTGGCCGCCCGCCGGAGCGGCGACACGGCCGCCGAAGCCCGCACGCTCATCGATCTCGGCCAGGTGCACTTCTGGTGGCACGGCGCCTACGAGCAAGCGGCCGAGCACTACCGGCAAGCCCTGGGCCTCGCGCGCGAGACCGGCGACCGGGGCGTCGCTGCCGGCGCACTGCAGGCCCTCGGCACCGTCTCCCGGAGGCGGCGGGAATACGACCGGGCCCACGACCACTGCGCGCAGTCGCTCGCGCTCTTCCGGGAACTCGGCGACCGCGGTGGCGAAGCCAGGTGCCTGACCGACCTCGGCATCGTCCACGAACGCCGAGGACGGTACGAGGACGCCCACGAGCACCACCGGCAAGCGCTGCACGCGTACCGCGAGACGGGATCCCGCATCGGCGAGACCGTGGTGCTGAACAACATCGGGCTGCTGTACCAACGGCAGGGCCGCTACGACGAGGCCCGGCACCATCACCGCCAGGCCCTGGACCTGAGCCGCAGGTTCGACTTCCCCGGAGACGAGGCCGAGTCGCTCAACGCCCTCGCGGAGGCCGCCCGGTCCATGGGCGATCTCGCCGGGGCCGCGGCCGAACACGAGGCCGCGCTGACCCTGGCCCGGGAGTTCGGCTACCGCCCCGAGCAGGCCCGCGCCCATGACGGCCTGGCGCACGTCCACCGCGACCTCGGCCGCTTCGGCCTCGCCCACGACCACGCCCGACAGGCCCTCGACCTCTACACCGCCCTGGCCGTCCCCGAGGCCGACGAGATCCGCACCTTCATCACCGGGCTACCGCCGCAGCGCTGTTGACCGGGTCAGCAGTCGTTCTCCGCCGGCCGGCCTTCGATGCGGTCCGCCAGCCACCCGACGGTCGCCGGGGCGGCGGCGTAGAAGGTGGCGATGTGGGTGGGCGTCAGGTACGTGTCCCAGTCGACGGACGTGCCGAGCCCGCACAGCCGGTCCTTGAGCTCGGTGCCCACCCGGTACGGGATCACGTCGTCCAGGCGCGAGTGGTACAGCCGCACCGGCACTGCCGGTCGGCGCGTCCCGGCCCGCTGCTCGGTGAGCCGGCCGCGCCAGTCGGCCCGCGCGAACGGGTCCTCGGTGGTCAACCGGTCCCACCTGTGCATCCCGTACTTGCCGGCGATCTCCAGCGTGCAGTCGTCGGAGATGTCCGCCAGCAGCTTGCGGCCGTGGTCGGTGAACAGCTCGTCCAGCGGGAGTTCCGGGTACGCGTGCTTGAGGCCGACGGCGGCGGTCAGGCCGAAGCCGAAGGCCGGGCTGCCGTCCACCCCCTTCGCGACCGCCAGGAGGTCCGCGGCGGGCGCCCCGACCGAGGCACCGCGCAGCTTCAACTCCGGTGCGTACGTGGGCTGTAGCTCGGCCGCCCAACTCGCGGCCTGGCCGCCCTGCGAGTAGCCGGCGATGACGACCGGGGCGTCGGAGGCGATCTCCGCCTCGGGCAGCCGCTGGGCGGCACGCACCGAGTCCAGCACGGCCTGGCCCTCGGCCCGCCCGTTGACGTAGCTGTGCCCGCCGGGGGTGCCGAGCCCCTGATAGTCGGTGGCGACCACGGCCCAGCCGCGGTCGAGCATCGCCTTGATCACGATGCTCTCGTACTGGGTGCCGTTGGCCAGGGCCCGGGAGGGTGCGCACCTGTCGCCCAGACCGTGGGTGCCGATGGCGTGCGCGACCACGGGGCGCGGGCCCGGCCCGCCGTACGGGGCCTCGGGGACGAGGACGGTGCCGGAGACGGCGATCCGGCGGCCGGCGGCGTCGGCGGATCCATAGAGCAGTTGCCAGGAGCGGACGCGCTGGTTGACCAGGCCGGTCGGCTCGATCCGGAATTCGGCGGCTCTGCGCTGGATCAGTTCGCCCGGCCCGGCGGTGACTTCACCGGGCGGGGGAGAGTAGAAGGCGTCGGGGAGGTCGCCGCTGTCCACGGCGGAGGCCGGAGCGGCCGTCGCGAGGGCGGCCAGCAGTGCGGCGAATGCGGGCACGGCGGTGCGCAGGAATCGCATGAGTGTCCCTGGATGATGAGTGAGGGTTGGGAGGTCCTGCACGATGATCGACGGGACGGCGCGTGCCTGGTGATGGAGCGTCGAACAGGATGTAGATCCCGATCATGTGGGCGACGACAATGACATATATCGTTCGACAATGCCGTACGTTTCGTTAAGATACGGCCATGTCCGATAGCCCCGTCACCACCCACGCGACGGATCGACGAATCGGCTTACTGGCCACAGCCCTCAACGGGCGGCTGGCCGAACTGAGCGAACGCGCCGTCGACCGGATCCTCGCCCCCTCCGGCACCGCCGCCTACCGCAGGCTGGTTTCCGTCGAGGAGCTGCGCGGTTCCTGCCGAGCCCACCTGACCTTCACCCTGCGCGCCCTGACGGGCCGGTACAGCCCCGCCCCCGCCACGGCCACCGCACTCCGACGGGTCGGCCAGGGCGTTCCGCTGCCCGCCGTGATCGCCGCCTACCACGCGGGCGGACGGATGCTGCTGGAGGAGCTGACCGCCGAAGCGCGCAACACCGGCCACGACGGACTGGACGCGCTGCCCGACGGCGCGGCCCGCCTGCTCGGGCTGATCGAGACGGGCGCCAACGAGATCACCGCCGCCTATCAGCATGCGACGTCGGGCGCCGCCGACCGGGTGGACGCCCCGCCCCCGGCCCTCGCCGAGCTCTTCGACGGCACCGCCCGCACCACGGAGGCCCTGTGGCGGGCGGCGGACGCCCTGCGCCTGCCGTACGACGGGCTGTTCGTGGTGCTCGTCGCCGACCCGCCGCCCGGACCGGTGCCCGAGCTCGGAAACCGGCTCGCCGCCCACGGCATCGCCTCCGCCTGGAGCCGCACCGCCGGCCTGCTGGCCGGGCTGGTCTCGGTCCGCGACCAGCGCACCCTGGAGCGGCTGCTGATCGTGCTCCAGCGGTCGGCCACCCTCCGTTACGGGGCGAGCCCGGTCTTCACGAGCCTCGCCGACTGCACAACCGGCCTGCGGCTGGCCCGGCTCGCACTGGCCACCGCCGACCCCGCCGGCCCGCCGGTCGCCAGCTTCGACGACGGCCCGCTCGCCGGACTGGTGGTGCACTCCCCGGACGTCGCCGCGCGGATGGCCCGCTCGGTCCTCGGCGCGCTGCTCGATCTCCCGGCCGAGCAGCGCACCATGCTGATCGGCACGCTCACCGCGTGGTACGCGGCCTCGGGCTCCACGGAGGAGGCCGCACAGGCTCTGCACTGCCACGCCAACACCGTCCGTCAGCGGCTGCGCCGGATCCGCGAGCTCACCGGACGCACCGTCACCGACCCGGTCGGCACCGCCGAGTTGTACGCCGCGCTCCAAGCCGTCCGGGCGCTGCCGTTCTCGGTCCTGCGCTGACGGAACGGGGTGGCGCGGCTGCGCTCCAGGCCCTGGCCGGCCCACCGGCCGCCTTCACCCATCCGATCCGGCTGCGCAGTTGACGGGGCTTCAGGCGCGGAACGCCTGCCAGGACCGAGAGCAGTGCGCAGAGGCAGCGCGGGGACATCGCCTGCCTCTCGTCCCCGCGAGGGTGGGCTCATCGGGCATCACGCGGAGGGCGGTCCCTCAGCCCGACCGGCCACCTCGACGGCCTGGAGGGGCTCCTGGGCATCGTCACCGGCGTAGAGCTGATCAGCGAGCTGCACGGGGAGACCGAGGCCACCCTGATCTACGACGTCCACACCGCCCCGGCCGTCGGCATCACCCAGCACACGGCCGAGCACTTCCGCCTCCACGACGGGCGGATCACCTCCATCACGCTCATCTTCGACTCCGCTCCCTGGCAGGCCATCATGGCCGCGGCCGGCCCGGCCCACGGCGAGGCCGCCCCTCCGGCGTGACGGGCTGCCTGCCGCCGGGGAGATTTATACCGTTTCTTGACATTTTGGCATGAATTAGAGTACTGTCAACGTGCCATGGAAGAGAAGCGCGCGTACGAGAGTCCGCTGCGTGCCGGGCAGCTTGAGCAGACCCGGCAGCTGATCCTCGCCGCGCTCACCGGGGCCATCGCCGACGCGAGCGTCCAGGAGCTGACCATCCCGCTCGTGGCGGAGCGCGCAGGCGTCGCCGTCCGCACCGTCTACCGGCACTTCCCGACCAGGGAGGCGCTCTTCGCGGCCTGGAGCGGGTGGGCCCAGGAGAATCTGCACGTGCTCATGCAGTCCTACCCGGACACCCTGGACGGGCTGCGCCGCGTGGCGCCGGAGCTCTACCGCTCGTACGACGAGCACGCGCCACTGATCCTCGCCATGCTGAACTCCAAGGCGGCCCGGCCGCTGCGGGAGCAGGGCCGCAGGCACCGGTTCCACTCGGTGGAGGCGGCGCTGGCCGAGCTCACGGCAGAGGCCGACCCGGTAGCCCGCCGCCGCGCGGTCGCCGTGCTGTACCTGCTGGTGAGCGCCCCGGCCTGGCAGGCCATGCGGCTGCAGGCGGGGCTCGACGGGGCGGAGGCCGGCATGGCCGCCGCCTGGGCGGTGCGGGTGCTCACGGACGAGCTGCGGCGGGACCCGGACGGCCCGCTGCGCGACCCGGACAGATGACCGGCGAGGAGGAGAGCCATGAGCATCGCCGCGGAACGCACTTTCGCTCCACCGGGGCCGGGTACCTGGTTCCTGGACCCGACCCACTTCACCCGCCCGGTGACCAGGTTCCACGCCGAGATCTTCATCGAGGAGCTGCACCGCGGCTTCGGAGAGAGCCTCCGCCGGTACGGGTCGCTGCTCGAACGGCTGGACTGGGCCTTCGTCAACGGTTTCTGCTACTACCATCCCCAGCCGCTGGGAGCCCCGCCGGACGCCACGGACCACCCGCCGAGAGAGGTCTGGGAACGCCTCGCCGCCGATGATCCCGAGATCCGCACCAGGCTCGCGACCAGCGCGACCGTCTTCGAGCGCAAGCTGTGGCGCGAGGACCTGCGCCGCTGGGACGAGGAGGTCAGACCCGGCCTGCAGCGCGAGCGGCGCGAACTACAGCAGGTCGATCCCGGACTCCTCGATACCGGCAGTCTGCTCGCGTACCTCGACCGGTGCCGGGAGCACCAGCGCCGGGCCGGCTACCTGCACCACCTGTTCAACATGCCGGCACTGCTGCCGATGGGCGATCTGATCGCACACTGTCAGGAGTGGACCGGGCGCACCGCCGGCGAGATCCTGGCCCCGCTGGCCGGATCGAGCCCCGACCCGCTGGCGGACCGGGAGGAACTGGCCGAGCTGGCCGCCGCCGTAGCGGCGGACCCCCGGGCGAGCGAGCTGCTCGCCTCCCCGGCGCGACCCCAGGAGCTGCTGGCGGCGCTGGGGGCCCTCGCGGGACGTACGGGCACCGCCCTCGCCGAGTACCTGGAGACGGCGGGCTGGCGCCCCGTCAACGGCGAGGACGTGGGCGATCCCTGCGTGGCGGAGTTGCCCGCCGTCGTGCTCGCGGCCATCCGCTCGGCGGTCTCCTCCTCGACGAGGCCCCGGGCGGACGCCCGCGCCGGCCAGCACGCCGACGCGGCGGCCGACCTTCGCGACGCCGTACCCGCGCAGCACCGCGCCCGCTTCGACGAGCTGCTCGCCGAGGCGCGGTTGGTCTCCCGGCTGCGCGACGAGCGCGGGTCGTGCGCGGACCTGCCGGCCATCGGCCTCACCCGGCGCGCCATCCTGGCGGCCGGCCGACGGCTCACCGAGCAGGGCCGGATCCACGCACCCGCCCACCTGGCCGAGGCGGGCTACGCCGAGCTGCGCGCCCTGGTCCGTACGGGCTCCGGGCCCGACGCCGCAGAACTCGCCGCCCGGGCGCACTACCGCGACCACGCCCGCTACGCGGACGCGCCGCCGATGCTGGGTCCACCGCCGGGCGACCCGCTGCCGCCCGACTGGCTGCCGCCCGCAGCGGCACGCCTGGAACGCGCCCTCGGGGCCATCGTCCTCGCCATGTTCACCAACCCGGCAGCCCGTACCGAGGGGCGGACCGTGCACGGGCTCGGCGCGAGCCCGGGCGTGTACGAGGGCACGGCACGGGTGATCTTCGGCGTGCCCGAGTTCGACCGAATCCAGCCCGGCGACGTCCTGGTCACCGAAGCGACCACCACGGCCTTCAACATCGTCCTGCCACTGCTCGGCGCGATCGTCACCGACCGCGGCGGGGCGCTCTCCCACGCCGCCATCGTCGCCCGGGAGTTCGCCATCCCCGGCGTCGTCGGATGCACGGATGCCACGGCGGTGATACCAGACGGCGCCCGGGTGCGGGTCGACGGCCGGGCCGGCGAAGCGGCGGTGGTCCGATGACGGGTCCGCTGTCGCCGAGCACGTGGTCCGCCCCGGTTCCGCTCCGCCTGGCCACCGACGAGAGCCGGTACGGCGGCAAGGCCTCGCAGCTCGCGGCCGCCGCCCGGGCGGGTCTACCGGTACCGGAAGGAATCGCCCTGGACTGGCTGTTCGTCGACGCCGTCGCAGCAGGCGACGACGAGGCGCTCGCCGCCCTGCACCTGTCGACCGCCGAGGTGCCGGACGGCGGGCTGGCCGTGCGTTCATCCGCGCTGGGCGAGGACTCGGCCGCGGCGAGCTTCGCCGGACAGCACCTCACCTGCCTCAACGTACGGGGTCCGGACGGGCTGACCGAGGCGGTCCGCAGGGTGAGGGATTCGGCGCACTCGGCCGCCGCGCTCGCCTACCGCGAACGGCTCGGGCTGCCCGGCCGGCCACGAGTGGCAGTGGTGGTACAGGAGTTGGTGGTACCCGAGTGCGCCGGAGTCCTGTTCTCCCAGGACCCCCTCGACGGCTCCGACGTCCTGGTGATCGAGGCCAGTTGGGGCCTGGGCGAAGCCGTGGTCGGCGGCCTGGTCGTACCGGACCACTACCGGGTCCGCCGCGACGGCCGGGTGATCGAGCGCACGGCGGGCATGAAGGACCTGGCCGTGGAGCCCGCGCCGGCCGGCGGAACGAGCCAGGTCCCGGTCCCCGCCGACCGGATCCACCGGCTCTGCCTCGACGGGGCGCGGTTGGAGAGCCTGCGGGAACTCACCGCCCGCTGCGAGCAGGTCTTCGGCGGGACGCAGGACCTGGAATGGGCCTTCGCCTGCGACGGTCTCCGTCTGCTCCAGCGCCGGCCGATGACCGGGGCCGTGCCCCCGCACTGAACCCTGCGCGGCCGCCCGCCTCAGCTCGGGACGATCAGCCCGGGGTCCTGCCGTTGCGGGGGAGTACCCGGCGCCCACCGCTCGCCCGGTACGGGCCCCGGCGTCCGGCCGCGGCCGGGACCGGAGCCGCGCATGACCTCCCGGCACACCATCGGGCACGGCATGATGGGGCCCGGCGGAGTACCAGCGGGGAACCGTGCACGGCCGCTTGCGCTTCGACGACCTCATCGTGGTGCTGCCCGGGTTCGGCGGCAGCACGCTCCCCCCGACTGCCGGTTCTCGCTGACGTCGACCGCGAAGTCGGACGACATCAGGCCTGCCGCGCGGCGAGGGCCTGCTCGAAGGGCCTCCCGGCCTGGCGGGCGCCGTCCACCCGGGCCGCGGGCGCCCCGCACCCGCACGGCAACGCCGCCCCGGCGGCCGCCACCGCCCTCACAGCCAGGCCGCCCCGCACTCGCTCTCCGCGCCAGGTACGGCGAACGGAGCCCGGGGAGCCTTCTTCTCGACCGTCTCGTGGCCCTCGCGCGGCAGCACGATCGTGTCCATGTCCGTCTCCTCCAGCATGGTGTTGCGGTCCCCGGCCTCGGCCGGGCCCGACTCCACCCTCGCCGCGCGGGCGACGAAGACCCCTGCTTCCGCCGCCGGACACGTGGGGGACCGCCCGCCCGGACCAACCGCGACCCGCGCGGCGCCGCCGCGTGTTTGCCCTGGTGGGGCCCGTTGCGCCGGCGTCCGCCAGGGGGCACGCCGAGGCACCGGGGCGTGAGGAGTGCGAAGGCGGGCGGCGGGTAGACGCACGCCATGACCCCGCACCGGCCACCGCCACTCGACAGAGTCCTGCGGGCCGGCCCCATCCAGCAGAGGAGTTCGTCATGCCCCGGGGATCCAGTCCGAAGCGTGAACGGCAGTACGAGCACATCAAGGAGAGTGCGCAGGAGCGCGGTGAGAGCCCGAAGCGGGCGAAGGAGATCGCGGCGCGGACCGTGAACAAGGAGCGGGCCCGCGCGGGCGAGTCCAAGACGGCGAGCAAGAGCTCGACCCAGGACATGTCCTCCGCCAAGCGCGGCGGACAGCGCTCCCACAGCGGATCGGAAGGACCCACGTACGACCAGCTCTACGCCGAGGCCCAGCGCCGCAACCTGCACGGCCGCTCCTCCATGAACAAGGCCGAACTCAAGCGCAAGCTCGGCCACTGAACCCGGCGGGAGGCGCGCATGAACCGGGCCGCGCTGTTCGACGTCGACGGCACCCTGACCGACACCAACCACCTGCACGTCACGTGCTGGTGGGAGGCCCTGCGGCAGGGCGGACACGACGTAGCCATGCACGACATCCACCGCGCCGTCGGCCTGCCCGGCGAGGACCTCCTCGCACATCTGCTGGGCGAGGACCACGACACGGACCAGGACGGCACGCTGACCACCGCGCACGACACCCTCTACGGCACGTACTTCGACCGGCTGCCGCCGCTGGACGCGGCAGCCGACCTGCTGCGCGAGCTGGACCGGCGCGGCTGGCGCGTGGTGCTCGTCACCTCGGCCCAGCAGGCCGAACTCGACGCACTGCGGCGTGCCATCGATGCCGACGACGCCATCACCGCCACGGCCAGCGCCGACGACGTCGAGGAAGGCAAGCCCGCACCCGACCCGGTGCACCACGCCCTCGACCTCGCCGACGCACCCTCGCGCGGCTCCGTCTTCGTCGGCGACACGGTCTGGGACATGAAGGCAGGCACTCGCGCCGGCGTCGCCTGCGTGGGACTCCTGTGCGGCGGCATTCCCCGCTGCGACCTCGAAGGTGCCGGGGCACGGGCCGTGTACCGGCATCCCGCGGATCTCCTCGCCCACCTCGGCGACAGCCCGTTCGCCGACATGGGCCAAGGGCTGTCGAACGCCGGCGCCCCCGGGGCCCTTTTCAGGAGACCGCCGAGGTCGGCAGCTCCCCTGCCACCGGAGGGCCGTCCCCGGCCATGGGGAGGGTGAGGACCATGGTGAGGCCGCCGCCGGGGGTGTCCTCGGCGGTGAGGGTGCCGCCGATGGCCTCGGTGAAGCCGCGGGCGACGGCGAGGCCGAGGCCGACACCGGCGCCGCGCGGGGCGTCGCCGTGGCGCTGGAAGGGCTCGAAGATGCGGTCCTTGGCCTCGTCGGGGACGCCCGGGCCGCCGTCCACCACGCGCAGCTCCACCCGGCTGGCCAGGGCGCTGGCGGCGACGAGGACCGGCCGGCCGGCGGGGCTGTACTTGACGGCGTTCTCGACGATGTTCGCGACGGCTCGCTCCAGCAGGCCGCGGTCGACGGCGACCATGGGGAGCGTCTCCGGGATGTCGAGCTCGACGCTGTCCTCCGGTACGCCGCCCAGCGCCATCGGGACCACCTCGTCCAGGTCGGTCTCGCGGATCAGCGGGACGACCGTGCCGGTGTTGAGCCGGGACATGTCGAGCAGGTTGCCGATGAGGGCGGAGAGGCGGTCGGCGCCGTCCTCGATGCCTTCCAGGAGATCCGCCTTGTCCTCCTCGGACCATTGGACGTCGTCGGAGCGCAACGAGGTGACGGACGCCTTGATGCCGGCCAGCGGGGTGCGCAGGTCGTGGCTGACCGCGGCGAGCAGGGCGGTGCGGATGCGGTTGCCCTCGGCCAGCCGACGGGCCTCCTCGGCCTCGCCGACCAGCCGCTGCCGGTCCAGGACGACGGCTGCCTGGGCGGCGAAGGCCCCGAGGACGCGCCGGTCCTCGGCGGGCAGCACCCGGCCGGACAGGGCCAGGGACATGTTCTCCCCGATCGGCATGTCGACCTCGGCGTCCTCCGGGCGGCCGACGGGGCGATGGCCCACCGCGGCTGCGGTGGTCCAGGAGTCGACCTCGCTCACCCGTTCCAGGAGGGCGACGGAATCCATGGCGAAGGTCTCCCGGAGACGTTCCAGGAGGGCGTCGAGGGAGTCCTCGCCGCGCAGGACGCTGCCCGCGAGGAAGGACAGGACCTCGGACTCGGCGCGCAGACGGGCGGCCTGGTGGGTGCGCCGGGCGGCCAGGTCCACCACGGATGCCACCGAGACCGCCACCCCGACGAAGATCGCGATGGCGACGATGTTGCGGGGGCCGGAGATGGTCAGCTGGTGGAGGGGCGGGGTGAAGAAGTAGTTCAGGAGGAGCGAGCCGACGGCCGCCGAGGCGAGCGCCGGCAGCAGCCCGCCCAGCAGGGCGGCCGCCACGGTGAGGGTGAGGAACAGCAGCATGTCGTTGGCGAGCCCGGGATCGGGAACGCCCTGGCTGAGCAGCAGGGTGAGCAGGGCCGGTCCGGCGACGGCGGTCAGCCAGCCCCAGATGATCCGGGAGCGTCCCAGCCGGGCGCCACGGGGGACCGGGAGGCCGCGGCCCTTGGCCGCCCCCTCGTGGGTCACGATGTGCACGTCGAGGTCAGGGCCCGACTCCCGGGCGACGGTGGCGCTCACGCCCGGTCCGAAGAGGTACTGCCAGGAGCGCCGCCGGCTCACGCCGAGCACGATCTGGGTGGCGTTGACCCCGCGGGCGAACTCCAGGAGGGAGTCGGAGACGTCGTCCCCGATGACGTGGTGGAAGCTGCCGCCGAGGTCCTCGACCAGCGTGCGCTGGACGGCCAGCTCCTTGGGCGATGCCGAGCCGAGACCGTCACTGGCGGCGATGTACACGGCGAGGACCTCGCCGCCGGCGCCCTTCTCGGCCAGGCGGGCGGCCCGGCGGATGAGCTGGCGGCCTTCCGGGCCGCCGGTGAGGCCGACGACGATGCGCTCGCGGGCCTGCCAGGTGGTGCGGATGTTGTGCTCGCCGCGGTATTCGCGCAGGTATTCGTCGACCCGGTCGGCGGTCCACAGCAGGGCCAGCTCGCGCAGGGCCGTCAGGTTCCCGGGGCGGAAGTAGTTGGACAGGGCCGCGTCGACCTTGTCCGGCTTGTAGACGTTGCCGTGCGCCATGCGGCGGCGCAGGGCCTGCGGGGACATGTCGACCAGCTCGATCTGGTCGGCGCGGCGCACCACCTCGTCGGGGACGGTCTCCCGCTGCCGGACCCCCGTTATCGTCTCGACCACGTCGCCCAGCGACTCCAGGTGCTGGATGTTGACCGTGGAGACGACGTCGATGCCCGCCTGGAGCAGCTCCTCGACGTCCTGCCACCGCTTGGCATTGCGGGAGCCGGGGACATTGGTGTGCGCGAGCTCGTCCACCAGGGCCACGGCCGGACACCGCGCGAGGATCGCGTCCACGTCCATGTCGGTGAAGGCGCTGCCCCGGTACTCGATCTCGCGCCGCTCGATCGTCTCCAGGCCGTGCAGCATCACCTCGGTACGCGGCCGGCCGTGGTGCTCGACGAAGCCGACGACGCAGTCGGTGCCCCGCTCGATCCGGCGGTGCGCCTCGGAGAGCATCGAGTACGTCTTGCCGACGCCCGGTGCCGACCCGAGGTAGATACGGAGCTTTCCGCGTCCCATGGTGCCGATTTCTCGTGTGTGCTGACAGGTCTGTGCGCGTGGTCCCGAACCCGTTCCGGCCGGTGACCGGTCACGGTTCGAAGCGGTAGCCCATGCCCGGTTCGGTGATCAGGTACCGGGGGTGGGACGGGTCCGCTTCCAGCTTGCGCCGGAGCTGGGCCATGTAGACCCGCAGGTAGTTGGTGTTCTCGCGGTAGGTCGGTCCCCAGACCTCCAGCAGCAGGTGCCGCTGGGAGACCAGGTGGCCCGGATGGGTGACGAGGATCTCCAGCAGGTGCCATTCGGTCGGGGTCAGCCGTACGGTGCGGTCGCCCCGGTGCACCTTCTTCGCCGGCAGGTCGATGGTGAACCCGTCGGTCGTGATCAGCGTGACGTCGTCGGTCCGCCGCGTCGGATCCGCCTGTCTGCGGGTGGCGGCGCGCAGCCGGGCCAGGAGCTCGTCCATGCTGAAGGGCTTGGTGACGTAGTCGTCCGCGCCCGCGTCCAGTGCCCGGATCTTGTCCTCCGACGTGTGCCGGGCGGACAGGACCAGGATCGGGACCTTGCTGGAGCTGCGCACCCCCCTTATGACCTCGATGCCGTCCATGTCGGGCAGCCCGAGGTCGAGGACGATGACGTCGGGCTTGCGGGCGGCGGCGAGCCGCAGGGCCGAGCCGCCGTCGGACGCCTCCTCGACGTCGAACTTCCGCGCCTGGAGGTTGATCTTGAGTGCGCGGACGAGCTGCGGGTCGTCCTCCACCACCAGCACCCGGGTCATCGGTGTGCAGCCTTTCCTTCGTTCGCGAGCACGGTGAGGGACCGGCGGGGCGCTCGGCGGCATCCGGCGGTGACCGGGAAGCTCCGCGTCCCGCCGACCCTCTCTCCGTACGGGGCGGACCATCAGTTCCTGGTCAGTGCCTTGAGCGCGGTGTTGAGCTCCAGGACGTTGACGCGGGGCTCGCCCATGAAGCCGAGGGTGCGGCCCTGGGTGCTGTCCTTGACGAGCTTCTCCACCCTGGCGACGGTCAGGCCGTTCTTCTCGGCGACCCGGTGGACCTGGAGTCCGGCGTACTCGGGGGAGATGTGCGGGTCGAGGCCGGAACCGGAGGAGGTGACGGCCTCGGCCGGCACGTCCTCGGGCCTGACCTTGTAGGTGGCCGTGGAGTTGTCGGCCACGACGGCGGCCTTGGCGTCGGTGACCCACTTGATCAGCTCTTCGTTGTCGCCGGCCCGGTTGGTGGCACCGGAGAGGACGAGGGAGTACTGCGTGTTGACGCTGTTGGCGCCGAGGCCGTTGGAGGGGCGCGGCTGGAACCACTTCAGGTCAGGCCTGGCGGCCTCTTCGGCGTCGTCCGGGTCCTTCTTCGGCAGGTTGTAGGTCTGGCCGATGAGGGAGGAGCCGACGACGCTGCCGCTCTTGTCCTTGATCTCGGAGCCGTTGGCCTTGTCGTGGAACAGGGCCTGGGCGATCCCGGTGACGGCGAGCGGGTAGAGCACGCCGCAGATCACGGTCAGGACGAGCAGGGCCCGCAGACCCGCCCCGATCAGACGTGCTGTGTTGGACACGGAGGTGTTCATGGCGGTCACGCGATCCCGGGGATGAGGGAGATGAGGAGGTCGATGAGCTTGATGCCGATGAACGGGGCGATCAGGCCGCCGAGTCCGTAGACGGCGAGGTTGCGGCGGAGCATCCTGTCCGCGCTGGTCGGCTTGTACCGCACGCCCTTGAGGGCCAGCGGCACGAGGGCCACGATGATCAGCGCGTTGAAGATGACGGCGGAGAGGATCGCGGACTCGGGGGAGGCCAGGCCCATGATGTTGAGCTTGTCCAGGCCCGGGTAGACCACCGCGAACATGGCGGGGATGATCGCGAAGTACTTGGCGACGTCGTTGGCGATGGAGAAGGTGGTCAGGGCTCCGCGGGTGATGAGGAGCTGTTTGCCGATCTCGACGATCTCGATGAGTTTCGTCGGGTTGGAGTCGAGGTCGACCATGTTCCCGGCCTCCTTGGCGGCGGAGGTGCCGGTGTTCATGGCCACGCCGACGTCGGCCTGGGCCAGGGCGGGGGCGTCGTTGGTGCCGTCGCCGGTCATCGCGACGAGCTTGCCGCCGGCCTGCTCCCGCTTGATGAGGGCCATCTTGTCCTCGGGCGTGGCCTCCGCGAGGAAGTCGTCCACACCGGCCTCTTCCGCGATGGCCTTCGCGGTCAGCGGGTTGTCACCGGTGATCATGACGGTCTTGATGCCCATGCGGCGCAGCTCGTCGAACCGCTCGCGCATGCCTTCCTTGACCACGTCCTTGAGGTGGATGACGCCCAGGACACGGGCACCCTGCCCGTCCTCGACCGCGACGAGCAGCGGGGTCCCGCCGGCCTGCGAGATCGTGTCCGTGAGGGTCTGCGCGTCGTCCGAGACCTCGCCCCCGCGCTCGTTCACCCACGCCATGACCGATCCGGTCGCGCCCTTGCGGACCTTGCGTCCGTCGACGTCCACGCCGGACATGCGGGTCTGGGCGGTGAAGGGGATCCACTCGGCGTGCGACAGCTCGCCCTGGTGGCGCTCGCGCAGCCCGTACTTCTCCTTGGCCAGGACCACGATCGAACGGCCCTCGGGGGTCTCGTCCGCGAGAGAGGAGAGCTGGGCGGCGTCCGCGAGCTCGGCGTCCGTGGCGCCCTTGACCGGGACGAACTCCGAAGCCTGACGGTTGCCGAGCGTGATGGTGCCCGTCTTGTCGAGCAGGAGCGTCGACACGTCGCCCGCGGCTTCCACCGCGCGCCCGCTCATCGCGAGGACGTTGCGCTGCACCAGGCGGTCCATGCCGGCGATGCCGATGGCGGAGAGCAGCGCGCCGATGGTGGTGGGGATCAGGCAGACCAGCAGCGCCGCGAGGACGATCATGGACTGCTCGGCGCCCGCGTAGACCGCGAACGGCTGGAGGGTGACGACGGCCAGCAGGAAGACGATGGTGAGGGACGCCAGCAGGATGTTGAGGGCGATCTCGTTGGGCGTCTTCTGCCGTGCGGCGCCCTCGACGAGGGCGATCATCCGGTCGATGAAGGTCTCGCCGGGCTTGGTGGTGATCTTGACGACGATCCGGTCCGACAGCACCTTCGTACCGCCGGTGACGGCGGAGCGGTCGCCGCCGGACTCCCGGATGACCGGGGCGGATTCGCCGGTGATGGCCGACTCGTCGACCGAGGCGACGCCTTCGACGACGTCCCCGTCGCCGGGGATGGTGTCGCCGGCCTCGCAGACCACCAGGTCGCCGATGCGCAGCTCCGCGCCGGGCACCTGTTCCTCGCCCCGGCCGTCCTGGGTCAGGCGACGGGCGACGGAGTCGGTCTTGGCCTTGCGCAGGGTGTCCGCCTGCGCCTTGCCCCGGCCCTCGGCGACGGCCTCGGCGAGGTTGGCGAAGATGGTGGTCAGCCACAGCCAGGCGGTGATCGCCCAGCCGAACCAGTCCGTCGGATCCTTGATCGCGAGGGCGGTGGTGACCACCGAGCCGATCAGGACGACGAACATGACCGGCGACTTGACCATCACACGCGGGTCGAGCTTGCGGACGGCGTCCGGGAAGGACTTCAGCAGTGCCTTGGGGTCGAAGAGGCCTCCGCCGACGCGGCCGCCGTCGGGCTCGTGTCCGGTGGGGGCGTCCCGGTGCGGGGCTCGGACGGGAGCGGCTGTGACTGTGTCCTTGGCCGGGGGCATGGTGTCCTGCTTCTTTACGTCAGTGGTCATGACGCCAGCCCTTCGGCGAGCGGTCCCAGCGCGAGGGCGGGGAAGTAGGTCAGTCCGGTGATGATGAGGATGGTGCCGACGAGCAGGCCCGCGTAGAGGGGCTTGTCGGTGCGCAGGGTGCCCGCCGTCTCGGGGACGGGCTTCTGCTCGGCGAGGGAGCCGGCGAGCGCGAGGACGAACACCATGGGCAGGAAGCGGCCCAGCAGCATCGCGATGCCGATGGTCGAGTTGAACCACTGGGTGTCGGCGTTGAGGCCGGCGAAGGCGGAGCCGTTGTTGTTGGCGCCCGAGGTGTAGGCGTAGAGGATCTCCGAGAAGCCGTGCGCGCCGCTGTTCGTCATCGAGTTCGCCGGGGTGGGCAGGGCCATGGCGGCGGCGGTGAAGCACAGTACGAGGGCCGGCGTGATGAGGATGTAGCAGGCGGCGAGCTTGATCTCGCGGGTGCTGATCTTCTTGCCCAGGTACTCGGGGGTGCGGCCGACCATCAGCCCGGCGATGAACACGGCGATGATCGCCATGACGAGCATGCCGTAGAGGCCGGAGCCGACACCGCCGGGCGCGATCTCGCCGAGCTGCATGCCCAGCAGCTGGATGCCGCCGCCGAGGCCGGTGTAGGAGGAGTGGAAGGAGTTGACCGCGCCGGTCGAGGTGAGGGTGGTGGCGACCGAGAAGATCGCGGAGGCCCCGATCCCGAAGCGGGTCTCCTTGCCCTCCATCGCCCCGCCCGCGGTCTCGAAGGCCGGGCCGTGGTGTGCGAACTCGGTCCACATCATCAGCGCGGTGAAACCGACCCAGATGATCGCCATCGTCGCCAGGATCGCGTAGCCCTGGCGGAGGTTGCCGACCATCCGGCCGAAGGTGCGGGTCAGGGCGAAGGGGATGACGAGGATGAGGAAGACCTCGAAGAGGTTGGAGAACGGGGTGGGGTTCTCGAAGGGGTGGGCGGAGTTGGCGTTGAAGTAGCCGCCGCCGTTGGTGCCGAGCTCCTTGATGACCTCCTGCGAGGCCACCGCCCCGCCGTTCCACTGCTGCGTGTTGCCGAGGAACTGGCCGACCTCGTGGATCCCGGCGAAGTTCTGGATCGCACCGCAGGCGACCAGGACCAGGGCCCCGACGACGGAGATGGGGAGCAGGACGCGCACGGTGCCGCGTACCAGGTCGGCCCAGAAGTTGCCGAGTTCACCGGTGCGGGAGCGGGCGAAGCCCCGTACGAGGGCCACGGCGACGGCCATGCCGACGGCGGCGGAGACGAAGTTCTGCACCGCCAGGCCGCCGGTCTGCACGACGTGGCCCATGGCCTGCTCGCCCGCGTACGACTGCCAGTTGGTGTTCGCCACGAAGGACGCGGCGGTGTTGAAGGCCTGGTCCGGGTCGATGGAGGCGAAGCCGAGCGAGCCGGGCAGGGACCCCTGAAGCCGTTGCATACCGTAGAGGAAGAGGACGCTGACCGCGGAGAAGGCGAGGACGCCGCGCAGGTAGGCGGGCCAGCGCATCTCGGTCGACGGGTTGGCGCCGATGGCCTTGTAGATCCACTTCTCCGGCTTGTAGTGCCTCTCGGAGGAGTAGACCCGGGCCATGTAGTCGCCCAGGGGGCGGTAGGCCAGCGCGAGCGCGGCGATCAGCGCGAGCAGCTGGAGCACACCAGCGGTTACGGGACTCATATCGGTGCTCAGAACCTCTCCGGCTTGACGAGGGCGAGGATGAGGTAACCGAGCAGGGCGACGGCCACGATGAGACCGACCACGTTCTCGACAGTCACAGCTTGGTCACCCCCTTGGCGATGAGACCCACCAGCGCGAAGACCGCGACCGTGGTGAGGACGAAGGCCAGATCGGCCATCGTGAGCTCCTGATGAAGTGATGAAGTGGAATCGGCCGGAGTGGCCGAGACAGAGCAAACCCCGGGTCGACCCCCGGGTTAAGGGACCTTGACGAGGTCCATACGGGGGCGGGGGAGCCTTTAACGGACTCCATACGGCGATCGCTGTGACCAGCGGCGAAGTGCGGCTTTCATCCCGTCCGGGGCGGGCTCGCGGTGTCCAGCGCCGCGGCGGGGGAGAGCCCGCTGTGGAACCGGTACCCGGACATGTGTGACGCCTCCTGTCCGGTGACATGACCCGTGGTGCCGGAAGCTGTGCCCCTGGCCGCAGTGGAAGCCGCGTGCACGGGCGGCGGCGGCTCGTACGCCGTCGCCAGGTGCCGTCTCGGCCGCCGGACCAGCCTGGTCGCCGCCGCGCCGCTGATCCTGGACTACGTGCTGAACGTCACGGTGTCCGTCACCGCGGGTGTCGCGGCCCTGACGTCCGCCTTCCCGGTCTGTACGGGGGGAGGGTGTGGATCCGCCTGGCCGTGCTGGTCCTGGTCACCGCCGTGAACCTGCGCGGGGTGGTCGATTCGGCCAAGGCGTTCCTCGTGCCCACCGCCGTCTTCGTCGGCTCGATCCTCGCGATGGCCGCCGTCGGCCTGTTCCGGGACGCCCCGGGTCAGCACCGAGTCCGCCGCCGGCCGCGTGTCCGCCCTCGGCGAGGGCGCCACCACCGTGGGTGCCCTGCTCCTGCTCAAGGCGTTCACGGCGCTGCTCGACCGCTTCCCCGCGCTGCGCCCGGAGACCGCGGACATCCACGGGGCGAACTCGTCCACCGGCCCCGAGGGCCGCCCCGCACCGTCATCGAACGACATCTCCGGCGGGGAGGGTGGCACTGCCGACCTCGTGGAGGCGGAGTGCCACCCTCAGGCACGCCTACGCGCCGACGTCCCGGCCGCGGAAGTCGTCCAGGGTCTCCCGCCTGACCAGGAGGCGGGCCGTGCCCTCGTGGACCGCGACCACGGGGGGCCGGCCCACCATGTTGTAGCCGGACGCCATGGACAGCTGGTAGGCACCCGCGACCGGAACGGCGAGCAGATCGCCGGGACGGACGTCGCCGGGCAGGTCCACGTCGGAGGCGATCACGTCCCCTGCCTCGCAGTGGCGGCCCACGACGGTCGTCCTGCGTGCGGCGGCCGTCGACCTGCGGCCGACGAGCCGGGGTGCGTAGCGGA
Organism: Streptomyces sp. NPDC037421; assembly: GCF_055602105.1. Taxonomy (NCBI): domain Bacteria; kingdom Bacillati; phylum Actinomycetota; class Actinomycetes; order Kitasatosporales; family Streptomycetaceae; genus Streptomyces; species Streptomyces sp. NPDC037421. The sequence continues at coordinate 115,759 of NZ_JBVJWV010000003.1, forward strand.
CGCCGTACAGGGCGGGCCGCGGGTTGTCGCTCATGCCCCCGTCGACGGCGACGAACACCGTGTCACCGCTGTGCTTGACGGCCAGGACCCGGTACAGGGCGACCCCGGCCGGTCCGACGACGGCGCGCCCCGGCTCGACGAGCAGGCGGGGCACGGCCAGGCCGGCGGCCGCGCAGTCGTGCACGAGTTCGGTACGCAGCCTCCGGGCCAGCGCCATGACGTCGAGGGCGGGCTCACCCGGGCGGTAGGCGATGCCGTGGCCCCCGCCCATGTCCAGCTCCGGCAGGACGACGCCGTTGGTGTCGCGGATGCGGGCCATCAGCCCCACCATGCGGCGCAACGCCACCAGGTACGGCTTGACCGTGGTGATCTGCGAGCCGATGTGGCAGTGCAGGCCCGTCAGTTCGAGCTGAGGCTGTCCGAGGATCCTGGTCACGGCGTGCTGCGCGGACCCGTCGGTGAGGGACAACCCGAACTTCTGGCCGTCCGTGCCGGTACGGATCTTGTCGTGGCCGCCCGCGGAGACGCCCGGCACCACGCGCACCATGACCTTCTGCCGCCCTTCCGGCCCGACGGCGGCGGCGATGCGGGCGATCTCCGAGGAGCTGTCGATCACGATCCTGCCGACCCCCAGCCGGAGCGCGCAGGCGATGTCGCCCGGTGATTTGGCGTTGCCGTGCAGCACGATCCGCTCGGACGGGAAACCGGCCGCGACGGCGAGCTCCAGCTCACCCGCGGAACACACGTCCAGGCCCAGTCCCTCCTCCTGGACCCAGCGCACCACGGCGCGCGAGAGGAAGGCCTTGCCGGCGTAGAGGACTTCGGCTTCCGGGAACGCGCACCGGTACGTGCGGCAGCGGTCACGCACCTCGCCCTCGTCCAGGACGTAGGCCGGCGTGGCGAACCGTTCGGCGATGTCCCGGAGGGGCACCCCGCCGACGGCGAGGTCGCCGTCCGCGAGCCGTTTCGCGGAGGCCGGCCAGACGGACAGGCCGTTCGTGGCCGACGCCGCCTGGGAGACGACTGTCGTGGTCATCGCGTGCTCCCTCTTCCTCAGGCGGTCCGGGCCGCGGTGGCACCCGGCACGGCCGTGCCCGGAGCGGACACCGGCAGACGGCGGCCGGCGGTGGTCCCGGTGACCGCGGGTGCGGTGAAGGTGGGGTCGACGGTCAGCAGGCAGACCCCGAGGGGCTCGGTCATCGACCGCAGGGCGGTCTCGGACAGCCGGATCCAGGGCTGCTCCGCACCGAACACGGCGGCCAACTGCTCCGGGCCGGTGAAGCCGACCGCGGTGCGCGCGCCCAGCGGGGTGCGGAAGAGGCGCACCGCCACCTCCGCCGTTCCCGGCCGGACCGGGACGTACAGGGGTCCGGCCGGGCCCTGTTCCTCAGGCTCCGGATCGTCGTCGTACTGGAACAAGCACATGGGGCCCTCCTCGGGGAACCACGAACGGCAGGTGACGCCCCGCTTGCGGGGAGGCAGTCCGGGGCGCGACACCGAAGCTATCCCCCGATCCGCACACCCGTGGCCGGGCCCTGACGGGACCTTGACGTCCGCCGGCCGGTTCCATACGGCTCGCTGACGGCTCCGACCGGAGGGTCCTGGCGGCCTTCGCCGCACATGAACGGCCCGGCTGAGCCGCCTCGTCGAGAACCTCCTGGACATGAGCCGGCTCCGGGCCGGCGCTCCCGCCGTGGACACCCGGAGCATCGAGCGGGCCCGGCCGTGCCGGCGGATCCACCGCTGCTCGAACGCGTGGTGGCCAACCCGCTCGACAACGCGGTCCGGCACACCCCGCCCGGACGGCGGGTACTGCCGACGGCCGGTCACTCCAAGCCGGAGACCTTGAAGACGGTGTGAGCCGTCTTCCGGTCGATGCGCCTCGCCAGCTGGCGCAGGGCGGTCGCCCCGCACAGCAGCGTGCCGCGCTGGACGGAGACCTGGGCGTCCGCGTCGAGATGCCGCCACATCGCGGGATTGCGTACGAGGACCCTCGGGTCGATCTCGACCCGGTTGCCTTCCGTGTCCCGGAGGATCATCCGCTGTGACACCCCGTCGGACCAGCGGACCGAGACGAGCGAGTCGGTGCGGACGCCGTGCTCCACCAGCAGTCCGCGGGCGCTGAGCCAACCGGGCCGCGTGGAGACCCGGAGCGGCAGCAGGATCACGAAGACGAGGGCGGCCAGGCCGGTCCAGAGGGCTCCGCGGGTCATGTCGAGCCGGCCGGCGCCGGCGTCCGTCCCGATGAGGGCGGTGAGGAGCAGGGAGGCGACGCCGATCGCCGATCGTCTCTCCCCGGCCCAGTGGGTGTCCTGCGCGATCGGGCCAAGAGGCTCCGCGCGACCGGTTCGAGTGCCGGTCGGGGGCGGGGTGATACGGCGTCCCATGAGAACGACGGTAGGACCGGCCGGATCTCCGGCCGCGCGTCTTGACGGACTGCTGACGCCGTGGCGACGGCATCCTGACGGGGCGCCCGCGTCCGGCTCACACCGGCACCAGGCCGGGAGCCGTGCCCTGGGGGGGGGGGGGGGGGAACCGAGGATACGGAAACCCGCGGGAAGACGTAGAAGCCCCGCCCCCCACTATTCTTTT
>NZ_JBVJWV010000003.1:118360-181040 GCF_055602105.1 Streptomyces sp. NPDC037421
CTGCGGCCCTGGTCACCGGACCAGGGCCGCAGGACGCCCGTGACGACCGGCGCGGCCACGCCCTAGCGGCGTGCGTCGACCACCGCGAGGAGCTTGCCGCTGGTCGGGCTGCGGTCCAGGGACGCGCCGCCGACCGCCTCGACCACCAGGTCCAGCAGCTGCTCCGTCACCGCCGAGCGGAGCTCCGGGTAGCCGGACAGGAAGACCTCCCGCAGTCGCTCCGGATCCGTCGACCCGGTCCGCTCCACCCGTACGGTGAGCCGCTCGCGCGCGTCCGTACCGTCGAGCCTGATCTGCAACTCGCCGCGGTGGCCGCCCTGTTCCTCGGCCAGAGCCAGGAAGCGGCGGTGGTTGAGGAAGTACGTCGCCACCCGCATCACGTCACCGGTGCGCCCCATCAGCTCGAAGCGGGGCGCCTGCCGGCCACAGGGGCAGCGGCCCGGGACCTCCCGGCCGAGGTCGCCTATCAGGTACCGGCCCAGGTGCTGGCCGCGCCGGGCGTGAGTGGTGAAGACCAGCCGGCCCGTCTCGCCCGGCGCCACCGGCCGGTCCTCGGCCAGGTCCAGGATCTCCATCGTGTGGAGGTCGGCGTGCAGGTGGTGGACGCCGCCGGAGCTCTCCGTGCACTGGTAGCCCAGCGGGCCCAGGTCGGTGCTGCCGTAGGTGATCGAGCGGACGGTCTCGATGCCGAACTCCTCCCTCAGCGTGCGCTGCTGCTCCTGCGTGAAGTGCTCGCCGCCGTAGAAGACCTTGCGCAGGCCTCCGTACGCGCGCAGCGCGTCCGCCTCCGCGTGCAGCAGCTGCCACAGATAGGAGGGCATGCCGAAGAGGGTGTCCGCCCGGTGCTCGATGACGGCCCGGGCCGTGGCCCGGTGGTCCGGTCCCGCGGACAGCGGCAGCTGCACCCCGCCGAGCCGTTCCAGTACGGAGAAGAAGCTGATGAAGCTGCCGTACATGCCGCCGCAGTAGAAGAGGTTGGCGGTGCGGTCCCCGACCGGGTCGTAGCCGGCGGCGAGCAGGCCGCGGGCGGCGGCCTGCATCTGGGTGTCGTAGTCGTCGTAACTGAAGACCGACAGGGCGGGAGCGCCCGTGCTGCCGCCGCTGCGGAAGTAGAGCTCGGCATCGGCCCGGGCCAGCTCCCGGGCCGGTTGCTGCACGTCCTCCTTGCCCAGCAGCGGGCCCGCCGGCAGCGGCAGGACGACGGGCCGGACCAGGTCGTCGAGACAGGCGGTGGTCGCGAAGCGGGCCGGGTCGGCCTGGACCGCGACGCGGCGGCTGTAGCGCTGCAGGGCGTAGACGCCGTCGTGCGGCTCGCCCGCGTAGCTCTCCAGCATGGCGCCGACCGGTGTGACGCGGGTGACGCCCGCGGCCAGGGCGGTGCGGGAGAGCTCGGCGATGTCGGACCGGCTGCCCGCGAGGCCCGCCGTCTGCAGGTAGCGGCGCATGGGGCGCAGGGTGGCGATCAGCCGCTTTCGGGGCAGCGGCTTGACCCACACGCTGCGGTGCAGGGGCGAGGCCGTCAGCGGCGACCGGGTGTCGGCCATGACCCGCCACGAGCCGTCGGGCGCGGCGAACACACGGGTCAGGCCGAGGTGTTCCTCCAGCCGGGCCACCAGCTCGGTGGTGGTCAGCTCGGCGGCTTCGGCGGGGTCCGCTGCGCCCGCCGGAGCGGTGCCCGGGGCCGGCGGGCGGGCCGCGAGGACCGCGGCGAAACGCTCGGCGAAGGCGAACACCTCGCCCTCGTCCTCGGTGTCGAGGTAGACCACCTGGGGGCTCGAACACGCCTGCTGCTCGTGCAGGCACACGTCGTCCGCGAGGGCGTCGAGCGTGCCGGCATCCGACCAGACGTCGCCCGTCAGGTACGCGAAGGAGATCCGGTGCCCCCACTCCACCAGCCGGCATCCGGCCGGCACATGCGCTGCCACCCCGTCGACGGCGCCTTCCCCGCCCCATACGGCGACGGCGTCCGCGGGCGCGCACATCAGGCGCAGCCACTCCTGCCGGGAGGACGGGAAGCGCAGGACGACGACCCGAGCGGCCAGCGCGCCGCTGGGATCGAGGGCCGCGAGCTCGGCCATCAGGTGCTGGGTCAGGAGGGTGTCGGCGCTGCTGGTCTTGAGGATGTTGACGTTCCCGGCGAGCAGCCCCTCGACGATGCTCAGCGGCGCGACCGTGGCCGCGTTGCCGGGGGCGATGTGGGCGACCAGGCCGACGGGCGCCCAGGCCTCGTAGACCGTCTCGCGCGGATCGGCCCGGTTCAGCCGGCCGGGAGCCGCGCCGCCGAGTTCGCGGCGCAGCTTGCGGGTGAGCTCCCGCCGGCCCAGCAGGCCACCGAGCTCGGCCAGGACGGCCGGGTCCTCCCCCGCGGGCAGGTGCGCGGCGAGCCGGGCGCGTACCGGGTGGGCCGGGTCGCACAGGGCGGTGGCGAGGGCGTCGCAGGCGGCCAGCACGGTCTCGGTCTCCAGCACCGTGGCCAGCGCGGCCTCGACGGCGGCCGGCAGGCCGGCGAGGCGGCGCCCGGCCTCCTCGTCGCCGATGAAGGCGCCCTGCCAGTAGTGGTGGTGCTCGCTCATGGTCACGCCATTCCCTTCATCAGTTCCGCTGCGGCCACCGCGCAGCTGCGGTTGCGGCTCACCCCGGCACGGCCGTGGACGGTGAACCAGGGGGTCTCCAGCTCGCACCCGCAGGCGTCGCCGGGCTGGAGGGAGGCGAGGTCGCCCATGACCACGCTCTGTGCCGGTACCGAGGTGATGTACGGCGACACGAGGTGCAGGTAGCCCCGCTCCCCGTACGGCAGGGGTTCGAGCGTGCGCGTGGAGCGGATCGTCACCCGCGACCACACGGGGGCGTGCAGCCGGTGGTGGTCGCACTCGATGTACGGGATGCAGTGCTCCACCGACCCGAAGGTGTCCCGGATCCGCTCGCCCGGTACGCCCAGCTGCTCGGTGACGCGGGCGTACAGCTCCTCCTTGCCGATGCGCCGGTCGGCGTGTCCCTTCCAGCCGCCGCCGAGGACGACGAGGGAGCCCTCGGGAAGCCGCAGCGGAGGCAGCCCCATGGCCCGCATCCGCTCCAGGGTGAAGAAGAGGAAGGCCGGGAAGCCGAGGATGCGGACCGGTGCGTCATCGCGCTCGAAGCGGCGCAGCGCGGAGATGCAGCCGAAGGGGTCGAACTCGTGGTCGCCGCCGGTGTTGCGCAGTGCGTACTCGACGCTGCGCGCGGGGGCGAAGTCGCACAGGTAGTTGTCGGTGAAGGCGGTACCGAGGTTGAGGGAGGGGGCCGGTTCGTAGCTGTACAGGAGGTAGTTGACCTCCTGGCCGGGGGTGATCCAGCCGTTGCGCTCGAAGATCCGGGCGACCATCCGCTGGGCGGAGCGGATGGTCCAGTGGTCGAAGAACATCTGCGACTTCTGACCGGTGGTGCCGGAGGAGGTCAGGTGCAGCTCGACGTCCTCGCGCGGGACGGAGAGGACCTCGTGCCGCTTGAAGAAGTTCGCGTGGACGAGCGGGGTCCGGTACGGCTGCGCCGGGGGAGTGGCCTCGTACAGGGAGCGGAAGAAGGGGGAGCGCTCGACGTGCCAGGCGTTCGTCTCCGCCATGGCGGCGGCGAACAGCTCGTCCTCCGCGGGCCCGGAGGCGTACGGGTCGGTCAGGTCGCACAGCTTTTGTACGTGCGGCAGGAGGGCCGGATCGGGTACGGCGACCGGCGCGAGATGGGGGTTCATGAGGCAACCTCGGAAGATGTGGGCAGGTGCGTCGACGCCCAGGCCGACACGTAGCAGTCCAGATAGGGCTGGAGGGGCGGTTCGACGGCGACGCCGCGGAAGTCGATGCGCTCGCTGGACCGGGACAGGACGGCGTAGTCGTGGAAGCCGTCGCCGTCCGCGCGCATCGCCGGGTAGACGGCCCCGGCGACGAACCCCTCGGACAGGAAGGCCGAGAGGACCTGCTGGTGCGCGAGCGGCACCAGGGCCTCGACGTAGCCCGCGCCCGCCCGGGCCAGGGCCCGGGTGACGGGTTCGAGGCACGCGGCCGCGGCGGCCGGGTCGGGGTGGGCGGTCAGCAGGGAGCAGTACCCTCCGGCGCGGTTGAGGTAGGCGTAGACCTCGAACCGGCCGTCCTCGGGAGTGAGCAGCACGTTCGGGGTGTGCAGCGGGTAGAACCAGCCCTCGGCGCTCGGGAACCGCTCGCGGAAGCGGCGGCGGACGAAGGCCGGCGCCTCGATCATCTCCAGGCGGTCGCCGGCGCCTTGCGGCACGGGCGGCGCCGGGTCCGGGCCGGTCGCGGCCCGCACCCCGGGGTAGCCGATGCCCAGCGCGGACTCGGCGGTGCGTAGCAACGGCAGGAGCGGGGCGGGCACTTCGGTGACGGGGATCCGGCGGTCCAGCACCCCGGCGGCGTGACGCGCGTAGAGTGCGAGGCTTTCGCGGCTGCGGAGATCCACCGCGTTGGGCAGGATGCCCAGCGGGCGGAACCCGTTGCGTGCGACGACGCGTTGCGGGCCGGCGCTGACGGTGCGCACGGTCGCGTACACCGAGTCCAGCCGCCCGGTGTCCAGCATGCCCGCGCACAGGGCCTCGGTCAGGGCGGCGGCCAGGCCCGCCGAGCGGTGCCCGGGGTGCACGGCGATGCCTTCCAGACGGCCGATGCGGCTGCCGGCCTCGCCGTGGATGGCGGCGGACGCGGTCAGGGCCCCGGTGCCGGCGCAGCGGCCGACGAGCCACAGGGAGTACGGGTCCTCGATGAGCCGGGCCATTTCGGCCGGGTCGGTGCCGAGGGCCACGGGGTAGTGCGGTCCGTAGACGGCGTAGTAGAGCTGGCGCAGTTCGGCGATGTCCGAGCAGGCGGCGGGGGTGATGACGGGGCTCACCGCTCGCCTCCGGCTGGTTCCGCCGCGGCCGGCGCGGGTGTGGGGGACCTGAGCAGGGCCAGCGTGCAGGCCGCGGGGACCAGTCCGGCGCCCTGCACCAGGCACAGCGTCTGCGGGGAGAGGAAGTCGCCGGCGAAGCCGAACGCCAAGGAGGCGACCGGCAGGGAGGCGCCCAGTACCGCCTGCATCACGGCGAAGAAGCCGGGCTTGTCCGCCGGCGGCACCAGCCGTTGGAAGAGGGCCACGAAGCGGACGCTGACGGCCCCGGCACACCAGCCGGCCACGGCCAGGCAGCCCGCGATGACCGGACGGTGCGCGACCAGCCCCGGCAGCGCGAGGGCCAGGGCCATCAGGCCCAGGCAGTAGGCACCGGCGGTCGTGGGGCGTCCCGGCACGCGGGCGCCGGTGAAGGCGCCGACGAGCGCACCGGTGCCCAGGGAGGCCTCCAGCAGGGCCACGGTGCCGCCACCGCCCGCGAGGACCGAGCGGGTGTAGAGGGGGATGACGACGAACACCGCGGTGGTGAAGAGGTTCGCCGCGGTGAAGCAGATCAGGATCCGCCGCACGTAGGGGAGTTCCCCGAGGATGCGGCGCAGCGTGCGCCGCTCGGGAGGGCCCGGCGCACCGGCTCCGACGCCGGGCGCGACGGTGCGGAAGCGGGCGCCCGCGACGAGGAGGGCGGCGCCGAGGTAGGCGGCCGCGCAGCCGGCGGCCAGCCCGGCCACACCGGCCCGGTCGACGGTCAGGGCGCCGAGCAGCGCTCCGCCGAGGCCGGCCAGGGACTGGGTGGACAGCTCGAAGCCGGTGGCCGTCTCGATGTCGGCGTCGTCGACGAGTTCGGGCACCGAGGTGGTCAGGCAAGGGTCGAAGAACGCCTGGCAGGCTGCCAGGGCGAGACCGGCGGCGTACACGCTCGCGAGCGGCGGGCCACCGGCGTACGCCCACAGCGCGAGGGCACCCGAGGCGCCCCCGGCCAGGGCGGCGGCGGTCCGCAACACCGAACGGTGCGCGAACCGGGCGACGGCCCCGGCCACCACGGGCGCCAGCGCCACGGCGGGCAGTGTGCAGGCCGCCATGAACAGCCCGGAGGCGAGCCCCCTGGTGTCCTGCACGGCGTAGGCGACGATCCACCAGGACACGCCGACCTGGAACATCCGTACGGCGGCCTGGGTGAGGACCTGGCCGAGCCACACGGCGCCGAAGGCGCGGTTGCGCAGGACCAGCGGAGCGCGCCGGCTGCCGGCCCCGGTCTCCGCCACCGTCCCGGCCTCCGTCTCGGCCACGGGTGCGGCGGTCATGCGGTCGGCCTCTCGTCGAGGACCCGGACGAGCTTGCCCGAGCGCGGGTTGACGGCGAGGTCGCGGTGGCGCACCCACTCCACGGACAGCGGGTGCACGAACCCGGCGCGCACGCTCCCCGGATACAGCGGCCGCGCTTCCTCCAGCTCCGCGACGACGGCCTCGGCCAGCTCCTTCCGGCAGTGGTCACCGGGTGCCGTCGCCAGCCGCAGGACGAGCCCGTCGCGGCCGTCCCAGCGGCGGACGACGAGCTGCATGCCGACCACCTGCCCCGCGGTGTCCGCGGCGGCCACGGCGTCCTGGGCGTCCTGGGTGTAGAGGGAGACGGGGCCCACCCGTACGCCCTCCTCGGCGCGGCCGAGTATCCGGAAGTGCCCGGGCCCGCTGCCCGTCCACTCGGCCCGGTCGCCCGCGGGGTAGCGGATGATCGGCATGAGGCGCCGGAAGAGACTGGTGACGACGACCCGGCCGGGCCGGCCCGGTTCGGTGATGGGCTCATCGGTGGAGTCGTCGAGGATCTCGACGACCGAGTACGGCGTGAAGGCACGGTGCACCCGGGCGTCGGAGCCGGGTACGGGGCGGCCGAGCAGGCCCGCGTCGACGCTGGCGTATCCGACGGAACGGGCCTCGGCGCGGGGGAACGCGGTCGCCAGCAGGCGCCGCTGGTCGTCGAAGAGGGCCTCGCCGCCGAAGAGGAGCAACTCCACCGAGTCGAGCCGGACACCGGACGACACGGCCTGCTCGGCGAGCCGGCACAGGGTGGTCGGCGTTCCGGCCAGTACCTGGGCGGCGAGATCGCGCAGCGTGGGGATCGTCGACTCCAGCGGCGCGCCGCCGCCGATGGGCAGGCGGACGTTGTCCACGGGCGCGTGGGCGAGCGAGTCGAGGACGAAGAGGAAGCTGGCGTACAGCTCCCCGGCGTAGAAGAGGTCGGCGACGCGGTGCCCCGGGCGCAGACCCGTGTCCACGAGTCCCTGGCCGAAGGCGGTGACGAACGTCTGCCACTCGTCGCGCGTGTAGACGGAGAACTTGGGGGACCCGGTGGTGCCGCCGGTCTTGTAGACCGTGGCCTCGCTGAGCGGGCCGGTCAGCACGCGGCTGTCGTGAAGGGTGTTGGCTGCCCAGAACGCTTGCTGGTCGACCACCGGCAGGTCGGTGAGGCGGTCGGCGTGCGGCGGCAGGGACGCGTAAAGGTCTTGGTAGAAGGGTGAGTTGTGACGGGCGAAACGTATGAGGTCCGAGAGTTGCTGGGCGGACATGGGCCTTTGCCTAGGTGACGGAACGGGACGGGAGCCACGGCGGGGCGCGGCGAGAGCGAGTACTCGCCTGCTGGCCCGGCCGGTGTGAACGGGGGACCCCCCGGTGCCCCCGCCTCCTCGGTGCGCGCCAGAACTTGACGCGCAGTCACGATGATGAAACATCAGTGCGCTTGTCACCAAATTGAGCAAATATTTCCGGCCAGTTCGGCTGTGTCCACCAGAATTTGTGGCGCCTGTCGGCGGGGTGCGGCTTCGGATCCACCTCGGCCTCAGGCCCGCCAGTCCACGACGCGGCGCCCGGCCACGGCCCGGCTTGCCGCCGGACCGGTGACGGACGCGGTGGCCATGCCGATCGGTCTTGACGGGCCGGTCCTCCGCCGTCCAGGGAGGGGCCGGCTCTGCCGGCCCCTCGCTCGTGCGGATCCGGGCCGTCAGGCCAGTGACGGTGCGAGCGCGGCGGAACGCGGCGGCGGGGAGATGTGCCCCGGGTCGTCGAGGGCCCGCTGGTTCGGCGGGGCCGCCGGGGCTTCGGTGTCCGTCAGCAGGGCGATCAGCGTGGTGCGGGCGCGGGCCACACGGGAGCGGACCGTGCCGATGGGGCAGCCTGCGGCGACGGCGGCCTCGGCGTACGGGAGGCCGAGCAGCTGGGTGAGGACGAAGGCCTCGCGGCGTTCGGCCGGGACGGCGGCCAGGAGTTCCGCGAGGGCGATGCCGTCGTCGAAGCCGGGGAGGTCCTTCGGCTGGCTCTGTTCGGCGGCGGCCTGCCAGTCGTGGCGGTCCGACAGCCGGGGGCGGGCGGCGGCATGGCGCACGCTGTCGACGACGGTGCGCCGGGCGATCGACAGGAGCCAGGTGCGGGCGGAGGAGCGGCCCTCGAAGCGGGGGAGCGCGGCGAGGGCCCGCAGGAACACGTCCTGGGTGAGGTCATCGGCCGCCTGCGCGTCCGCGCTGAGGTACGCCACGTACCGCCAGACGTCGCGGTGCAGGGCGCGGACGAACCGGTCGGCCTTCGCGGGGTCCCCGTCGCGCGCGGCGAGGGCCAGTCGGGTGACCTCCGCATCGGAGTCCGGGGTGTGCCGGGACGGCCTTTCGCCGGCGGGACGGTGCTGGGTGGGCAGGGCAGGAGTCATCGCCACAGGTCCTTAAGGGCAAGGTGTCCGGCGCCGCGCGCGGCGGCACCGGTGAAGGGAGTACGGCCAGCCGGAGGGCATGGCCGATGCCCGAGGGGCGACGGGCCGCAGAAGGGCCGTCAGCGCACGCTCGGGGAACCGGCTGTCACAGGACAGCGGTTCCCGTCGGCGGACCCCGTGAGGTGATGGCGTGGACGAGGAACAGCTGCGGGAGCGCGCGGTCGCGCCCTACCCGGCGTACGCGGACGCGCGGAGGGACGGGAGCCGCGCCGAGGCCGAAGAGCAGGCGCAGCGGTGTCCAGAGCCGGCCCGCGACGGCGCGCAGCACACGGAAGGCGCCCCGTTCGCCGTAAGCCAGCCACAGGCCGCAGAGCAGAGCGGCCAGCAGGTGCGCGGCGAGCATGCCGGCCGGGGACATGCCGGCCATGTCGTGACCGCCCGCCGGTACGAGGACGCCGGTGGCGGCGGACGCGGCGTCCGCCATGCCCGGCACCTCGTGCACCTCGTGCATGCCGTGGTGGGCGTGCGAGGCGGCGTCCGCGAGGGCGGTGCCCGGCGGCGGCTCGTACACGAGGCCGCCGAGCCCCGCGTCGTCCACGGCCTTCCGGGCGTCCTGGGCGGACAGCCCCGACGCCGTGCCGTCTCCGCACATCAGGTAAGCGGCCCATTGGCGGGCGAACGACGTGCCGGACGGCAGGGAAGGGTGCAGGACCGACTGGGTCAGGGAGAAGCCCGAGTGGAGCGCGGCCTGGACGGCGACCGTCGCCGCGATCACGGTGAGCTGCCCGCGCTCGCGGCTCGCGAGGCACCAGGCACCGGCCGCCGTGCCCGCGAACGCGGCGGACGTCGCCCACCAGGGCACGGCCATACCGGACATGAGCACGTGGCCGACGCTCGCGAGCAGAACGCAGACGGCCGCGAACATCGCGGCCCGTCCGGCTCGGAAACAGTGACCTGGCGTCATGGCGGGTTCATCCTCGCACCGGCCTTCCGGACCGCGCAGGGGGGTGCGCACTTCCTGACACGTTCTCGACCGCGCCTGTGGTGCGCCTCGAAGCCGTCCGCCGGTGTGGTGCGGGGCGGGCCCGGTGCTCGCTCCACCCGGCCGTGCCGGCAGGCCACTGACCTCATGCGCACATCCGGGCCGCCCATCCCGCCCCTGCCCGTCGTTCCGCACCGCGCGGAGCGACGAGCAGGGGCCGGGAGCCCCGCGAACCGAGGATCTTCGTGCGCGGGCGGAACGGATTCCCGGCAGGGTCCTAACGGCGCAGGGCTGCCGCGCCCGCGTACAGGGCGCTGTCGCCCAGCTGTTCCTCGATGCGGATGAGCTGGTTGTACTTGGCGGTGCGGTCGGAGCGGGACAGCGAACCGGTCTTGATCTGGCCGCAGCCCGTGGCCACCGCCAGGTCCGCGATGGTCGTGTCCTCCGTCTCTCCCGAGCGGTGCGACATGACCACGGTGTAGCCCGCCCGGTGGGCGGTGCCGACGGTGGCCAGGGCCTCCGTCAGGGTGCCGATCTGGTTGACCTTCACCAGGACCGAGTTGGCGACGCCGGAACCGATGCCCTCGCGCAGGATGGTCTCGTTCGTGCAGAACACGTCGTCACCGGTGAGCTGGCAGCGCGCACCGACCCGTGCGGTCAGGTCCCGCCACCCCGCCAGATCGTCCTCGGCCATCGGGTCCTCGATCGACACGACGGGGTAGGAGTCGATCAGCTTGACCAGGTAGTCGGCGTGTTCGGCGGGGGTGCGCCGGATGCCCTCCCCGGTGTAGTCGTAGACGCCGTCGCGGAAGAACTCGGACGACGCCGGGTCCATGACCAGGCCGATGTCGGTGCCCGGCCGGTAGCCCGTGCGCTCGACGGCGCCCACCACGAAGTCGAGGGCCTCCTCGGCGGTGCGCAGGGAGGGTGCGAAGCCGCCCTCGTCGCCCACGCCCGTGGAGTGCCCGGCGGCGAGGAGGTCGCGGCGCAGGGTGTGGAAGATCTCGGACCCCATCCGCACGGCCTCGGCGAAGGTCTCCGCGCCGATCGGGGCGATCATGAACTCCTGGAAGTCCAGGGGATTGTCGGCGTGCGCGCCCCCGTTGACGATGTTCATCATCGGTACGGGCAGCAGCCGGGCGTCGGAGCCGCCGAGATGGCGGTAGAGCGGCAGGCGGTGGGCGGCCGCGGCGGCCTTGGCGGCGGCCAGGGAGACCCCGAGGATCGCGTTGGCGCCGAGCCTGGACTTGGTGGGGGTGCCGTCCGCGGCGATGAGGGCGGCGTCGAGGCCGGCCTGGTCCTCGGCCTGGCGGCCGGTGACGGCGGCGGCGAGCTCGGTGTTGACGTGGCGTACCGCTTGGTCGACGCCCTTGCCGTGCCACCGGGCCGGGTCGCCGTCGCGGAGTTCGACGGCCTCGCGGGTACCGGTCGAAGCGCCGGAGGGGACCGCGGCCCGGCCGATTGATCCGTCCGACAGCTCCACGTCCACCTCGACGGTGGGGTTGCCCCGGCTGTCGAGGACGCGGCGGCCGGTGACGGCGGTGATGGCGGTCATGGAAGTCCTTTCCGTTGTGGCGCTGACCTGGCACCGAAGACTCTACAGCAATGCTGTGCAGTTCTGCTGTTCAGTTGTGCTGCACAGCTGTGCTGTGCAGTTCTGCTGACCAGGTGTGCTGCGTTAAAATTCGGCATGCCCATTCCGGAATCCGCCGCGGTCGCGGCCGAACTGCGCACCGCGATGGGAAAGCTCACGCGGCGCGTGAAGCTCGAAGACCAGATGCCGCTCGGCCAGGCGTCCGTACTCGGCGCGCTGGACCGCAACGGCGCGATGACGACCAGCGAACTGGCGGCCGACCAGCGCGTGCGCCCGCAGTCGATGGCCCGAGCCGTCGGACTGCTCATGGAACAGGGACTGATCACCCGGCGGGCGCATCCGACCGACGGCCGCAAGAGCCTGGTCGAGCTCTCCTCCGCGGGGCGCGCGCTGCTGGAGGAAGAGCGGGGACGCAGGGCCGACTGGCTCGCGCGGGCGATCGAAGCGGAACTGACGGGGGAGGAGCGGGAGCTGCTGGCGCGGGGGATCGGGCTGGTGGAGAGGCTCGCGGCGCACTAGGCCGTTTCCTTCGCGCTTACGGGTTCCGCGGCCACAAGGCCGTTGACATCGTGCATGCAGCGTCAACGATTGACAGACCCGGTCGAGGGGCGGGCGGCAGGGCTCCGGTGTACTCCCCGGCGCCGCCGCCCACGCCCACATGCGGCCCGCCCCGCCCAGTGGAATAGTGGGAGCGGATGGAGGCCGCCGCCCCTGGGGGGTGTGGGTGATCACAGCCCTCCACGTGTCGTCAGCAACTCCGCTTCCTCGCGCCGAGGCCGAAGACGCCGATACCTCAACCGTCACCGGCAAGAACCGGGCCCCTGAGCATTGCCCGTCGGCTCTGAGGCCGGGCGATCAGAGGTGAGGTCCCTGACGAGACACGTTCACCGCCGACACTCCTCCGCGAGGCGCGGGGACCTACTCGAGCGAAGCGACTGCCTCCAGTCTAGGGAAGGGACATCTCATGCGAAGGAAGACCCTCTCCACCGCGGTCGTGGCCGCTGTGGCGTTCAGCGGGTGGACCGCCGTCACCGCGATGACGGCCGACGCGGCGGAACGGGCCGCACCCGGCGCCACCTGCTTCCTCTCGGAAGGGCCCAACAACACGTTCGGAGTGTCGGGCGAAGGGTTCAGATCCGGCGAGCGCGTCACCGTAAAGAACTCGCAGGGCACCACGGTGCGCACGACCACAGCCATCACAGGAGGCTTCTTCGAGGTCACGGGACTGCCGAACGACACCTACAGCGCCGCGGGACGTCGGGCCAGGGCGATCTGCCCGAAGTGGGTGTCGGACGAGGAGGCCGCGATCAAGTGCACCGTGACCAAGGGCCCTGGAACGACCTACGGCGTGTCCGGCAGGGGATTCCCGGTGGCGGAGACGGTTACGTTGAAGAACTCCTCTGGCGCCGTCGTGAACACCACCCAAACCATCCAGGACGGGTTCTTCGAGTTCACCGGCGTCCCCAACGACACGTACACCGTCACCTCGAAGTTCGCGAAGGTGACCTGTGCCAAGGCCGCCGAGTAGCGGCACCCCCGCCGCGGTCGGCCGACCAGGGCACGAGACGGGCACCCGCCGAGACGGCGGGACCGTCCGAGGTCACGGTCGGCGGGCTCGCGGCCGCGCCCACTGCGCATCAGACAACGACACACATCAACCCACGCTCAGATGATCCGAAGGAAACGGCCTGGGTACGCGGCTCAGGTGGCCGCGGTGGTGTCGAGGAGGGCCAGTCCTGCCGGGCTGATGCTGTGCCGGGCGTGTCTGTGGTCGCGGGTGAGTGCGATGAGGCCCGCCTGGCGCAGAACGGTCGCGTGCTCGCTCGCGCTGGCGAGGGAGACCTTCGTGTGCGCGGCCAGCTGGGTGGTCGTGCACAGGGCGTGGTCCGCGATCGCGGTCAGGATGGCGGCTCTCGTACGGCCGAGGAGCGCGATCAGGGGCGGCGATGCCGCGGCGCTGGTGTGCCGGGCGCCGGCGGGCCCCGACCAGATGGCGCTCGCGGCGGGGAGATCCCGTAACGCCGGGTAGATCAGCAGGACTTCGCGGCCCTCGGCGCGGGCGAAGAGCTGGGGCACCGGGCCGCAGAAGACCGAGGGCGCCAGGACCAGCTCCCGGCCCGCCAGGTGCAGGTCGCTGCTCGCTCGCCAGTGCCGGTACCCCGGAATCTCAAGGACGGGTGCCTTCCACCGGAGCATCGGGTGCAGGTGGCCGAAGAGCGCGGCCACACCGTTGCGGGCGGTGAGCTGTCCCAGCAGCGTCAGTTCGGTGTTCAGGTGGTGGTGGATCCGGTCCCAGTACGGGGCGACGGCCACCTCGTGGCAGTGCGACAGCGCCCGGGCCATCCTCTCTCCGGCGTCGCCGTCACCCGCCGGAACCCGCCCCAGCCACGGCGCCCGGCGGCGGGCCATTCCGGGGTGGAACGTGAACTCTTCGGCCAGTTGCCGGTGCGGGACGCTCCGCAGGCGGTCCATGGCTTCGTCGATGCCTGCGACGGGGCCGGTCAGGCTGAACAGATCGACGAGCCCGCCGGGCGGCCGGGCCAGGAAACGCGCCAGGTCCCGGCCGTCGGCCGCGACACGAGGGCCGGTCCGGGAGCGCCAGTTGCCGAACACGGCCCGGCGGTCGCGCTGCTGGAGGTTCCCCAAGGCCAGTTCCGTCTCCGCGAGCGGCCCCAGCACGGTGGTACGGACCCTGGCCAGGTCGGCCGCCGTGAAATGAAGCCGAAGCATCCGCCCTCCCGCTCCCCGCCCCCCTGGCACCGTCGCGAGCACGGACGTCGGCGGCGCTGCGATTCTTCCTGCCCGTCCTCGTTTCGGACCAGACCGAAACGAGTCGACGTGCCCGTGCCGGCGGCCGAGCCTGGAAAGCGAGCGAGCGGGCGAAGTGCCCGTCCGCGGAACCAGCATCGATCGCAGGAGGATTCATGCGTCTTCGTAGCGTCCTTGCCACCGCGGCCCTCGGGGCGACGGTGACGGCCGGGGCCATGGTCATGCCCGCGCAGGCGGCTCCGCTCGGCGGGACCGCCGTCACCTGCGGGAACGCGTACTGGCCCCACCAGAACGTGGACGACGGCTCCGGGACGGTGTCCCAGTCCGGCAGCGCCGCCGTCCACACGGGCCCGTACGGAGCGTGCACCACCGTGGGATTCGTGTCCCAGGGCACGAGGGTCTACTACGACTGCTACGTGGTGAACGACTACGGCAACACCTGGACCTGGGTCCGGGACGGCGGCGGATCCAGTCTCGGGTGGATCTACGACGCCTACCTCAGCAACGGTGGCGCCACCACTCGCTGCCCCTGACACGCCGGAAGGGCCGGCCACCGCCCGGTGGCCGGCTCCGCTGCGGGGAGGGGGGCGCGCGGGCCCGGGTGCCGTCACAAGGTCTTCATGTCCTGTGCATGGTCCTGGCGGAGCCGGGCGCTCATGATCGGCGCACACGACCGGTCCCCGCACCTGAGGAGCACTCCGCCATGTCCACCCGCCGTACGTTCCTGGCCGGTTCGACCGCCGCGCTCGGCCTCGCCGCCACCGCGGCCGCCGTACCCGCGGCCCAGGCCGCGCCCTCGGTGACGGCCCCGGAGCCGGCGGCCGGCCCCGCCAGCCGGCCGCCGAACCTCGTCGTCGTCCTCGCCGACGACCTCGGCTACGGCGAACTCGGCGCGTACGGGCAGAAGCTGATCGCCACCCCCCACCTGGACCGGCTCGCGGCCGAGGGGCTCCGGTTCACCGACGCCTACTCCACCGCAGCCGTCTGCGCGCCTTCGCGCGGTTCCCTCCTCACCGGCCTCCACACCGGCCACGCCACCGTCCGCGCCAACCCCTCCTCCGGCGGACAGGGCTCCCTCACCGCCGCCGACACCACCTTCGCCCAGGTGCTGAAGGCCCGCGGCTACCGGACCGCCGTGATCGGCAAGTGGGGCTTCGGACCGGAGGCCGCCGGCCAGGACAGCCACCCGGCCGCCCGCGGCTTCGAGGAGTTCTACGGGTACATCGACCACAGCCACGCCCACCAGTACTACCCCGAATACCTCTGGCACAACGACGCCAAGGAGCCCGTCCCCGCCAACACCGGCGGCGCGAAGGCCGTGTACGCCCCCGACCTGCTGGAGCGGCGCGCCCTGGAGTTCATCGGGGACAACGCCGGGCAGCCGTTCCTGCTCCTGCTCACCCCGAACGTCCCGCACGCCCCCAGCGACATCCCCGACACCAGCGCCTACGCCGACCGCACCTGGACGGCCGCCAACAAGGGGCACGCCGCCCAGGTGAGCTACTTCGACGCCCTGGTCGGCAAGGTCGTCGACCGGCTGCGCGCCCTCGGCCTGGAGCAGGACACCGTCCTCCTCGTCACCAGTGACAACGGCCCCCACGAGGAGGGCGGGGTCAACCCCGACCTGTTCGACGCCAACGGGCCGCTGCGCGGCTACAAGCGCAACCTCTACGAGGGCGGCGTACGGATCCCCCTCATCGCCTGGGGCCCCGGCCGGGTCCGGCAGGGCACCAGCGACCGCCCCACCCCCCTGACCGACGTCCTGCCCACCCTCGCCGAGCTCGGCGGCGCCCCCGCCCCCACCGACGTGGACGGGCTGTCCGCCGCGCCCCTGCTCGCCGGCAGCCCCGACGCGGCCCGCCACGGACACCTGTACTGGTTCCGCGACGAGCTGGGCGTCACCAGCCGGGCCAACGCCCAGGACGCCAAGCGCGCCACCTGGCTCGCCGAGGCGGCCCGCCGGGACAACTGGAAGGCCGTGCGCTTCGCACCCGAACGCGACCACGACCTCCCCGACGCGAAGTGGCAGGTCGAGCTGTACGACCTGGCCGCCGATCCGGGCGAGACCCGCGACCTCGCCGGCACGTACCCGGCCCGGGCCGCGGAGCTGGTCGCGCTGATGCGCTCCTCCTGGAAGGACCCGTACCCGCGCACCCCGTTCGGGACGCGCGTGGCGCTGCCCGCCCTGGCCGTCCCGGGCGAGGAGTTCACCGTGACGGCCACCCTCGACAACGGGTCCTCGCGGCCCTGGACCGCCGCCGCGCTCGGCCTGCGCGCCCCCGCCGGATGGACGGTGACCCCCACTTCCCCCGCCGGCGCGGAGCAGCTCGCCGCGGGCGGCCGGCTCACCGTGTCCTGGCAGGTCACCCCGCCCGCGAACGCCGCCCCCGCGACCGCCTGGACGCTCACGGCGGAGGGCAGTGCCGTCGCCCCGGGCGGCCCTGTCCGGTACGCGGCGACGGGGACCGTACCGACCCCGCCGCCGGCCCCGACGGCCGACACCTACCTGTCCGACCTCGCCTGGATCAGCGCCGCGAACGGCTGGGGACCGGTGGAACGCGACGCCTCGAACGGCAAGAACGCCGCCGGGGACGGCACGCCGATCTCCTTCGGCGGCACCACGTACCCCAAGGGCCTCGGAGTCCACGCGCCCAGCGACATCGCCTACCACCTCGGCGGGGCAGCCGTACGGTTCACCTCACTGGTCGGCATCGACGACTTCTCCGCGAAGCAGAGCACGGCCGGCGCCACCCGGGCCAAGGTCTACGGCGACGGCCGCCTGCTGCTGACCACCCCGGTCCTCACGGCGGCCGGCGGTCCCGTGGCGGTCGGCCTGGACGTGCGCGGCGTACGCGTCCTGCGGCTGGTGGTCGAGGACGCCAACAACCGTACGTCCTTCGACCACACCTCCTGGGCCCTGGCCCGCGTCACCGTGTCCTGAACCGGCGTTCCGGGTGGCCTGCGCGGGACCGGCGGCCACCCGGAACCCGATGTTCCCCGTCGAGCTGTCCGGCGTGTTCGAGCTGCGGGCGGCAACCCGGTAGCGGTTGCAGTAGGAGTCGTGGCAGAGGTACGAGCCCCCGCGCATCGCCCGCGAGGTCTCCTCGCCGGGGGTGAACCAGTCGGCGCACCACTCCCAGACGTTGCCGACCGTGTTGTAGAGGCCGAAGCCGTTGGGCCGGAAGGACTTCACGGGGGCGGTGGACACATGGCCGTCGGCACCGGTGTTGAGCACCGGGAACTCGCCCTGCCAGATGTTGCACATGTGCCGGCCGCCCGGCATCAGCTCGTCGCCCCACGGGTAGCGCCGCTGCTCCAGCCCGCCGCGTGCGGCGTACTCCCATTCGGCCTCGGTGGGCAGGCGGGTACCGGACCAGGCGCAGTAGGCCCGGGCGTCGTTCCAGGAGACGTGGACGACGGGGTGGTTCTGCCGGTCGGTCACGTGTGAGCCGGGCCCTTCGGGGCTGCGCCAGGACGCCCCTTCCACGGCCCGCCACCACGGGACACCCGGCACCGGGCGGGAGACGGCGGCGACCTCGTCGGCGAGGAACGCGCCGAAGGTGAAGGAGAAGCCGAAGCGCTCGGCCTCGGTGGTGTGCCCGGTGGCCTTGACGAAGGTGGCGAACTGGGCGTTCGTCACGGTCGTGGCCGCGATCCGGAAGGGCTCCACGGCCACCTCCCGGACCGGCCCCTCGGCGTCGGCGGGAAAGCCGTCGGGGTCGTCGGTGCCCATGAGGAAGCGCCCGCCGGGCAGGGCGAGCAGCTGCCGGGCCACCCGCGAGGGCGGGGCCGCGGGGGGCGGCGGCGCGAGGGTGAGCACCGGGGCGTGTGCGTGGCCGGGGGTGCAGCATGCGGGCATGTCGGCTCCGTGGGGACGATGGGCGGCCGGGCACCGGCGCGTGGTGGCGCGGTGCCCGGCCGGCGGTGCGGTGGGGACGGGTGGGGCGGTGCGGGTCAGGCGGTGCGGTCGGCGTGGAGCCGTGCGGCGAGGGCGGGGATGCCGAGGACCTGCTCCTGCGCCGGCGTGGCCTGGTACAGCTTGTTGGCCAGCTGGTACGGGTCGTCCACCAGGTCGTAGTACTCGCGGAACTTGACCTGTCCCGTACCGGAGACGGTGCCGTTCGCGTCGGTCGTGAGGTCGTAGTACTCCGTGTACTGCTTGTCCTTGGCGACGTACGAGGACCAGGTCGGGGTCCCTCCGGCGCCGGTGCCCTGCTTCCACCACTCCACCAGCAGGTGGTCACGGCTGTGGGAGGAGAGCAGGGAGCGGCCGTCCTGGGGTGCGGCCGGGGTGATGCCCGCCGCGTCGAGGATGGTCGGGGCGATGTCGATGTTGGCGACGATCCGGTCGTCCTGGGTGCCCGCTCCCAGCCCCCCGGCCGGCCAGGAGAGGTAGAAGGGCACCTCGTGCGCCGGGCGGTAGGGCACCGACTTGGCGGTCCAGCCGTGGTCGCCCCAGCTGAACCCGTTGTCGCCGATGTAGACGACGAGCGTGTCGTCGAGCTGGCCGAGCGCCTGGAGCCTGTCCTTGAAGGCCTGCACCGCGTCGTCGACGGAGAGCAGGGTGCGCAGCTGCTCGGCGCGGATGGCCTGGCCGTCGGCGAGGGTGCCGGTGGCGTTCCTGATGTACGCCGGCTTGTCGCTGCGGTCGCCCTCGGGGACCGAGGGGCGGCCGTTCCAGGCGGGGACGGCGGTGCCCGCGTACTTCGCCTCGGGGGTCCGGGGGCCGTGGGAGGCGTACGGGGTGACGTAGGCGAACCAGGGGCGGCTGTCGGTGGCGGCCTTGTCGAGGAAGTCCAGGGTGCGGTTCTTGATGACGGTGGTGGTGTAGCCGTTGATCGTCTGGACGGTTCCGTTGACGTTCCACTGCGCGTCGACGTACCCGGGCTGGAGGAGGGCGAACTCCTCGAAGTGCGGCGGATTGTCCCCCAGGGTCCAGGAGTTGAGGTACTTGCCGAACAGGCCGGTGCGGTAGCCCGCCTGCTCCAGGTACTTCTGCACGGTCGTGCTCTGGTCGAGCGCGTACGAGGCCTTGTTGTTGCGCACGCCGCTGGTTGTGGGCGTGGCGGCCGGAGAAGACGCTGGAGCGCGAGGGGGAGCACAGCGGGGTGGTGACGTGCCCGTTGGTGAACTTCACGCCCTGGCCGGCGAGCCAGGCCACCGTCTTGGGCAGGGCCCACTCGGTGTGCTTGGGCTGGTCGTCGGTGACGATCAGCAGGATGTTCGGACGGCCGGCGGCAGCGGCCGGCCCCGCCGCGGCGACCTGCGCGGCGGCGGGCAGGGCCGTGGTGGCCGCCACGGCGGCGGCGCCGCCGAGAAAGCCCCGGCGGCCCACCGGGTGTCGTCTGTTCTCGCTCATGGGTCTGTTCCTCCTGGGTGCTTCGGCGCATGGGCGCGTGGGCGCACGGCGGCGGGGGGCCGCGGTGCGCGAGGGGAAGAGACGGGAGTCGGGCGGGGCGCCAGGTGGGGATCCCGTAGGGGCAAAGGGGCGCGGTCAGCGCGCCGGGGCGGCCGTACACAGGGCGCTGGCCACGAGCCCCTGGTCGACGTGGCGGCGCGAGGTGAGGATTCCTGCTGCCATGGCGACGAGAGTAGGCGCAGCGGAACCCCGGTTCCATGTACGGCGGATGAAATGGGGAACGGCCCCGGCGCCTGGGAAGGCACACGGGGCCGTTCGGCGGTGGCGGCGGCGCCCCGCGCCGGGCTCCGCCACGCGCGGGGCCTCCCGGTCAGTGCTTGGAGACGCGGACCACTCCGGTTCCGGTGTCCGGCACGTGACCCGCCCAGTCCACGATCCGTACCGCCGCCCCGGCGGCCTCCGTGCCGCGGCACTGCGCGTGGTGGCGCAGGGCGATGCCGTCCAGGTCGAGGTGGGGTGCGAAGGCAGGGTGCGCCGCCAGACGCCGCGCGTACGACCACAGATGCGGGTGGTCGGTGAGCCGGTACACCGCGGCCGCGTCCAGGTGCCAGCGGTGCACCGTGTCCAGCTGGACCAGCGTCACCCACAACTGCACGTCGGCGGCGGTGAGTTCCCCGCCCAGCAGGTACTCGGCCGAGGCGAGCCGCCGCTCCGGTGCGGCCAGCGCGCGCAGCAGGGTGGTGAGCGCGGTGTCGCGCACCGCCGGGTCGGCCCCGGACTGGCCGGCGCGCTGCGCGGCCGCACTGATGCCCTGCTCGCAGAGCCGCCCGACGGCCTCGATCCGCTCGTCGGCGCCGGCCGGGTACAGCTGCCGGCCGCCGGTGTCGAACCGCCTGCCCATGTCCTGGAGGATGTCCGGGGCGTGCGTGCTGACGATCCGTCCGGTCCAGCAGTCGCCGAGTACCGGCGCCACGGCCGGCCCGGGGTACCGGTGCGAGCTGGCCTGGTACAGCGGGCGCAGCGCCAGGTGTCCGCCGTCGGGCGCGTCGGGCACGGCGGGCAGCAGCGTGACCGGGAGGGCGTCTTCCAGGCCCAGCAGACTGTGTGTGATCGCGATCCGCAGACAGGACGGACCGGACGGCGAGAGGTGGAGTCGGTAGCGGTACGGGACGGCGGGGTAGCCGCTGTGCGCGTCACGGCCGATCCTGCTCCGGAAGGACGGCGCGGCTGTCGGGCGAGTGGTGGACATGCTTCTCCCTGGGAGTGCTCGGGCACGGGGCATGCGACGACGGCGGCCGGCGGTGGATGCGGCGCGGCCGGGACCCGGAGGGTGAGTGCGCGCGGGTCAGCGCCGGACGGGCGCGGGACCGCCGAGGTGCAGGGGACTCGCCGCGCTGCACACGCGCAGAAGGTCGATGTGGCGGCGGGAGGTCAGCAGCGGCAGCCGGAGCGTCAGGACGGCGGTACGGACGCCGTCGGTGCCGCGGTCCAGCGCAGAACAACCCATGATTCCCCACCGGTTCACCAGGATTCGCCGTTCTGGAGTGTCGGCGCGCGTCCGGGCCGGTGTCAAGACCGCCGTCCCGTCCGCGCGGCCGCGGGCCGCCGCGCGTCACGCACGACGGCACCGGCCCCGCGGAGGCCGATGCCTCGGTGGAGCCGGTGCCCCTGTGCCGGGCGTGCCGGGCGTGCCGGGGCGTGCCCGGGAACCTACTTGGCGCCGAGGCCGGCGTCGGAGACCTCGGGCTTGCCGGCGGCCTTGAGGACCTTGTTCAGGAGCGTCAGGTCGTAGATGCCGGTGAGGTCGGGCTTCTCCAGGAGCTTGGCCTTGACGGCCCACTCGGACTCGGTCTTCAGGGTGCCGGCGAGCGGGTCGTCGGTGACGAGGATGCTCTGCCAGGCGGGGTCGAGGACGTTGGCTTCGAGTTCCTTGCCGTTGTCGGCCTTGAGCCTGGCGTTGGCGGAGGCCTTCGCCTTGTCCGGGTTGGCGTTGATCCACTCGTTGGTCTTGACCGTGCCCTTGAGGACGGCCTCGACGACGTCGGCGTGCTCCTTGAGGAACTTCTGCGACACGATGATGTTCGTGATGACGAACTTCTTGTCGGGCCACAGGGAGGTCTCGTCGAGGAGGACGGAGCCGCCGTCGGAGACGAGCTTGGAGGCGGTGGGCTCGGGC
The DNA here is from genome assembly GCF_055602105.1 of Streptomyces sp. NPDC037421. Taxonomy (NCBI): domain Bacteria; kingdom Bacillati; phylum Actinomycetota; class Actinomycetes; order Kitasatosporales; family Streptomycetaceae; genus Streptomyces; species Streptomyces sp. NPDC037421. Next base: position 139,797 of record NZ_JBVJWV010000003.1, read on the forward strand.
ACCCAGGCGCCGTCGATCGAGCCCTGCTTGAAGGCGTCGGGGGTGACCTTGTTGTCGGTGCGGACGACGGAGACGTCGCCCTTGCCGGACTCGGGGTCGACCGACCAGCCCTTCTCGGCGATCCAGTTGAGGAACGCGACGTCCTGCGTGTTCCCCTTCTGCGGGGTGGCGATCTTCTTGCCCTTGAGGTCGTCCAGGGTCTTGATCTTGTCCGGGTTCACGACGAGCTTGACGCCGCCGGAGGCGGATCCGGAGATGATCCGCAGGTTGGAGCCCTTGGACTTGACGTAGCCGTTGATGGAGGGGGAGGGGCCGATGAAGCCGATGTCGAGAGAGCCGCCGTTGAGGGCTTCGATCTCGGACGGGCCGGCGTTGAAGGACTGCGGCTTGACCTTGGTGCCGTTCAGTTCCTTCTCGATCAGGCCTTCCTGGAGGCCGACCAGGGCGGTCGCGTGGGTCAGGTTCGGGAAGTACCCGATGCGGACCTCGGAGGCGGAGAGCTTCTCGCCCGCGTCGGCGGCGGCCGGCTTGACGTCCTTGTCGGCGGTCTTCTCGGCCTCGGAACCGTAGCCGCAAGCGGTGAGCAGCAGCGGGAGCGCCGCGGTGACGGCGACGGCGCGCAGGGCGGTGAGCGATCTTGCGGCAGACACGGAGGTGTCCTTTCACGGGATGGGTTCAAGGGGGTGAGACGGGCGTCTCGAAGCCACCGGTACACACGGCACCCGCGCGCGGCGGTCGGTGGCCGGATCACGGTCGCAGGCTGGGGAACGGCGGGCCGTCGGCGGCTCGGGGGAGCGGGGTCCGGCCGGCACGACGAGTGGGCGGCGCAGCGCCCGGGCCGCGCTCTGCCCATCGGGCCAGGGCCGGTGAGGGCGGTCAGGCAGGCTGACAGATGGCGCTGGACGTACGGACCAGATCGATGTGCCGGCGGGAGATCAGGGACGGCATCCGGTGTGCGTGATGCAGTGTTCGCACGGCCGCCCTCCCGGAATCCCTAGTTTTCCCACCTGGTTGGTAGGCATCTTGGCAGACCGGGGCACCCGCCCCAAGAGGGTGACCAGATGATGGACGCTGTTGTCTCGTGATACGAGAAAATGCAGGTCGGACGCTCAGGGATTGGTCCAGGCGTCCGGGGCTCGGGTCAGCGCGGACACCGAGGCGGGCAGCTCCGACGACGCGACGTCGGCGAGCGACACGCCGTCGAGGATCTCGCGCACGTTGGCCCGCAGCGCGATCCACAGGGGGAGCAGCGACTCGGCGGGGCCGGTGTAGGAGAGGTCGGGCGGGCGGACGCCGCGCACCGAGACGAGCGGTCCGTCCACGACGCGGATGACGTCCGCGATGCTGATGGACCGGGCCGGCCTGGCCAGTCGGTAGCCGCCGTTGCCGCCGCGCTGGCTGAGTACGAGACCGCCCCGGCGCATGTCGTTCAGGATGCCTTCGAGGAACTTGTGCGGGATGTCCTGGGCGTCGGCGATGGCCTCGGCCTTCAGCGGCCCGTCGTCCTGCGACGCGGCAAGCTGCAGCGCGGCACGTACCGCGTAGTCCGCCCTGGCTGAGATCCGCATGCGGACATTATCCCGTACGGCTTCGGCCGGCGTCCCGCGCGGGCCCCCGATCAGCGGAAGGCCGCCGCGACGGCGCGGTGGGAGCCGTTGAGATAGTGCTCGCCGATGGAGCGCAGGCGGTGCGCGACCGGGCGGTGGGCCGTCAGGACGCGGGCGTTGCGCCAGAACCGGTCCAGGCCCGGGGCATCGGCGAATTCCAGCACTCTGGCGGTGATGTGCAGCGCGGCCTTCGACGTCACGGTCTCGGCCGTGGCGACCAGGGCGGCGACACCCGAGGGCTCCTCGGCGTCGAGCCGCTCACCCGCGTCGAGGGCCTGCGCCATCACCTCCGTGGCCCGGTCGACCACGGCGGTGGCCGTCTGGGCGGCGGAGGCGAGTTCCCCGTAAGCGAGGAAGAGGTCCGGGTCCTCGCCGGGCAGCCGGTGCGCGCGGCCGCCCCTGCTGAGGTCGCGCGCCTCGGTGAGGGCGCCCTCGGCGATGCCGAGGCCGACGTGGCAGAGGGCGAGCCGGAGCGCCGGCTCGGCGAGGGCGGTGAAGGGCGCGGTCGACTCCTCGTCGTGCGGCCGCCGGCCCAGCACCTGCCCGGGCGCGACGGCGACGCGGTCGAGGACGACCGCGCCCGCGCCGGCGACGCGCTGGCCGAGGCGGTCGGGGGCGGGTTCGACGGTCACGCCCCGCGCGCCCGGCGGGATCCGTACGACCAGGACGTCACCCGTCACGGCGCACACGGCGTCCACCACGATCTGGTCGGCGGCGGCCACCGCGGTGTCCACGGGACGGCGCCCGCTCAGCACGTAGCCCGTGCTGCGCGGCCTCAGTGTGAGGTCCGGCGGATCGGCCTCGTCGCCCGGCGCGGGAGCGTGCACCGCGCCGGTCCACAGCCACTGTTCGCGCGCCGACTCCTCTTCCAGGGCGGTGGCGCGGTGGTCGGCCGTGTAGAACCGCCCGCCCCACGCGTGCACGTAGTGGCGGGCGAGTACCTCGCCGAGCGAGCTGTCCGCCGCGGCGATCTCCCGTATGACGGCGCATCCGGTACGCCAGTCCGCCCCGCGGCCCGGCCGGGGCGGGGTGAGGGCCGCCAGCAGGCCCGCCTCGCGCAGCCGGGCCGTCTCGTCGACCGGCGGCCTGCCCGCCTGCTCGCGGGCTATGGAGTCGGCGGCCAGGTCCTCCGCCACGTCGCGGGCGGTACGCAGGAGCGCGCGGCGCCGCGCGGCGTCGGACGGCTGGCCCGCGGTGCTCGGGGTCGTCGGCACGGGCGTCACCGGCAGGCCCGGGCGCGGGGGAGGGGCGCGGGGGACGGGCGGAGGGCGCTGCCAGGAGGGACGGCGGTGGTCATGTCGGCTGCTCCGGGACGTTGTCGGTGGCGCCGGCCGGTTGCCGGGAGGCCTGGGCGCGCGAGGGGTGGAAGCCGGGCGGCACCGGATCCCCACTTTTCCCATCGGATTGATAGGAATACTCGCCCGGAAGAGACCTCCCGGCAAGACCGTGCCCGGATCGTGGACAAGGCGGTCTCGGAATGAAAGACGCCGCAGGTCAGGAGCCCGCTGGTACCGGCCGGGGGAAGGAGGGGCGCGGCAGGACTCCTCGTCAGGGCGCCCGTGGACCGGGGGAGTTCGCCCCGCGGCCCGGTGGTGGACGGAGCAATTCATTTCACCGGAAGGCGTTTTGTGTACGGCCGATGAAATCGCCGCGGGCTGGGGACAATTCCGATACCGGGACCGTTGACAGCCCTTCTTCGGGCTGCCTGGCTTAGGCCGCAGAAAACGACATCAGCGGCCTCCTCCGCCGGACATGACGGCTGCTTTTCGATTCGCCGGTTGGCCGATTCGCCGATGCCGCGAGAGTGGCCTTGACCAGAACTTCAACCTCTTCCCGCACCTGACCGTGCCGGACAACGCGGCCGCGGCCCCGGTGGCCACCGGCCGGCTGCCGCGGCCGCGGGCCCGGGCCCAGACGGCGGCCAGCGCCGCCGCCACGCGCGGCGCCGGCACCTTCTCCGGCGCCGGGGAGCCGCTCCAGGGCCTGATCGCCGCGACCGCGAAGAGGGACAGCGGACTCGCCCACCCGGTGGCGCAGGCGATCAACCACCTGATCAGGACCGGCCAGTACGCGCAGCTGCTCTCCGCCGGGAACCTGTCCGACGAGGCCGTCACCACCTCGGAGGCCGACCCGCCCGGCCTGCCCGTGAGCAACTCCTGAGCACCGGGGCAGGGAGCCGCGCACCCGGCAACACGGCTGCCAAGTTCTCTTAATGCTGCGGTCATTGTACGGCGCAGATACCGGGCGTAGCGTTTCGAACGGATACCGCAACAGGCATCGGCCCCCGTTCGTGCGGCCGACGGGAAAGGCGTAATTCGACGTGCCCGAATCCGCATCCGCATCCGAATTCCAATCGGCGGTTTCCGAACCGCTGCACCTCGCCGTCGCGCTCGACGGTGCCGGCCGGCACCCCGCCGCCTGGCGCGAGCCGGGCGCCCGGCCGGGCGAACTCCTCACGGCCGGCTACTGGGCCGACGCCGTGGCCGAGGCCGAAGCCGGACTGCTCGACTTCGTCTCCTTCGACGACTCCCTCACCCTCCAGTCGTCCTCGGCGGACGGGCCCGACGGACGTACGGACCAGGTCCGCGGGAGGCTGGACGCGGTGCTCACCGCCGCCCGCGTCGCACCGCTGACCCGGAACATCGGACTCGTCCCGGCGGTGACCGCCACCCACACCGAGCCCTTCCACATATCCAAGGCGATCGCCACCCTCGACCACGTCAGCCGGGGCCGTGCGGGCCTGGACGTCCAGGTGTCACAACCGGCCCACGAACTGCGGCACTTCGGACGGCGTGCGGTCGCACTGCCCGGTGCGGAGGCATACGGGGAGGCCGTCGACCACGTCGAGGTGATCCGGCGGCTGTGGGACAGCTGGGACGACGACGCCGAGATCCGGGACGTGGCCACCGGCCGGTTCGTCGACCGCGACAAGCTGCACTACATCGACTTCGAGGGCCGCCACTTCAGCGTGCGGGGACCCTCGATCACCCCGCGCCCGCCCCAGGGGCAGCCCGTGGTGAGCGCGGCGAGCGCCGCCGGCGCGGCGTACGGTCTGATCGCCAGGTCCACGGACGTCGGGTACGTCGCCGTGCGCGACGCGGACGGGGCCCGCGCCGCGGTCGCGGAGATCCGGCGGGCCCGGGAGGCCGCCGGGCTCGCGGCGCGGCCGCTGCACCTCTTCGGGGACCTCACCGTGTTCCTGGACGGGGACGCCCCGGCGGCCGGCGCGCGCAGGGAACGCCTCGACGCCCTCTCGGGCATCCCGTACGGCGGCGACGAAGCCGTCTTCACCGGGACCCCCGCGCAGCTGGCGGACCTGCTCCAGGACTGGCGGACGGCCGGCCTGTCGGGCTTCCGGCTGCGGCCGGGCGGCCTCGCCCACGACCTGCCCGCGATCACGCGGGGGCTGGTGTCGGAGCTCCAGCGGCGCGGGGTCTTCCGCCGCGCGTACGAGGCGGACACCCTGCGCGGACTGCTGGGCCTGGAACGCCCGGCCGGCCGGTACGCCACCCACCCCGCCGCCTGATCCGGACCCGGAAGGACCCTTCATGAGCAACGAGCCGCTCAAGGAGATCCATCTCGCGGCCCACTTCCCCGGCGTCAACAACACCACCGTGTGGAGCGACCCGGCGGCCGGCAGCCACATCGACTTCGACTCCTTCGTCCACTTCGCGCGGACCGCCGAGCGCGCCAAGTTCGACTTCCTCTTCCTCGCCGAGGGACTGAGGCTGCGCGAACAGGGCGGGCGGATCTACGACCTGGACGTGGTCGGCCGTCCCGACACGTTCACCGTGCTCGCCGCGCTCGCCGCCGTCACCGAACGCCTGGGCCTGACCGGGACCATCAACTCCACCTTCAACGAGCCCTACGAGGTGGCCCGCCAGTTCGCCAGCCTCGACCACCTGTCCGCCGGGCGCGCCGCGTGGAACGTGGTGACCTCCTGGGACGCCTTCACCGGGGAGAACTTCCGGCGGGGCGGGTTCCTGCCCCGCGAGGAGCGCTACTCCCGCGCGAAGGAGTTCCTGGCCACCGCGACCGAGCTGTTCGACTCCTGGGACGGCACCGAGATCGTCGCCGACCCGGTGTCGGGCGCCTTCCTGCGGGACGCGCGGGCGGGGGCCTTCACCCACCGCGGACAGCACTTCGACATCGAGGGCCACTTCAACGTGCCGCGCAGCCCGCAGGGCCGGCCCGTGTTCTTCCAGGCGGGCGACTCCGACGAGGGACGAGAGTTCGCCGCCTCCAGTGCCGACGCGATCTTCGGCCGGTACGGGACGCTCGACGAGGGGCGGCGGTTCTACGCGGACGTCAAGGGCCGCCTCTCCCGGTACGGGCGCACGCCCGACCAGTTGAAGATCCTGCCCGCGGCCACCTTCGTACTCGGCGACACCGACGCCGAGGCGCACGAGACCGCGCACGAGGTACGCCGCCTCCAGGTCAGCGGGCAGACCGCGATCAAATACCTGGAGCACGTCTGGAACCGCGACCTGTCCGCCTACGACCCCGACGGGCCGCTGCCCGGCATCGACCCCGACCCCGGCGAGAACACCATCGCCCTCGGCCGGGCCAGCGTCCGCCAGTTCCGCGACCCGCTCGAAACCGCCCGGCAGTGGCGCGAGCTCGCCCGCGCCAAGAACCTGTCGATCCGCGAGCTCGTCATCGCGACCACCTCCCGCCAGACCTTCGTGGGCTCCGCCGCCACGGTCGCCGGGGCGATCAACGACCTGGTGCAGGCGGACGCCGCCGACGGGTTCATCCTGGTTCCCCACATCACCCCGGGCGGCCTGGACGTCTTCGCCGACACCGTCGTACCGCTGCTCCAGGAACGCGGGGTCTTCCGCACCGAGTACGAGGGCAGCACCCTGCGCGACCACCTCGGGCTCTCCGTGCCCGGCGCCGAAGCGGTGTCCCGGCAGGCCGCGGCCTCGTGAAGTTCCTCGCCGTCACCCTGATCACGGACTCCGCGGATCCGGCGACCGGAGCCCCCACACCCACCCGCGAGCGGTTCCGCGAGGTCGTCTCCGCCGCACTGCTCGCGGAGGAGCTCGGCTTCGACGGCTTCGGGGTCGGCGAGCGCCACGAGCGGCCGTTCCTGTCGTCCTCGCCGCCCGTGGTGCTCGGCCACATCGCCGCCCTGACCCGCCGGATCCGGCTGTTCACCGCCGTGACCACGCTGAGCCTGCTGGACCCGGTGCGGGCGTACGAGGACTACGCGACCCTCGACCACCTCAGCGACGGCCGCCTGGAGCTGATGATCGGCAAGGGCAACGGCACCGCGCAGCGGGAGCTGTTCCACGTGACCCCCGAGGACCAGTGGGAGCGCAACGCCGAGGGCTACGAGCTGTTCCGGCGGATCTGGCGCGAGGACAAGGTGACCGCCGAGCCGCGCTTCCGCCCCGCCCTGGACGGCGCGGAGGTGCTGCCCAGGCCGCTCCAGCCGGCCCTGCGGGTCTGGCACGGCAGCGCGACCAGCCGGGAGTCCGTCGATCTCGCGGCGCGCTACGGCGACCCGCTCTTCTCGGCCAACGTCACCCACCCGATCGGCCCGTACGCCGAACTGGTCCGCCACTACCGCGAGCGCTGGGAGCACTACGGACACGACCCGGCACACGCCGTCGTCGGCGCGGGCACGGCCGGCTACCACGCGGCCCCCACCTCGCAGCAGGCGGCGGCGGCGTACCGGCCGGCGTTCGCGCGCTACCTCGCCTTCCACGAGCGGCAGGGCCTGCCGCCCGTCTTCCCCACCCTGGAGGACTTCGTCGAGCGGAGCTCGGCCCTCATCGGCAGCCCCCAGCAGGTGATCGAGAAGGTCCACCGCTACCACGAGGAGTTCGGCCACACGGCCCTGCACCTCCAGGCGGAGCCGGGCGGGCTCACCCCCGCGCAGCACCGGGCCTCCCTCGAACTCTTCCAGTCGGAGATCGCCCCGGTGCTGCGCCGCGAGATCCCCGACCCCGCCTTCCCCGACCTGTAAGGAGCCCGGCATGTCCGGCATCCCCCTCGGGGTCCTCGACCTCGTCCCCGTCCCGTCCGGTTCCACCGCCGCCGAGGCCCTGCACCACAGCATCGACCTCGCCCGGCAGACGGAGGCGTTCGGCTACGCCCGCTACTGGTTCGCCGAGCACCACCTCAACCCGGGGGTCGCCGGGACCTCCCCGGCGGTCGTCCTCGCGCTCACCGCCTCCGCGACCACGACCATCCGGCTCGGCTCCGGAGCCGTGCAGCTGGGGCACCGCACCGCCCTCTCCACGGTCGAGGAGTTCGGCCTGATCGACGCGCTGCACCCCGGACGCCTGGACCTGGGACTGGGCCGCTCCGCCGGCCGGCCGCCGCAGCGCGACCCCGCAGCGGCCGAGCCCTTCGAGGGGTACACGCCGAACGGGCTGCGCATCCCGCCGCGCTTCTCCTTCGCGCACCTGCTGGGCCACCCGAGGGTCGCGCTCCAGCAGCGGCTGCTGAACCTGCCCGGAGCCCGGCCGCAGGACTACGCCGAGCAGGTCGACGACGTCCTCGCACTGCTGCGGGGGGACTACCGCTCCCCGGAGGGGGTGGAGGCGCACGCGGTCCCGGGGGAAGGGGCCGACGTACAGGTGTGGATCCTGGGGAGCAGTGGCGGAGTCAGCGCCGAGACCGCCGGCCGCAGCGGGCTGAGGTTCGCGGCGAACTACCACGTCAGCCCCGCCTCGGTGCTGGAGGCGGCCGAGGGCTACCGGGCGGCCTTCAAGCCGTCGGCCGGGCTGGACCGGCCGTACCTGACGGTGTCCGCCGACGTCGTGGTCGCCGAGGACGACGCGACCGCCCGCGAACTGGCCACCGGATACGCGCCCTGGGTGCGCAGCATCCGCACCGCCCAGGGCGCCATCCCCTTCCCCACGCCCGCCGAGGCGCGCGCCCTGCCCTGGACCGAAGCGGACCGGAAACTCGTGGCCGACCGGGTGGACACCCAGTTCGTCGGCTCTCCGCGGACCGTCGCCGACCACCTGGAGCGGCTCCAGGAGGCCACGCGGGCGGACGAGTTGCTGATCACCACCATCACGCACGGCCACGCCGACCGGGTCCGCTCCTACCGCCTGCTGGCCGAGGAGTGGCAGAGCCGCTGAGGAGCAGCCCTGGTCGAGGCACCACCCGCGGGCTCGTAGACTCGACGGTTGTGGCGGACACCCAGTACGAAGACCTGTTGCGGCTTGTGCTCACCTCCGGGACGGCGAAGGCCGACCGGACGGGCACCGGCACCCGAAGCGTGTTCGGGCACCAGCTGCGTTACGACCTCTCACAGGGGTTTCCCCTGATCACCACCAAGAAGGTGCACCTGAAGTCGATCGTGTACGAGCTGCTGTGGTTCCTGCGCGGCGACTCGAACGTCGGCTGGCTGCGGGAGCACGGCGTCACCATCTGGGACGAGTGGGCCGACGAGAACGGTGAGCTCGGACCGGTCTACGGCGTCCAGTGGCGGTCCTGGCCCACCCCCGACGGCCGGCACGTGGACCAGATCACCGAGGTGCTCGACACGCTGCGGCGCGACCCGGACTCCCGCCGGATGATCGTCTCCGCCTGGAACGTCTCCGAGCTGTCCCGGATGGCACTCGCCCCGTGCCACGCCTTCTTCCAGTTCTACGTGGCCGACGGCAGGCTCTCCTGCCAGCTGTACCAGCGCAGCGCGGACCTGTTCCTCGGCGTCCCGTTCAACATCGCGAGCTACGCCCTGCTCACCCACATGGTGGCGCAGCAGGCCGGCCTCGAACCGGGTGACTTCATCTGGACCGGCGGCGACTGCCACATCTACGACAACCACGTCGAGCAGGTGACCGAGCAGCTCTCGCGCACGCCGTACGACTTCCCCGGGCTGCGCCTGCGCCAGGCCGAATCGATCTTCGACTACGCCTACGCCGACGTGGAGGTGCTCGACTACCGGCACCACCCGGCCATCAAGGCACCGGTGGCGGTATGAGCGTCGGACTGATCTGGGCGCAGACCCTCGACGGCGTCATCGGCGCGGACAACGCGATCCCGTGGCGGCTGCCCGAGGACATGGCGCACTTCAAGGCCACCACCCTCGGCCATCCCGTGGTGATGGGCCGCAAGACGTGGGACTCGCTGCCCCCGCGGTTCCGCCCGCTCGCCGGCCGGCGCAACATCGTGGTCACCCGCGACCCGCGGTGGGAGGCCGGGGGCGCGGTGCGCGCCGGCTCGGTCCCCGAGGCCCTGGAGCTCGCGGCCGGCTCCGCCGAGACGTGGGTGATCGGCGGCGGCGAGATCTACCGGGCCGCCCTGGAACACGCCACGGTGCTCTCGGTGACCGAGATCGACACGCAGGTGGACGGCGACACCCACGCCCCCGTACCCGGCCCGGAATGGACCGCCGCCGCAGACGACGGCTGGCACTCCTCGACGTCCGGGCTGCGCTACCGCATCCGCAGGTACACGCGGTAGCCGGACCGCCGGCGGATCAGCGCCCCCCGTGCCGCGCGGCCTGCTCGCGAAGGGCGCGGACGAGCGTCGTGACGTGGGGCCGGCCGCCGCGGCCGATCGTGGCGGCCCCGATGTGGCGGACCGGTCCCGGCGCCGCGACCGGGACGGCGCGCAGGCCCGGGATCTCCGGGCCGAGCGCGATGGAGGGGATCAGGGAGATCCCCATGCCCGCGGCGACGAGCGAGCGCGCGAAGAAGTAGTCGGTGGTGGTGCCGCGCACCTCGGGATCGAAGCCGGCGCGCTCCGCGTAGCGGCGCAGGTACGCCTCGGTGCGCAGGCAGCCGAGCACCCAGGGTTCGCCCGCCAGCTCGGAGAGGTCCAGCGCCTCGCGTCCGGCGAACCGGTGCCCCCGCGGCAGGACGACGTACAGCGGGTCCTCCATGAGCGGGGTCCACTCCAGGCCGGAGCCGGCCCCCGGCCCGACGGGCAGCGGGCCGTCGAAGTGGTAGGCGAGGGCGAGGTCCACGGCTCCCTGACGGACCAGCGGCAGGGCGTCCTCGGGTTCGCCCTCCCTGATGTGGATCACCGTGCGGGGGTGCTCCGCCGTGAGCCGGGTCAGCGCGGCCGGCAGCAGCAGTCTGCCGCCGCTGGTGAACGTGGCCACGGTGAGCCGGGTGCGGCCCGTGCCGAGCCGGTCGACCTGCTGCCGTGCGTGTTCGAGCTCGGCCGCGACGGTCTCGGCGGCGCCGACCATGATCCGGCCGGCCCGGGTGAGCGTGACGCCGCGGGTGCTGCGGTCGACGACCTGCGCGCCGAGGCCGCGCTCCAGGGCGGCGATCTGCTGGGAGACGGCCGAAGGGGTGAGGCGCAGGGCCGTGGCCGCCCGGTTGAAACTGCCGTGCTCCGCCACCGCCCGCAGGATGCGGAGCCGCTGCACATCGATCAACAGTTTTCCTTAATACGCAACCAGCAGATCATGACTTCTGCTGATGACGATAGGCCTCCACGATGAGGGCATGCAAAAGATCATCGTCATCGGCGGAAGCCGGTACTTCGGAAGGCTCCTGGTCGAGCGCCTGCACGCCGCGGGGCACCGGGTCACCGTGATCAACCGCGGTTCCACCCCGCCGCCCGAAGGGGTCGAGCACCTCGTCGTCGACCGGAACGACGAGGCCGCCCTCGGGGCCGCGCTCGCCGGCCGGACCTTCGACGTCGTGGTCGACCAGGTCTGCTACACCCCCGTGCAGGCCGCCATCGCCGCCCGCGCCTTCGCCGGCCGTACCCGGCGCTACGTCATGACCTCCACGATCGAGGTCTACGACCCCGCGACCGCCGCCCTGCCGGCCGTACCCGTCGGCACGCCGGTGCCGGAATCGATCGTGGACCCGGCCGCCTGGCGGGTGGCCCCGGACCTCCCCTGGCACGACCACGCGTACCTGGAGGCGCACTACGCCGAGGGCAAGCGCCAGGCGGAGGCCGTCCTCACCGGCGCCGGCGGCTTCGAGTTCGCCGGCGTGCGCAGTGCCCACGTGCTCGGCGGCGGCGCGCTGGAGTTCACCGGCCGGCTGGCGCACTACACCGGGCGCATCACCCGGGGCGAGGAGGTCACCGTGCACGCGAAGCCGCTGCCCACGGTCTTCATCCACCACGAGGAGCTGGCGGACCTGCTGCTGTGGGCGGCCACGGCCGGCTTCACCGGCCCGGTCAACGCCTGCTCCGACGGCCCGCTCGACGTGCACGGCCTCGTCGCCGTCATCGCCGCGCAGACCGGCCGGGAGCCCGTCCACCGGACCGTCCCGGCGGGCGAGGACGCGTCGCCGTTCTCCTTCGACCGTCACTACGCCATGAGCAACTCCCGCGCGAAGGAGCTGGGATTCCGCTTCTCCCGCACCGCCGAATGGCTGCCCGCCGCCGTCGCCGAAGCCCTCACCACCGGGCCGTCACCCACCGGGCCGTCACCCAGCGCCTGAGGAAGAGGAGCCACCATGCGGTACCGCACCATCGGCCACGTCACCGTCAGCGCCATCGGCCTCGGCGCCATGCCCCTGTCCATCGAGCACCGCCCCGACGAAGCACGGGCCGTCGCCACCGTCCACGCCGCCCTCGACGCCGGCGTCACACTCATCGACACCGCCGACAGCTACCACTGGCACGCCGGCGAGGAGGGCCACAACGAGCGGCTGATCGCCCGCGCCCTGGCGCGCTACGGCGGCGACACCTCGGACGTCCTGGTGGCCACCAAGGGCGGCCGCGGCCGCCCCGGCGACGGCAGCTGGACCGTCGACGCCACCCCCGCACACGTCAAGCGCGCCGCCGAAGCCTCCGCCAGGCGCCTGGGCGTCGACGCCATCGGCCTCTACCAGCTGCACAAGCCGGACCCGGCCGTTCCCTGGGCGGAGTCCGTCGGCGCGCTGCGCGAGCTGCTCGACGCCGGCACGATCCGCGCCGCGGGAATCTCCAACGTCACCTCCGCCCAGATCCGCCAGGCACACCGGATCCTCGGCGACGGACTGGCCTCGGTGCAGAACCAGTACTCGCCCGCCGTCCGCGACGGCGAGGCCGAGCTGCGGCTGAGCGCCCGGCTGGGACTGGCCTTCCTGCCCTGGAGCCCGCTCGGCGGGATTTCGCGCAGCTCCCTGGACGGCCCCTCCGGCCCCGCCTCCACCGGCACCCCCTTCCACCGCATCGCGGCCGAGCGCGGCGTCAGCCCCCAGCAGATCGCCCTGGCCTGGCTGCTCGCCCGCTCCTGCGCCGTCATCCCGGTACCGGGAGCCGGCCGCCCGGCCTCGATCACCGACTCGGCCGGGGCGGCGGAGCTCACGCTGAACGGCGAGGAGCTGGCGCGGCTGGAGGCGTTCAGCGGTGCAGCCGTTGCGTCCAGTCCTGCGGGACCCGTTCCGAGGGGCCCGGGGCCGGCTGGGTCGGCGGGTGCTCGGCCGGCGGGGTGAGTTGCGGGCCGCCCTGGTAGAGGGCGTTCGTGGCGTAGTTCCAGAACCAGTCCTCGCCCGGCTCGAAGCTCTGCACCAGGGGATGGCCGGTGGCCTTCCAGTGGGCGGTGGCGTGCTGGGCCGGCGAGGAGTCACAGCAGCCGATGTGGCCGCACTGCGCGCAGCGACGCAGGTGGAACCACCAGCCGTGCACCTCCTCGCACTCGACGCAGCCCGTGCCGGAGGGCGGAACGCTCGGGTCGATCCCGTCGATCTCGGTCATGCGGTCTCCTCGGAGGTGTCCGGTGGGGTCAGCGGCAGCAGCACCTGGAAACGGGTGTCGCCCGGGGCGGATTCGACCTGGAGGCTGCCGTGGTGCTTGCCGACCACGATCCGCCAGGAGATGTCCAGGCCGAGCCCGGTGCCCTCACCGACCGGTTTGGTGGTGAAGAAGGGGTCGAAGATGCGGCTGCGGATCTCGGCCGGCACGCCCGGGCCGGTGTCGCGGAACTCGACCAGCAGCCGGTCCCCCTGCCGCGCCGTGCGGACCGTCAGCGTGCCCTCGCCGCCGGTTTCCGCGATGGCCGACACGGCGTTGTCGATCAGGTTCGTCCACACCTGGTTGAGCTCGGCCGGATAGGCGGGCACGTCCGGCACCGAGCGGTCGTAGTCCTTGACCACCCGCACCCCGGGCCCGATCTTGCCGGACAGCATCAGCAGCGTGCTGTCGAGGAGCTCGTGGACGTCCACGACCCGGTGCGGGGCCCGGTCGAGCTGCGAGTACTGCTTGGCCGCGTCGACGAGGTGGGAGATGCGGGCCGTGGAGTCCTCGATCTCGGCCATCAACAGCTCGGTCTCGACCGTGTAGCCGAGCCAGCCGATCGCGGCCGGCAGCAGCTCCCCGGCCACGGCCGCCGCGACCTGCTCCAGCCAGTCCGTGTCCAGCCCGGCCTGTACGAAGGCCGGCGCGATCCGCCAGCCCTCCGGGAAGCCGTGGTCCTCCAGCCAGTCGGCCAGCTCGTCCTCCCGGTCGGAGGCCTCCAGCGGGCTCAGCACCGGGGCCTTCGCGACCCGTTCGACCGTGCGCTCCTGGATCTCGATGAGATCGGCGATCGCCTCGCGCGAGTACTGGCCCTGGGAGATGTGCGCCAGCTTGTGCCGCATCTTGCCGACCCGCTCGCGCAGCGTCGCCGTGGCCCGGACGGCCGCCGCGGCCGGATTGTTCAGCTCGTGGGTGAGGCCGGCGGACAGCGAACCGAGCGCCAGGAGGCGTTCACGCTGCCCGATGGCCCGCTGGGTGTTCCTCGAACCGAAGAACAGCCCCTCCAGCAGGTGCGCCGCCATCGGGAACCACTCCCGCATGACGTCCGCGAACGACTGCGCGGGGAGCACGAAGAAACGCGTGGGCTCCGTCACCCGCATCGAGTTGGTGTACGTCTGGGGCACCCGCTCGCCCAGATAGGCCTGCATCGCGCCCGAGTACACACCGCGCTGCGAGGTGCGGCTCACCTCGACGTCGTCGCCGCCGACCCGCCGCGACAGTACGACGGTGCCCTCGATCATCACGTAGAAGCAGGTGGCGGGGTCGCCCTCGGTGTACACCGGACCGGCCTCGAAGCGCTCCACCCGCCCCTCCCGGCACAGCCGCCCGAGCTGCTCCGGGGACAGTGCCTCGAACAGGAACAGGGAAGCGATCTCGTGCGGCGCGCAGGGCAGGACCTGCCCGCCGCCCTGCCCGTTCACGGCTGCTCCAGGTACCGGTGGACGAGCATGACGGCCATGGCTCCCTCTCCGACGGCGGACGCGACGCGCTTCGCGGACCGGGCGCGCGCGTCGCCCGCCACGAACACGCCGGGAACGTTGGTCTCCAGGTGGTACGGGAGCCGGTCCGGCTCCCACTCGGGCGGCGGCCGCCCGTCCGGCGTCAGGTCCGGCCCGGCCAGGATGAAGCCGTGCTCGTCGCGCAGCACCGTGCCGTCCAGCCAGTCGGTCAGCGGGGCCGCGCCGATGAACACGAACACGTACTGGGCGTCCACCAGTTCCGTCGCGCCGCTGTCCACGTCCCGCAGTGCCAGCCGCTCCAGGTGTTCGTCACCGTGCGCCGCCTCGACGACGGTCCGGGTGCGCACCGTGATGTTCGCGGCCTCCTCGATCTGCTGGACCAGGTAGTACGACATCGAGGTTGTCAGCGACTCCCCGCGCACCAGCAGCGTCACCGACTTCGCGCCCCGCGCCAGGTACAGCGCCGCCTGCCCGGCCGAGTTGGCGCCGCCCACGATGTACACGTCCTGTCCCGCGCAGGAGGCCGCCTCCGTGAGCGAGGAGCCGTAGTACACCCCCCGGCCGGTCAGCTCGTCGCAGCCGGGCGCCGCCAGCTGCCGGTACGAGACACCGGTCGCCAGGATGACGCTGTGCGCGGCGACCGCCGAACCGTCGGAGAAGCGGACCACCCGCGCCGGACCCCTGACCTCCAGGCCCGTGACCTCGCGGGCGGTGAGGATCTCGGCGCCGAAGCGGGCGGCCTGACGGCGGGCGCGTTCCGTCAGCTGCGCGCCCGAGACCCCGTCCGGGAAGCCGAGGTAGTTCTCGATGCGGGAGCTCTGGCCGGCCTGCCCGCCGGTCGCCGACCGCTCGACCAGCACGGTACGCAGCCCCTCGGAGGCCCCGTACACCGCCGCGCCGAGCCCGGCCGGGCCGCCGCCGATCACCACGAGGTCGTAGAACTCGGCCGCCGGGGTCGTGGCGAGCCCCACGTGGGCCGCCAGCTCGGCCGTCTCCGGCTCGATCAGCGCGGTGCCCTCCGGAGTGACCACCAGCGGCAGGTGCTGACCGTCGGCCCCGGCCGCCTCCAGCAGCCGCCGGCCCTCGGGTTCGTCGGAGGAGTACCAGCGGTACGGCACCTGGTTGCGGGCCAGGAACTCCCGCACGCGCGAGGACGGGGCCGACCAGCGGTGCCCGACCACCTTGGTGGCGGGCACCGGCCGGTAGTCGCTGGAGCGCCAGGCCGTGAGCAGGTCGTCCAGGACCGGGTAGAGCTTCTCCTCCGGCGGGTCCCAGGGCTTGAGCAGGTAGTGGTCGAGGTCGACCACGTTGATCGCGTCGATCGCCGCGTTCGTGTCCGCGTACGCGGTCAGCAGCACGCGCCGCGCGCCCGGGTACACGTTCAGGGCCTGTTCGAGGAACTCGATGCCGTTCATCCGGGGCATGCGGTAGTCGGCGAGGATCACGGCCACCAGGTCGCCGCGCAGCTTCAGCTCGCGCAGCGCCTCCAGCGCGGACTCGCCGGACTCGGCGCGCACGATCCGGTACCCGGCTCCGTAGCGGCGCCGCAGGTCACGGGCGATGGCGCGGGAGACGCCCGGGTCGTCGTCCACGGTCAGGATGACGGTCCGCGCGGTCTCCACGGCCTGTGCCATAGCGCCCATCGTATGTTCGACGGGCCGGGACCGCTCCGGGGGCGCGGCGGGCGCCCGGAGCCGGCGGC
The DNA here is from genome assembly GCF_055602105.1 of Streptomyces sp. NPDC037421. Lineage (NCBI taxonomy): Bacteria > Bacillati > Actinomycetota > Actinomycetes > Kitasatosporales > Streptomycetaceae > Streptomyces > Streptomyces sp. NPDC037421. The sequence goes on from NZ_JBVJWV010000003.1 coordinate 156,224, forward strand.
GCGGGTGCCCCCGACACCCGCCCCGCCCCGGCTCCGGGCGCCCTGGTACCCCGGCCCGCGGTGTTCCCCGGCCCTCAGGGGCGGGGCGGGCAGGCCGAGGGGGTCTCCAGCCTCACGGCGGTCACCGTGAACGCGGACTGCACCGGGGCCCAGGTCACCCGCGCGTCGAGGCAGGCCGTGTACGAGCGCCCGCCGTCGAGGTAGCGGATCTGGACCCGGCCGCCGCGGTTGTTGACGACGGCCTTCGCCCCCTTGCCGCGCGCCCCCAGGGTCTGGAAGCCGCTGGTGACGTCCTTGTACGTCGCGGTGGGGCGGTTGGCGTTGTAGTCCGCCGTCTTCAGGTAGAAGCAGACGCCGGACGAGGCGCAGCCGTGGGGCGCGGCCGCCGAGGCCGGAGCCACGGAGAGCGCCAGCAGGCCTGCCGCGGCGGTGATCCCGGCGGCGGCGACCGTGGTGGTTCGGGTGGTGTTCAAGACGGTGTTCTCCTCACAGTGGGCGGGACTCAGCACCGGTAGCCGGCGCTGGAGTGCGCGGGCTCGCAGTAGCGCACGTGCAGGTGGTTGTCATGGCCCGCCCACGAGGTGGTCAGGCCTTCGGCGATCAGCTGGGGGTCGTTGAAGAAGACGGTCTTGACGTGCCCGGGCGCGGCCCGGCGGATCTCCTGGACGAGGCGGCGCGTGGCCGCCCGGTCGTAGGCGGCGGACTTCCACGTGATCCGGGCGGCGGTGCACTGCGCGCCGTCGTCGCGGACGGGCCAGAGGTCCGCGTCCAGGCCCTGCTCGTGGCTGGCGTGGCCGGGTATGTTCCCGCCCAGTTCGAGCCCGAGGTCGCCCACCGGGATCCTGCCGCGGCCGGCGGAGGCGAAGGCGCGTCCGGCGGCCTCCAGCTGGGCGACGGCGGCGGCCGTGCCCCAGTTCGCCGTCTTGTTCCCGTCCGGGTTCTGGTCGCACAGGTTGTTGCCGGAGAAGGTGACGCGCTCGTAGTGCCAGAGCAGGTTCTTCCAGGTCGCCGGGCCCACGATGCCGTCGGCGGTCAGCCCCGCGCCGGCCTGGAACCTGCGCACCGCCGCCCTGGTCCCGGCGCCGAACGCCCCGTCCACCCCGAGGCCTGCCCCGGTCTTGGCGTTGAGCTCGCTCTGCAGGGCGTGCACGGCGGGCCCCGAGGCCCCCTCCTTCAGCGTCGGGGCCAGGGCCGCCCAGGTGCCGGCGCCGACGACACCGTCGGCGGCGAGCCCGCGGGAGGCCTGGAAGCGCTTCACGGCGGCGGTGGTCGACGCCCCGAACACGCCGTCGGCCGGGGCGGACTGCCCCTTCGAGACGAGCAGCCGCTGGAGGGCCAGGACGTCGGTGCCCCGGTTGCCCGCGGACTGCGCGGGGTACTGGGCGCGCCCGTAGGCGAGGGATTCCTGAGCGGGACCGGCGAACGCCATCAGGACGGCGGCCGGGACGACGAGGGCGGCGCGCAGCGCCGTTGTCCTCCGGGGGGTCCGGGGCAGGGGCACCGCGGTCACCTGCCGGCCTCGGCCGTGCAGGCCGCGATGCCGTCGCAGAAGGTGATGTCCCAGTGGTTCTTGCTCTTCTCCCAGGTGTAGACGTTGCCCGCCGAGGACCGGTAACGGGGGTAGGTGCCCCTGGGGGCGATGCGCGTGAAGCTGCGCATGATGTAGTTGGTGATGCATTCGGCGGGGTTGATGTCCGCCTTGAAACCCTTCTCGTGGCTGTACCGGAAGGTGCGGTCGTGGCCGACCTCGGTGCCTCCGGTGACGGTGACCGCGCACTTGCTCGCGCTCTTGAGGGTCTTGAGCCCGGTGACGGTGGCCTGGTTGATCTGCTCGAAGGAGGTGCAGGTGTTCTTCCTGGGGTCGGTGCAGTTGCCGCTGGACGACCAGGTGACCCCGGCGGCCCGCAGCTGGGACGCCGCCTGTGACTGGGACAGCTTGGAGACGGCGAAGGCGTTGCCGGGCAGGGCCAGTACGGTGGCCGCGCCGATGGCGCCCGCGGTCAGGGCGAAGCGGTGCATGGTGCGCATGGTGGACTCCTCGGAGGTGGTCGGGGTACGTGCGGAGAAGGTCTAGTACCAGTGCGGCGAGCGGGACTTCCAGGCCTTGTACGCGTTGCAGGGCGTCCCGTACCGGTCGTCGATGTACTTCAGGCCCCACTTGATCTGGGTGGCCGGATCGGTCTTCCAGTCGGCGCCGGCGCTCGCCATCTTGGTGGCCGGCAGCGCCTGGGGGATCCCGTAGGCCCCGCTGCTCGGATTGGTGGCGTACACCCGCCAGTCGCTCTCGCCGTTCCAGAGGTCGTTCAGGCAGCCGAACTGCGCCGACACGGTCCAGCCGTGCGCGCCGAACTGCTTCTGTGCCGCGATCCTGACGGTGCGGGCCACTCCCATCGCGGACATCGTCGCCGGCCCCGCGGTCCCGTCGGCGCCGAGCCCGTGGGCGCTCTGCCACCGCTTGACGGCCGATCTGGTGCCCGCGCCGAAGACCCCGTCGGCCGGGACCCCGGCCTTGGCCTGCACGGCCTCGATCCGGCGGTGCAGGGCGAGTTCGCTGCGCGCACCGTACTTGCCGTCCGCGTCCAGGCCGTTGTCGCCCTGGAAGTCCTTCAGCGCGGCCCGGGTCGCGGGTCCGTCGACCCCGTCCACCCGGCCCGCCGCCAGGTAGCCCAGCCCCGCCAGGTTGGACTGCTCCACGCGGACCTGGTCGAGGGCGTACGCGTCCGACGCGCCCGCCATCGGCACCAGCAGGGCTGCCATCGCGCCCCCGCTGGCCAGAAACGGTATTCGGACAGCGGAAATTGCTCTCACTCAAGGCTCCTCGAGAAGGCGACCGGGACCTTCGGCCCCCGGTGGCTGCCGGAGTTGACGGTTGGAAGGCTAGGAGCGGGCCCGGCACCCGTACGTCCGCTGCCGGGTGGAGCTTTGCGACGGCTCCCGTACGTCCGGGAGTTGACGCGCGGACGCGCCTCAACCCGGAGGTTGACGTCCGGGCCCACCCCCGGGTTGACGGGGACCGGACCGCCCGGCCGGCCCCGCGGACATCAACCCCACGGTGGACGACGCCCCCGGCGGATCCGCGTACCTTCCAGCGATGAGCACCCGGTCACGCCTTCGGCAAGTCCTTCTCGACAGCGCGCTCCCCGTCGTCCTCGCGGTGGGCGGGTGCGTCGCGGGGGAGGAGTACCCGCATGCCGACCGGGCGTCGTTCGACGCCCCGGCGTACCTGCTCACCTGCCTCACCGCGCTGCCGCTCGTCGTCCGGCGGGCCCGGCCCATGACGGCGCTGACCGCCTGCTGCCTCGGCTACTCGCTCTACCTCGCCGCCGGCTACCAGCCGTCGCTGAACTGGTGGGCGATCACCGTCGCCCTGGTCAACGCGGCGTCCCGGTGCCCGCTGCGGGTATCGGCGCCCGGGGCCCTGCTCGGCGCGGCGGCCGTGCTGTACAGCGGGTTCGCGGGCCGCCTCAGCCTGCTGCTGGTCATCGGACAGGCGGTGATCGTCCCGGTCGTCTGCCTGGCCTTCGGCCACGGACGGCGCCAGGTCGCCCTGCAGAACCTCGAACTGGTGAGGCTCACTGAGGCGCTCGCCCACGAGCAGCGCGAACGGGCCCGGCGCGCGGTGGTCGACGAGCGGATCCACATCGCGCGCGAGCTGCACGACGTGGTCGCCCACCACATGTCGGTGATCTCCGTCCAGGCGGGTCTCGCCGACTACGTCTTCGCCTCGGACCCCGCCACCGCCCGGTCGGCACTCACCACGATCGCGGGCGCCAGCCGCGACGCCCTGAACGACCTGCGCCGGCTGCTCACCGTGCTCCGGGTCGACCTCGGCCCGGAGGGCGACCCGTCGGCCGCGCCGCTCGGCCCGCTGCCGGAACTCAGCCGGGTGGGGGAGCTCGCCAGGCGGGTCGGGGCGGCGGGAGTGAGCGTCGACATACGGACAACCGGCCTGCCCCGGAAACTCGATCCGGGCCTTGAGGTATGTGCCTACCGGGTACTCCAGGAGGCGCTCACCAATGTGGTGAAACACGCGCGTTGCGCCCGTGTGGAGGTGCATATCGCCTATTTCGCCGACCGGTTGACCATCCTGGTGCGCGACGACGGGGGCGAGGGGAAACCGGCCATCGCTCCTCCGGCTTCCGGGCACGGGTTGATCGGCATGCGGGAACGGGTGAGGATCTGCGGCGGCAGGCTGTCCGCCGGGCCTCTGGGTGAAGGGGGATTCGAGGTCCGTCTCTCCCTTCCGACCGGCTCGGAGCTCCCGGAGGACGCGTAGCGCCCGGCCGTGACCGGACATGAGGGGGACGACAGTGACGGACGTGCTCGTTGTCGACGATCAGGACCTGATCAGGGGAGGCATCGCCGCACTCCTGCGTGCCGCACCCGGATTCACCGGGGTCGCGGAGGCCTCGGACGGCGAGTCCGCGGTGGCCGCCGCGCTGGCCCGCCGGCCCGACGTGATCCTCATGGACATCCGCCTCCCGGGCATCGACGGCATCACCGCGGCCGAACGCATCCTCGCCGGCCAGCAGGGCACCCGGTCGCGCATCATCGTGCTCACCACCTTCGACGTGGACGAGTACGTGTACGCGGCGCTGCGCGCGGGCGCGAGCGGCTTCCTCCTCAAGGACACCCCGCCGGAGCGGCTGATCTCCGCGGTGACCACGATCGCCGGCGGCGACATGCTGTTCGCGCCCGCCGTGACCCGGCGACTCATCGAGGCCTACAGCACGCGCACCGAGGGGCCGTGCGTCGACGGCCACAGCCTGTCCCTGCTCACCAACCGGGAACAGGACGTGCTGCGGCTGGTGGCCAGGGGGCTCGGCAACGACGAGATCGCCGCCGAGCTCGTCGTCACGGAGGCCACCGTCAAGACGCATCTGCACCGCACGATGACCAAACTGGGGTTGCGCAGCCGTGCGCAGGCGGTCGCCGTCGCGTACGAAGCCGGACTGGTGGTGCCGGGCGCGGGTGACGGGAGTCACGCCGCGCCCCCGTCCGGCCCGTCGGCGGCCCGTGCCGGCGCGGTCCCCGCCCTGGGGCTGTCCGGCGTCCGCGCGCTCCGGCAGTGCCGAAGCGGAAGGTGATGAAGACCCGCGGCCCACGGCATTCCTTGATCATCTCAGGGGAAGCGGAAGACCGCGGCGGGGCGGCCGCCGCCCCCGGCCGGCACCCGATCCCCGGACGCGGGACGTCCGTTGGGGCGGAGGTCCCCGGCCCGAAAGAGCCGCGTTCCTTTGTGTGCACCTCGGTGACACCACCAGCAGGTTCGTGCGTTCCGCCAGTACGAAGTCCGCTGGCCCACGGAGCAGACTTCCCGCCGAGGGCCGCGGCTCGTCATGGGAGCCGACGCCACAGAACGAGGGGGAACCACTGCGATGAGTGGTCAGCTGTACGACGGCATCGGTGAAGCGTTCGAAGGTTTCAAGACCCTGCCCGTCATCCGCTACGCCGAGGTGCCGGGCTTCCTCGCCCTGGTCGGCGACGTCACCGGAAAGTCCGTGCTCGACATCGCCTGCGGCACCGGCTTCTACAGCCGTGAGCTCAAGCGCCGCGGCGCGTCCCGGGTCTTCGGTTTCGACATCTCCGGCGCGATGGTCGACGCGGCCAAGGCGATCGAGGGAGCCGAGCCCCTCGGCATCGACTACGAGGTCGCGGACACGACCACCCTGCGCGAGTTCGACCGGCCGTTCGACGTGGCCATCGCCGTGCAGGCGTTCAACTACGCGGGCGACGTCGCCGAGATCGAGCGGATGATGCGCAACATCCGGCGCAGCCTCGTCGCCGGCGGCTCGTTCAACCTGTTCGTGCAGGACCCCGGCTACGACTTCGGCGGCCCGTCGCTGGAGAAGTACGGGTTCCTGCTCGAATCGACCGGCAAGGACAACGAGATCGGCAGCGGAATCCGGCTCACCGCCCTGCTCGACCCGCCGGTCTCCTTCGAGGCCACCACTCCCTCGAAGGAGACGTACGAGCAGACCCTGAAGGCGGCCGGATTCACCGGGATCGAGTGGGTCACCCTCGAAGTCTCGGACGCCGGGGTGGAGAAGTACGGCGAGGAGTACTGGGCCGACTACACCGCCAACCGGCCGCTGACCATGATCCGCTGCACCGCCTGACCGGGGGCTCACGACGCCGGCCCGGCCCTCCTGGGGGCGGGCCGGTCCGTCGTTCTACGCTGCTCCGGTGACCATGGAGCTGACCACTCTGACGACGGTGGCCTTCCGGGGCCGGGAGATATCCGCACCCCGGCTGCGGGCACTGATCGCCCTGCTCGCCGGCGAGTTGCCCGCGGGATGCGGTACCGCGCGGCTGATCGACGGGCTCTGGCCGGACGAGCAGCCGGCGCGTCCGGTCAAGGCGCTGCAGATCCTCGTCTCGCGGGCGCGTACGCAGCTGGGGGCCGAGGTCATCGCCAGTACGCCGGGCGGGTACCGGCTGGCCCTCGGCGAGGACCGGGTCGACGCCTCGGCCGTCCTGCTGCACACCGCCGCGTGCGCGGAGAGGTCCCGCTCCGGCGACCACGCCGGGGCGCTCGCCGAAGCCGAAGCGGGGCTGGCGCTGTGGGGGGCGGCCGGCGCCGGGCACGGGGAACCCGTACTCGGCGATCCGCTGTCCGCGCTCAGGGCCGAACGGCGCCCGGCGTACCGCGCGCTGCTCCGCGCCCGGGCGCTCGGGCTGGCGCGCACCGGCCGGGAGCCCGAGGCGCTGGAGCCGCTGGCGGAGCTCGTACGGGAACTCCCGCTTGACGAGGAACTGCTGCTGGAGCTGGTCCGCTGCGAGGCGGCCACCGCGGGCGCCTCCGCCGCACTGGCCAGCTACGACCGCTACCGCCGCGCACTCCGTGACGAGCTGGGCACCGACCCCGGGCCGGCCCTGCGCGCCCAGCACCGGGAACTGCTGCGGGCCGGCGCGCCGGCGGTGCGCAGGGGAGTGCCGCACGAGCCCAACGAACTCCTGGGCCGCGCGGGCGACATCGCCGCGGTGACCCGGCTGCTGCGCACCTCCCGCGTCACCTCGATCGTGGGCCCCGGCGGGCTCGGCAAGACCCGGCTCGCCGCCGCCGTCGGCCGGGACGCGGCGCAGCGCACCGTCCACCTGGTCGCCCTCGCCGGTGTCACCGGCGACGCGGACGTCGCGGGCGAGGTCGCCTCCGCCCTCGGGGTCGCCCAGCCCCGTCTCGTGCCCCCGGGCGGCTTCGGCCCCCCGGGCGGCTTCGGCCCCCCGGCCGACGTGCTGACCGGCATCGTCGGCGCCCTCGGTCCCGGCCCGGTGCTGCTGGTGCTGGACAACTGCGAGCACGTGCTCGACGGGGCCGCCGAACTGGTCCGGGCGCTGGTCGCCATGACCGGTGACCTGCGGATCCTCACCACCAGCCGGGCACCGCTCGGCCTGTCCTCCGAATCGGTCTACCCGCTGCCCGAGCTCGATCAGGCCACGGCGGTGCGGCTGTTCGAGCAACGGGCCCGGGCCGCGCGTCCCGGCGTGGAACTCCCCGTCCGCCAGGTCGCGGAGCTCTGCCGGCGCCTGGAGGGGCTGCCGCTCGCCGTGGAGCTGGCGGCCGCGCGGGTGCGGGTCATGTCCGTCGCGGACATGACCCGGCGCCTGGAGGACCGGTTCGCACTGCTCCGCGGCGGGGCCCGGGACGCACCCCGCCGGCACCGCACCCTGCACGCCGTCGTCGACTGGAGCTGGAACCTCCTCGAACCGGCCGGGCGGACGGCCCTGCGCGCCCTGTCCGTGTTCCCGGGCGGCTTCACGGCCGAGGCGGCCGCGCAGGTGCTCGGTGACGACGTTCCGGAGGTCCTGGACGTCCTGGAGGACCTGGTCGACCAGTCCCTGCTCAAGGTCGCCGACACCGGCACCGGCACCCGCTTCCGGATGCTGGAGACCGTACGGGAATTCGGTGCCGCGCACCGGGACCGGGCCGGCGAGACGGAGCGCGTCACCGGGCGGTTCCTGCTCTGGGCACGCGACTTCGGCGTCGCCCGGCACGGCGCGCCCTTCGGCCCGGATCCGTACGCCGCATGGCGCGCCGTCAAGGCCGAGCAGGACAACCTCGTCCGCGCCCTGCGGCTCGGCCTCGCCCGCCGGGACGCGCCCACCGTCGCGGCGGCCTGCGCCGTCCTGTGCACCCTGTGGGCCACCGAGGCGAACTACGCGCGGCTGATCCCGCTCTCGGCGGAAGCCGGCGGACTGCTCTCGCACCACCGGCCGGAACCCGCCCACGTCGAGGCGGCCCGCACCGCCGCGGTGCTGCTCGCCGTCAGCCCGCTGCTGGGCGGCGCCCCCGCTCCGCCGCGCCTCCTCGTCCTCCTGCGCCGGCTGCCTCCGGCCCCCGCGGACACCCCCGTCAGGGCGCTCGCCACCGTCCTGCGCGCCGCTCCCGAGGTCTTCGGGACCGACCGCACGCTGCTGGACGCGTTCCGTGGCAGCCGCGAGCCCCTGCTCGCCGGGGTCGCCGAGGGACTGGCCGGCTACCTGTGGGAGAACGGGCACGAACCGGAGCGGGCCATGGCGGCCGCCCGGCGGACGCTCGCCGCCATCGAGGGCCACCGCGTTCCATGGCTCCAGGTCGTGGCCCTGTCCCGGCTGGGCGAACTGTGCCTGCACGCGGAGCGGGGGGAGGAGGCGCTGCGCCACCTGCACGAGGCCGTACGCGTCCTCGACCGGCTCGGCGACTGGCCCGACACCATGGGCCTGCGCTGGGGCATGGTGCTGGGGAACCTCCAGACGGGTGAAGTGGACGAGGCGGAACGGTGGCTGGAGCTGGCCCTGAGGAACCGGCCGGAGGAGAGCGCGGACGTCCCGACCCCCGAACTGGGGGCGCGCGCCGAGATCGAGCTCGCGCGGGGCGGGACGGAGAAGGGCCTGATGCTCTGGCGCCGGGCCGCGGCCCTCCCGGAGCGGTCCGGCGAACCGGTCTTCGGCCTCGAAGTGGACCTGGAGCCCTGGGTCCTGGAGATACGGGCGGCCGCCGTGACCGCCCATGCGCGGCACGGCCGGCTCGACCTGGTGGAGCGGCTCACCGCCCGCCTCCCGGAACGCGCGACGGCCCGGCTGGAACGGGGCGCCCCGGCGGACCTCCCGGTCTGCGGCGCGCTGCTGCTCGCGCTGGGGACGGCCGACCTCGCCCGGGGAGGCGCGCAGGGCAGCGCGGCCACGGTCCGCGGCGGCGTACGGCTGCTCGCGCTGACGGAGTACTTCCGGTGCCTGCGGACCTTCCAGCCGACCATGTCCTCCGCCCGCGCCCGGGAGGCGGCCCGACGCGCCGACGGGGCGGCGTACGAGGACGCGGTGTCCCGGTACGCCGCCCTGGGCCGGGACGAACTACGGCGAGCGGCCCTCGACCTGCTGCGCGACAGGGAGAGGGATCACGGCTGACCGGCTCACCCGGCCGGGATCACAGCCGCACCGGCAGCCGCATCAGGTGGAAGCCGTCCCCGGGCCAGTGGCCGAACTCCAGGTCCTGGCGGGCGACGGCCAGTTCCGGAACCGGCCGCCGGACGAGCAGCCGGTCGAACACCACCCCTGTCACCAGGTTCCCGAGCGGGGCGCCGATGCAGTGGTGCGCACCGTGCCCGAAGGCGAGGTGGGTCCTGCCCCGCCCGGCCTCCCTGCCGATGTCGAGCCGCCCGGGCTCCTCGCCGTACACGGCCGGGTCGTGGTTCGCCGCCAGCAGGGCCACGGTCACGGCCTCGCCCCTGCGCAGCGCGGTCCCGGCGAACTCGAAGTCCTCGGTGGCGTACACCGTGGCTCCGATCCGCAGGAGCGTGACGTGCCGCAGGAGTTCGGGCACGGCCCGCGCCAGCAGCTCCGGGTCGGCGCGGAGCCGGGCCAGCTCGCCGGGGTGGTCGAGCAGGGTGAGGACGGCGTGGGCCAGGAAGAGGGCGGGCGGGGTGATCCCGGTGTTGATGAGCAGGAACACCATGGCGACGATCTCGTCCTCTGCGAGCGCGTCCGCGCCGCCCTCCCGGGCGCCTTCCAGCAGGGCGGTGATCAGGTCGTCGGCGGGGACGGCCTTCCGCCTCCCGATCAGGGACTTGACGTACTCGACGACGCCGGCGAGGCCGTCGCTCATCCTGCTGCCGTCGCCGTACGCGAAGTCCCGGATCCAGTCACAGACCCGGGCCCGGTCCGCGGCGTCGACGCCGACCAGCTCGCAGATGACGGAGGTGGCCAGGGGATAGGCGAACTCGTTCAGCAGGTCGGCCTCCTCCCGCCCGGCCAGCTCGCCGATCAGCCGCTCGGCGGTCTCCTCGACGAAGGGCCGCAAGGACGCGACGCGCCGGGCGGTGAAGGCACGGGTGAGGGGGGCCCGGCGGCGGGCGTGCTCCTCGCCGTCGAAGAAGGCCAGGTGAGCGGAGACGTACTGCACGTGCTCGGACGGGAGCCCGCCCAGCGGCTCCAGCAACTCCTCCTGCGCGTCGGGTCCTTCGACGCCACCGGGCACCCTGTTCCGGTCCCTGATCAGCCGGGGCTCGGTGAGCGCGGCCTTGACGTCCTCGTAGCGGGTGACGAGCCGTACCGGCGTCCGCAGGCCCGGGAGCACGACGCGGGGCAGACCGCCCTCCTCGCGGAGGCCGGCGTACCCGGCCCCGGGGTCCTGGAGCCGGTCGGGGGACAGGTGGTGGATGGTCTCGCTCATGGCGGTCCTCTCGTGGCGGTGGGTGTCCACGGAGCTTGCGGCCGCCCGGCTTCAACGCGGCTTCACACCGGTTTCATCGATGCCCCCCGTGAGAACGCGGCGTTGGTTAGGGTTTTGGCGTGTTTGGAATCCTGCTGAAGAGCGGCCGGCCGACGTCCGCGGCGATACCCCCGCTGTTACGTGTGTGGCTCGGGCTGATCGCGGCCCTGGCCGCCCTGGTGGTCCTCGGGCTCGGGGTCCTGTACGCCGATGCCGGTGAGCCCGGCACCGTGGACGCGCGGATCGGGGAGGCGGTGTACGGGGTGGGGCCGTCCTGGCGCTACCTCGCCCTGGCCACGGACTTCCTGGGGGAGCCCGTGGGAGCGGCGGTGCTGGTGGTGGCCGCCGTGACGGTCTGCCTGCTGCTCCGGCGCCCTCGCGCCGCGGTGCTCGTCGTGGCCGGCGCCGCCCTGGCCGTGGGGACGGCGACGCTGCTCAAGTCCCTGGTGGGACGCACCATCCACGGCGACAACCTGTCCTACCCGAGCGGGCACACCGCCTTCGCCACCGCGCTCGCCCTCGCGGTGGCGCTGCTCGCGACCGGCCGGCTCGGCCTCGGCAGGACGGCCGGCACGTCGCTCGTGCTCGCCGCGGCGCTGGTCGCCGGCGCCGCGATGGGCTGGGCGCAGGTCGCCCTGGGCGCCCACTACCCGACCGACGTCCTGGGCGGCTGGTGCACCGCGCTTGCGGTGGTGCCGGCGACCGCGTGGCTGGTGGACCGGGCGGCCGACGCCGGCCGGCGCGAGCGCCGCTGACGCGCCACGCCGGCCACCTCACCTCACGTCACGCCAGGCGGCGGAAGACGGGCTTCACCGGTCGTCCCGCCAGCCAGGGAGCGGGGTCGGCGGCGTCCAGCGCCTTGCGGTACACCGCACACGCCTGGGCCACCACGTCGACGGTGTGATCGATGTCGGCGTCGGTGAGCGCGCTGCTCACCACGAACGACGGGGCCAGCACCCCGCCCGCCAGGAGCCGGCGCAGGAACAGGGTGCGGTACTCCTGCGACGGCTGCCCGTTCTCGTCGAGGGTGGCGAAGACCAGGTTGCTGGCCCGGCCCCGGAGGACGACGTGGTCACCGACGCCCATGCCGGCCGCGGCGTCGCGGACCCCGGCGGCCAGCCGCTCGCCGAGGGCGTGCAGCCGCGCCGTGACGCCCTCCTCGACGTAGGTGGCCTGCACGGCCATCGCGGCCGCCAGCGAGTGGGTCTCCGCACCGTGCGTGGTGGACAGCAGGAACACCCGGTCGCCGGAGTGGCGCAGCCCGCCCCGCTCCATCAGGTCGCGGCGCCCGGCCAGCGCGGAGACGGCGAACCCGTTGCCCAGCGCCTTGCCGAACGTGGAGAGGTCGGGGACCACGCCGTACAGGCCCTGGGCGCCCGCCTCGGACCAGCGGAAGCCGGTGATCATCTCGTCGAAGACCAGGACGCAGCCGTGCCGGTCGGCCAGCTCGCGCAGACCGGCGAGGTATCCGGGCGGCGGCTCGGTGTGGGTGGCGGGTTCGAGGACCAGGCAGGCGACCTCGTCCGGGTACCGGCTGAGGAGCTCCTGAGTGGCGGCCAGGTCCCCGTAGGGGAACGTCACGGTGAGCTCGTTGACCGCGTCCGGAATGCCGGCGGACATCGGCGTGGTGCCGATGAACCAGTCGTCCGTGGAGAAGAACGGATGGTCGGCGCAGACCGCCACCCGCCGGCGCCCGGTGGCGGCACGGGCGAGGCGTACCGCGGCGGTGGTGGCGTCGGAGCCGTTCTTCGCGAACTTCACCATCTCGGCGGTCGGCACCGTGGCGAGGAAGCGCTCCGCGGCCTCGACCTCCACGATGGACGGCCGCACGAAGTTGCTGCCGCGGCCGAGTTCGCGCCGTACCGCCTCGATCACGCGCGGGTGGGCGTGGCCGAGGCTGACGGACCGCAGGCCGGAGCCGTACTCGACGTAGCGGTTGCCGTCGACGTCCCACACGTGGGCACCGCTGCCGTGGCTGATGACCGGGGCCAGGTCCTCGGGGTACTGGTCGTCGCCCTTGGCGTAGGTGTGCGCGCCCCCGGGGACCAGGGCGTGCAGCCGTTCGTTCGCCGCCCGCGACCGCGGCAGGCGGAGCTCTCGGTTGTCTTCGGTGTCCACGCCGGCCTCAGCTCTCGTTCTGCTTCAGGACCTCGGCGAGGCTCGGCGCCTCCCGGTCCCGCTGGGACATCAAGGTGACCGGCAGCGGCCACGGGATGGCGAGCTCCGGGTCGTCGAAGGCGATCGTCACGTCCTCGGTCGGATCGTGCGGGCGGTCGATCCGGTACGAGGTGTCGGCGGTGTCGCTCAGCGCCTGGAAACCGTGCGCGCACCCCGCCGGGACGTACACGGTCGCCTGCGTCTCGCCGGACAGCTCGAAGAAGGCCCGGTTGCGGTACGTCGGCGAGTCCGGCCGCAGGTCCACGACCACGTCGAAGATGCTCCCGTACGAGCAGCGGACCAGCTTGGCCTCGCCGGCGCCGGAGCGCAGGTGCAGGCCGCGCAGCACGCCCCGGACCGAGCGGGACAGGCTGTCCTGGATGAAGGCGTCCGGGTCGAGGCCCACCGAGCGGACCACGTCGGCGTCGAAGGTGCGGCAGAAGAAGCCGCGCTCGTCGGCGTACGGCGTCGGTTCGAAGAGGTACGCGCCGGCGATCGCCGGGACTTCGGTCGCTTTCATGGGGTCTCCCGAGTGGCGTGGGCGTGGGCATGGGCATGGCCGTGGGCGCGGCCCCGGGTGCGGCCGGCCGCCGGGAACAGGGCCGCGGTCAGGGCGGCGAACTGGTCCTCCAGGAGCCGGGCGGCGACCAGGTTCCGCTCGGCGAGGGTCCGGCGCAGCTCCGCCGACCGCTCCTCCAGCTCCCGGAACTGGCCGAGCAGCCGGTCGGCGTCGACCTCGCGGGCCGGGTGGCGGTACGCGTCCAGCCCCATCCGGGCCATCAGCGCGTCGCTCTTCGCCGCGTAGCTCAGTGCGAGCGTCGGCGTGCCGGCCTTCAGCGCGCAGACCAGGTTGTGGTAGCGGGTCGCCACCACGGCACCGGCGGCCGCCGCCTCCTTCATCAGGTCGGCCAGCGAGGCCGCCCCGGCGGCGGTGACCAGCGGCGAGTCCACCGCTTCGAGGATCGCGGCGACCACCGGAGCGTCGCACTCGTCGCCGGTGAGCAGCCGGACCGGCCTGCCCTCCTCGACCAGCGCGCGGACGAAGCGGGTCGTCCCGTCGAGGTAGCGCCGGTGGATCTCCTCGGCCCGGGCCCGGTCGTCGTTGCCGCCGTGGAAGTCCATGACACCCACGCAGACCGGGCCCGGCGCGTCCGAGGGCACGCCCGCCGGCGGCGTCGGCAGGGCGAACGCGAGGTCCGGGTACACCTCGTCGCGCGAGGTGTCCACGCCCATCGCCCGCATCGCGTCGCGGGACGGGCCGTCCCGGTACGACCGGTACGCGGCCAGCCGGGCCGACCAGCGCACCAGCGCCCGGGTCGGCCGGTCGCCGATCGGGGCGGCGCCGACGCCGACCAGCGCGACCCGGGTGCCCAGCAGCCGCCCGCTCGCGCACAGCAGCAGCAGCGAGTACGGGAAGCCCCACGGCCGCAGCGGCAGCGTGGCCTCCAGGACCCCCATGCCCGGCACGATCACCACGTCGTGCCGGCGCACCCAGGCGGCGGTGCGGAAGACGTCGACGAGCTTGCCCAGGCCCTTGCCGGCGATCGCGCCCGCACGGGACGCGGTCCGGTACTCCCCGCGGTACCAGTGCAGCCGCGTCGCGGGGATCCCGTACCGGGCCGCGACGACCTCGGGTCCGCCGCAGAGGGCGTCCACCGCCGCCTCCGGGTGCGCGCCGCGGAGGTACCCGAGCACCGCCTCCAGCGACCCGTCGTTGCCGAGGTTCCCGGAGCCGAGCAGGCCGAACACCCCGACCCGCACCGGGGTTCCGTCCGCGGACCTCACGCCCCCCTCCCCTCACGGCCGGCGACGAGGTCGTCGACGGAGACGGCGAGCCCGGCCGGGACGACCGGGGCACGGTCCTCGACCCGTTCGCCGGCGCCCGGCCTGGCCCGGCTGGCCATCCAGACGGCCAGGTGGCGGTAGCAGGCGCGCCGGTCGGCCGCCGACAGCGGCGCCCGCCCGATCGCCCCGAGGAACCCCAGGACGTACTCGGCGAGCAGCCGGGGCGTCGGGTGCAGCGCGCCCGCCCGGCGCGGGTCCAGGTTGACGCACCGGGAGCGCTTGCCGGGGTTCGCCCGCTCGGCGCGGGTGGGGTGGTCGCGGCGGAAGTACAGCAGCTCCGGCACCTGGTGGAAGGGCCCGTTCAGGACGATCTCGGCGACGAACGTGCGGTCCGCGTGGTGGTAGCTGTCGTGCGGCTTCACCCGGCGCAGCACGTCGGCCCGCATCACCCCGTAGAAGTCGTCGCCACCGGGCTCGAACAGGAAGCTGCGGAAGCGCTCCGGTGCGCGCGGCGAGTCGGTGGCGATCCCGTACTCGTACGGGACCTTCACCCGGCCGTCGCCGTCGATGACGGCCTGGCCGCTGTGCGCCAGGATCACGTCCGGCCGCTCGTCCAGCGCCTCCACGCAGCGCTTCAGCAGGTCCCGGGCGTACAGGTCGTCGTGCGAGGCCCACTTGAACAGCTCGCCGCGGCACTCGGTGAACACGTGGTTGTGGTTCGGCGCGGCGCCGATGTTGCGGGGCAGCCGCAGGTATCGGATGCGCGAGTCCCGCGCGGCGTACTTGAGACAGATGTCCCGGGTCCCGTCGGTCGAGGCGTTGTCGGAGATGACCAGCTCGAAGTCCTCGTAGGTCTGGCCGAGCAGGGCGTCGAGCGACTCGGCGAGGTACTCCTCGCCGTTGTACACGGGCAGGCCGATGCTCAGCCTGGGACGGTCGTTCACGGTGTCCTCACTTCGCGGATGGAATTCGTGCGCTCGCGCAGGGCGGACCGCAGGTGCAGCCACCACACGGCCGAGCCGCAGGCGGTCGCGGCGGCGACGCCCCAGGCCGACCCGACCGTGCCGGCCAGGGCGGCACCGCCGAGCCCGCCCGCGGCGTAGCAGGCGGAGGCGAACAACTGACTGCGCAGGCTGCGCCGGGCCGCACCGAGCGCCCGCAGCCCGGCCGCCGCGCCGGTGCCGAGGCCGGCGCCCGCGACGCCGAGCGTGGCCGGCACGATCAGCTGCGAGGCCGAGCCCCAGACGTCCCCGAGCACGAGCCCGCCGAGCCGGTCCGGCACCAGCAGCAGCGCCGCGCCCCAGAGCAGCGCGGCGACGGCCTGCACGCCGCCGAGCAGGAGACAGAACACGCCGAGGCGGTGCGGGGCCCGCCGCAGTACCCGGGCCGCCTCCGCGACCGTGACCAGCGACAGCCCCATCAGCACGGCGAGGAACGGGCCGAGCAGCAGCTCGGCGCCCCGGACCACGCCCACCGCGCTGACCCCGACGATCGCGCCGAGCCCGTACGCCCGCAGCTGGCTCGCGCCGCTGACGCAGGTGTTCTCGACCAGGTACCGGTAGCCGAGGTCGCGGTGCTCGCGGACCCACTCGCGGGAACCGGCCAGGCGGGGCCGGATCCCGGACTGGAAGCAGCCGTACGCCGCGGCCACCGCGGCGGACGCGCCCCAGGCGAGCACGAAGGCGGACACGCTGCCCACACGGGCGGCCACCACCATGGCCGGGACGAGCGCGACGCCCCACACCACGTCGTTGACGAAGGCCTTGCGCCCGGTCCCGGCGGCGAAGAACGCGTACCGCCAGGCGTCCTGCAGCAGCAGCCCCGGCAGCACGACGCCGAGGCAGGCGAACGCGGTCCCCACGGCCCCGCCGAGCCCCAGCCCGGCCACCAGGCACGCCGCGCCGATGGCGCCGCCGACGCCGAGCGCGGTACCCGACGACCGGGCCACCGCCCCGCGCCAGGCCGCCTCCGGCACACCGCTGAAGCGCACCACGAGGGGGTCCGTGGCCAGCCCGCGGGAGACGCTGAGCACCACCCCGTAGGTCACCCAGGCCAGGCTGAACACGCCGAACGCGGCCAGCCCCAGCGAGCGCGCCACGTAGATGCCCACCGCGAAGTTGGACACGCTGGAGGCCGCCTGGTCGGCCAGTCCCCAGGACAGCCGGCCGAGGACGGCCCGCTTGGCGGCCCGCGGGGCGGTGTCCGCGTCCGGGGCCGCCGGTGCCGTCGTCTTCTCCCCCTCGGTGGGCACCGGCGTCACGCCTTGATCAGCCCGGCGCCGTGCAGCGCCCCGGCCGCGGCGGCCACGGTGTCGAACGCCAGCCCGGACCGCTCGGCGACGTCCAGCAGGCTGTGCTCGCCGTCGGAGAGGCTGAGCACCCAGAGCACGGCCATCTGGGCCTCCTTCGCGTCGCTGCGGCCGCCGAGCGAGTCGTACAGCCCGCGCCGGCCCAGCTGGGGTTCGCCGTACGGGCTGAGGTTCTGGTACCGCCGGTTGCGGTCCAGCACGGCGAACGCCTCCTGGCAGAGGGCGAGGGTGTCCGCCATCGCCTCCGGGGTGACGAAGTCCGGGTTGTCCGCCGAGGTGTGGTACTCGGGGTACCCGGCGTACGGGGTACGGCTGAGCGAGCCCACGCCGAGGTCGAACCCCGGCGAGCAGAACTGCCGCTCGTCGTAGCCGTACGGCGTGAACTCGGTGATCCGGTGCGGACGTCCGGAGGCCCGCAGCACGTGCCGCAGCACCCGGTCGATCTCCGCGTCGCCGCGCCTGCTCTGCTTGTACGTCAGCCGGCCCGGGTCGCCGGCGCAGGCCAGCACCAGGCCGTGCCTGACCCGGTCGATCCGCTCCGCGTTGCGGGCCAGCCAGGTGATCGCCCCGATGGTGCCGGGCGCGAACAGGAACCGGTAGGTGTAGTACGGGGTCCGCTCCGCGAGCGCCCGGGCCAGGAAGGCGGCCACCGCGATGCCGGCCAGGTTGTCGTTGGCCAGCGACGGGTGGCAGACGTGGCAGGAGACGATCACCTCGTCGGAGACCCGACCGGGGACCACGTGCTCGGCGTAGGTGAGGTGGCCGTCCGCGAGCGTGGAGTCGACGCGCACCTCGTAATCCCCGTCCGGCAGCGCGTCCAAGGTCTCCTGGGCCAGGCAGAACCCCCACTCCGGCTTGTAGTAGCTGGTGCGGTACGGCACCCAGGAAGGGTGGTCGGGCAGGGTGTGCAGGTGCGCCCGCAGCTCGGACAGCGGCATGGTCGCCGACACCGGCACGCTGTAGCCGAGCACGTGCAGGCTGGACGCGGCGAAGTCCACGACCCGCTTCCCGGACGCGTCGGCGACGTACGCGTCCCGGATGTTCCACTCCTGCGGCACCGTCCAGTCCAGCACCTGCGTCCCGGTCGGAACCTCGTGCACCTCCAGCGGGACGTACTCGCCGACGATGTCCAGGGTGGCGCGCACACCGTCGCCGGTGATGCTCCGGCACAGCGGGTACAGCCGCTCCACCAGCGCGTGCATCTCCTGGCCGAGCGCGGTCACCGGCGCCACCGCAGGGTGTCGTCGACCGCACCGGCCCCGGAGGCCGCGCGCAGCACGGCCAGCCGGGTGAAGCGCTGCTCGAAGTCCTGGCGGGTCAGCCCGTGTTCGCGGTAGGCGTCGGCGAGTTCGAGCGCGCCCTGCTTCACCGTCCACTCGCACTCGAAGCCGGGCACCGCGGCACGGAACCGGGAGAAGTCCACCCGGTACGACCGCGGATCGGCACCGGTCTCCCCGGTGATCACCACCTTCGAGCCGGCCACCGCGTCGGCGACCTGCCCGGCGATCTCGGCGACGGTGACGTTGTTGGTCTCGCTGCCGATGTTGAAGGCCCGGTCGTGCACCGCCTCGCGCGGCGCCTCCAGCGCGGCCGTGAAGGCCCGTGCGATGTCGGCGGCGTGCACCAGCGGGCGCCACGGGGTGCCGTCGGACATCACCAGCACCTCGCCGGACAGCAGGGCGTGGCCCACCAGGTTGTTCACGACGATGTCGGCGCGCAGCCGGGGGGAGTAGCCGAAGGCGGTGGCGTTGCGCATGTGCACCGGGCTGAAGTCGCCGTCGGCCAGCGCGTGCAGATCGTCCTCCACCCGCACCTTGGACTCCGCGTACGGCGTCACCGGGCGCAGCGGGGCGTCCTCGGCCACCAGGACGTCGCCGCCGGCGGCGCCGTAGACCGAGCACGTCGAGGCGTACAGGAAGCGCCGCACTCCGGCGTCGCGGGCCAGCCGGGCCAGCCGCACGGACGCGTGGTGGTTGATGTCGTACGTGAGCTCCGGCGCCAGCGATCCCAGCGGGTCGTTGGACAGCGCGGCCAGGTGGATCACCGCGTCCGCCCCGGCCACGTCCTCGGCGGTGACGTCGCGCAGGTCCACCCGCCGCCCCGGCGGGTCCGCGGGCCGCGGGCCCAGCACGCAGTCGGCGAACAGGCCGGAGTCCAGGCCGACGACCTCGTGGCCGGCGGCCGCGAGCACCGGGGCCATCACGGTTCCCAGGTAGCCCTGATGTCCGGTCAGCAGTACGCGCAAGGTTCAATCCCCCAGGTTCAGAGTGAGTTTGGTGACGGCGAACGCCTCGGCGTAGCGCGCGTGGCATTCGATGCCGCGGATCCGGGCCAGCCCGAGGAAGGCCTCCCGGTCGTACCAGGGGCGGTGCCGCTGCGAGGGGTAGTGCTCCTGCAGCAGCCGCACCTTCCGCTCGGCGGTCTCCGGCGACAGCGGCTGGTACGCCGACGGACGGCCGAGATCGCCGTCCCACTTGACGATCTCGTAGCCGAGCACGAGGTGGTCGCGGAACGCGGTGGGCACCAGCCGCGCCAGGCCCCGGTGGTCCTGGTGCGCGTCGTCGGTGCGCGGGGCGAGCACGAGATCGGGATCGGTCCCCCCGCGCAGCTCCTCGACCGCGGCCTTGGCCTCGTCCCAGTGCGTCGGCAGCCGGCCGTCGGGCAGCTTGAGCACGGTGAGGCGCAGGTCGGCACCCGGACAGAACGCGGCGAGCGCGGCCTGCTCCTCCCGCTCCCGCTCGCTGCCGCCGCCGGAGAGCACCAGCGCGTCGACGCGGATGCCCGGCCGGGCCAGGCACAGGGTCAGCAGGGTGCCGCCGGCGCCGATGGCGATGTCGTCGCAGTGCGCGCCGACCGCGACGAGCCGGTCCACGCGCCCGGCACTGAGCTTGATCATGCGGTCCCCGCCCCGGTGCCCGCCCCGGCGCCGTGCCGCTCCCACACGGCCCACGGGCGGTCGCCCCGGGCGTAGGCCTCGTCGAGGGCGGCCCGCTCCTTCACGGTGTCGGTCGGCTTCCAGAAGCCCCGGTGCTGGTGCGCCACCAGCCGGCCGCTCTTGGCCAGCCGGGCGCATCCGTCGGCGACCAGGTCCCCGTTCTCCGGGATGTGGTCGAAGACCTCCTGGCGGAGCACGAAGTAGCCGCCGTTCTCCCACAGCGGCAGCTCGCTCACCGGGGTGATGCCCCCCACCAGGCCGTCCTCGCCCAGGTCCACGCAGTGGAACGAGGACTGGGGCGGCACCACCATCATCGAGGCGCCGGCGTCGCGCCGGGAGAACCGGTCGATCATCTCCGGCAGCGGCGCGTCGGTGAGCACGTCCGCGTAGTTGGCGAGGAACATCTCGTCGCCGTCCAGGTGGTGCCGCACCCGGCGCAGCCGCTCCCCGATCGGCGACTCGACGCCGGTCTGCGCGAAGGTGATCGTCCAGTCGGATATGTCGGTGGACAGCAGCTCCGTCCGCCCGCCCCGCAGCACGAAGTCGTTGGAGGTCGTCTCCTCGTAGTTGAGGAAGAAGTCCTTGATGTGGTGGGCCCCGTACCCGAGGCACAGGATGAACTCCTTGTGCCCGAAGTGCGCGTAGTAGCGCATGACGTGCCAGATCAGCGGCCGCGGGCCGACCATCGCCATCGGCTTGGGCACGTCGTCCGCGGCGCCGCTGCGCATCCGCATCCCGTAACCGCCGCAGAACAGTACGACCTTCATCGGTTGACCTCGACAATGCTCAGTTCCGGTATGGGGAAGACCAGCCGGCCGCCCCACTCGTGCACGAAGGACAGCTGCTCGACGAGCTCCGCCCGCAGGTTCCACGGGAGGACGAGGACGTAGTCCGGCCGGTCGGCGGCGATCTGCTCGGGCGCCAGGATCGGGATGCGGGTACCCGGGGTGAACCTGCCGTGCTTGTAGGGGTTGCGGTCGACCGTGTACGCGAGCAGGTCGGGCCGGATGCCGCAGTGGTTGAGCAGGGTGTTGCCCTTGCCCGGGGCGCCGTAGCCGACCACCGTCTCACCGCGCTCGACCGCCTCGATGAGGAACCGCAGCAGGTCCCGGCGCACCTTGGCCACCCGGGCGGAGAACTCGGCGTACCCGGACAGCTCCTGGAGCCCGGCCGCCTTCTCCCGGTCCAGCACCTCGGCCACCCGCCGGCCCGGCTCACCGGCCGCCTCGGCCGGCCGGGCCCACAGCCGGATGGAGCCGCCGTGCGTGGGCAGCAGCTCGACGTCCACGAGGGTGAGCCCGCCGCTCGCCAGCGCCCGGGCCGCCGACGCGACCGTGTAGTACTGGAAGTGCTCGTGGTAGACCGTGTCGTACTGGTTCTCCTCGATCAGGGTCAGCAGGTGCTGCACCTCGATCGAGACCCAGCCGTCGTCGGCGACCAGGGAGCGCAGCCCCTGGGTGAACCCGACCACGTCGGGGATGTGCGCGTACACGTTGTTGGCCACGACCAGGTCGGCCGGCCCGTGCTCGGCGCGGACGCCGGCGCCGGTGGCCGGGTCGAGGAACTCCGTGAGCGTGGGCACACCCGCCTCCCGCGCCGCCGCGCCGACGTTCACCGACGGCTCGATGCCGAGGCAGCGGATCCCCCGGTCCACCACGTGCCTCAGCAGGTACCCGTCGTTGCTCGCGACCTCGACCACGAAGGAGTCCGGGCCGAGACCCACCCGCTCCGCGGCGTCGGCGACGAACGTCCGCGCGTGCTCCACCCAGGAGGTCGAGAAGGAGGAGAAGTACGCGTACTCCTTGAACGTCTCCTCCGGCGTGATCAGCGGCGGGATCTGCGCCAGCCAGCAGTCCGTGCAGACCCGCAGGTGCAGCGGGTACGCGGGCTCCGGCAGGTCCAGCTGTTCCGCGGCGAGGAAGCTCTCGCACGGCGGGGTCGCCCCCAGGTCGACGACGCTCGCCAGCGCCGCCGAACCGCAGAGTCGGCATCGTGTCATCTACTGCCCCCATCCCGCCCGCGGCGGGTTGCCCCGCCGCGAGCCAGTCGTCCTTCGTTCCCCAACCGGTGGCGGGACCTCCCCGCCACCGGACCGACCCGCGATCGCGGTGCGGTACTCGTCCAGCAGTCGCTCCAGCCCGACCGCCGGGCTGAAGTCCTGCTCGTAACGGCGCCGGCCCGCCCGCCCCATCTCCTGGTTCCGGGCCGGATCGGCCGTGATCCGGCGTATGCACGACGCGAGCGAGGCGGACTCGCCCGGCTGGTGGAGCAGGCCGGTCACCCCGTCCTCGACGAGTTCGACGAAGGCGCCGTGACCGGCGGCGACGGTCGGGACCCCCGCCGCCATCGCCTCCACGACCACCAGGCCGAACGCCTCAAGCCAGGTCGAGGGAGCCACCACCGCCACCGACCGGGCGATGGCCCGCCGGCACTGTTCCGGGTCGTACAGGCCGGCGTAGCGCACGTCGTCCCGGCCCGCCGCCCAGGCGGTCACCTCCCGCTCCAGCGGCCCCGTGCCGGCGATCACGAGCGGTACCCCCACGCCGCCGTCCGCGGCCAGCTCGTCCCACGCGGCCATGAGCAGCCGGACGCCCTTGGCCTCCGCCAGCCGGCCGAGGTAGAGCAGCTGCTCGCCGGCGCCCGCCCGGAGGATGCCGGGGTCGGGCACGAAGTTGTGCTTCACCGCCAGCCGCCCGGGCGGCATGCCGGCCCGCACCAGGACGTCGCGCTGCGCCGCGGAGATGCACAGGAACCGCTCCACCCCCGACCACCACCGCCGCCGGTTGACCGACAGGCTGACCGCCAGTGGCACCGTGGCCGCCCGGGAGCCCCGGTAGCAGCCGTGCCGGACGGCGGGCAGCGGCGTCGCCCCGACGCACTCGGTGCACGGCCGGCCGTCCCGCTGGAGCGTGCCGGGCGGGCAGACCTGGGTGTAGTTGTGCAGCGTGGCGACGGCGGGCACGCCGGCGTCGGCGCAGGCGGCCAGCACCGCGGGCGACAGGAGCGGGAAGACGTTGTGGACGTGGACCACGTCCGGCCGGCCGGCGCGGAGCCGGGCGGCGAGCTCCCTGCGGACCGCAGGGTTCCACGGCACCAGCAGCGGCAGCGCGGCCTTGGCCGGCAGGGACAGGGCGCCGATGTCGTCGCTGCGCCGCTCGAACACCTCGACCCGGTGGCCGGCCGCGCGCAGCAGCTCCGCCTCCTGGTCGACGACCTTGTTCTCCCCGCTCGGCTGCGCCGAGGCGTAGCGGTTGTGCACCACGAGGACGTGCATGTTCAGGTCACCTCCCGGTCCGGGGTCCATCGGGGGACACGTCGTGCGGGGCCTTCGGCCGCCGGGAGCGTCGCGGCCCCGGCGGGCGGTACCGGTGCCGCCAGCAGCGAGGCGGCCACGGCCAGGTGCAGCAGGTACGGCGAGGCGTCGCCCAGCCCGGCCTCGGTGTACGAGGCGATCGCGCAGTAGCTGATCAGGAAGATCGCGCAGGCCCGCTCCAGCGACGGCGGCCGCAGCAGCGCGACGCCGCCCAGCACGACGAAGACCGCCGCCACGATCGCGGTGCCGGTGAGCCCCTGCTCGTTGTAGACGGCCAGCCAGCTGTTGTCGATCGGCAGCCCGCCGAACGACTTGTCGCCCAGGCCCATGCCGAACAGCTCCTCCGAGGCCGTCCGGCGGGCCGCCAGCAGGGCGTCCCACACCTTGGCCCGGCCGGTGAGGTTGGAGAAGTTCTCCTGGCTCTGCCCGCGCAGGAACCACGACTGCAGCGCGGAGGCGAACCCCACCGCGGCCACCGTGGCGCACAGCACCGCCCAGGCGGAGAACCGGCGGGCGGCGGAGCTGGTCGGCATCAGCGAGCCGATCGCCAGCGCCAGCCCGATGAACAGCCCGAGCGTCGCCGTCCGGGTATGGGTCAGCGCGAGCAGGACCAGGGACGGCACGATGACCACCGCCGCGCCGGCCCGGTCGGTCCTGCGGCCGAGTACGAGCAGCACCGTGAGCCCGATGATCACCGCGGCGTACTGCCCGATCTGCGGCGGGGTGAGCGGCCACAACGCGCCGACCAGCCGCCCGCCGTAGAGGTCGGGCATGGCCGCGCCCGGCGAGACGAGCAGCCCCGCGGCCACCGACCCGAGCACCGCGAGGTACATCCGGACGTGGTGCCGGACGAACGTCAGGCCGCCGTCCCACCAGCGGCTGAGCAGCCACAGCGTGCCGACGAAGAGGGCCAGCCGGGCGCAGCGGAACAGCGCGCCGAACCCGGACTCCAGGTGTGCGCTGGAGATCACGCTCGGCACCAGCAGCAGGGTGAGCAGGAACACGTAGGCGCTGGGCCGGACGCGCAGCCGGAGGTTGACCGAGAGCGCCAGCACGAAGGCGGCGACGAGCGCGCCCATAGTGGCCATCTGGATGAGGGACCGGGGGAGCGGAACGATGGTCTTCGCCCCGGCCGAGCCGAGCGTGTTGAGGATCAGCAGTCCCCAGACGATCCCGACGATCCTCTTCTCGCCCATCTCAACCACCGGCCCGCGGGCCGAAGGTGCTGCCCTGGTCCTGCTGGTACGGCGGGCCCTGCCACTGCCCGGAGTCGAGCACCCGGCTCGGGTCGTGGGCGACGAACTTCCACGGTCCGACGTAGACGTTGTCGTGCCAGCGGTTCTGCTGCTTGAGGGAGATCTCCTCGGCCACCTGTTCGCCCTGGTACGGAGACCAGTCCGGATAGGTGCCGTAGTTGGCCAGCACCGCCATGCGGTCGCACTTCGCGGTGCAGTCGACGACGGAGGTGTCCAGCACGAAGCGGTTGTCGTGGATGTCCACCCGTTGCGTCTTCCACCGGCAGTCGGCGTACAGCGGCGGGGGGGGGGGGGGGGGGGGGGGGGGGGGGGGGGGGGGGGGGGGGGGGGGGGGGGGGAGGGGGGGGGGGGGGGGGGGGGGGGGGGGGGGGGACGG
>NZ_JBVJWV010000003.1:181047-196539 GCF_055602105.1 Streptomyces sp. NPDC037421
GTTGTGGATTTCCACCCGTTGCTTCTTCCACCGGCAGTCGGCGTACAGCGGCGCGCCGGCGATCGCCGGCGCCGCGCAGCGGTCGGGGCGGTCCACCAGCAGCGTGCAGACGCCGGACGAGGTGTTGGCCGGGCTGTTGCAGAACCGGTCGGCGTTCTCCCACAGGGTGATCCCGTTCCAGTTGTTCTCCAGCACGTTGCGGTAGACCTCGATCCGGTCCGTCCGGGCACGGACCCGCGGCTCGCCGCCGGACTCGGACAGGTACACGGTCGCGAACGGGAAGTCGTCGCCGCGCTCGGCGGACCTGCGGCCCTCGACCCAGTTGTTCTTCCGGATCACGTTGTTCCGGATGACCGCGTTGTAGCTGATCTCGTAGATCAGCGCGGCGCCGTCGTTGGCCTCCAGCAGGTTGTCCTCGATGCGGAAGTCGTTGTTGTTGGTGTCCGCCCACAACCCGGCCCCGCGGTTGTCGTGCACCCAGTTGCCGCGCACGTCGGCGCCGTTGACCGCCCAGAACTTGATGCCCCCGGTACAGCCGCAGCCCGGCTTGCGCCGCTCCCAGTCGTCCTTGTTGTTGCCCGTGATCTCGTTGCCCTCGACCACCAGGCCGCCGAGGGGCCCGCCGCCCTTGTACGCGTTCATCCCGTACTGGCCGTTGCCGCGCAGGCAGCTCGCGCGGACCTGCTGGCGGGCGCCGGCCATCAGTCCCGCGCCGGAGTTGTCCTGGATGGTCGCGTGCTCGATCACCCACCCGTCGGCCGACTCGTGGTTGACCACGCCCTCGTCCGGCGGCGCGACGAAGTTCTGCACGGTCAGGTGGCGGATGGAGACGTCGGGGGCGGCGCCGCCGAACGCGTACTGATTGGTCTTCCCGCCGTCGAGCACCGCGCCCGGCGCCCCGAGGTAGCTGTTCCCCTCCTTGGGGATGACCTGGGCGAAGCGGTCAGGATCGAGCCTGTGCGTGCCCGGCAGGAGCCAGAACGTGGTCTTCGGGGGGCTGCTCTTGGTCTTCGCGGCGAGATCGCCGGCCACCGCGGGGTCGACCGTCACCGCGCCCGCCGGCGCCTGCGCCGGCCCGGCCGCGGGGCCCGCGCAGACCCGTGCGGCCACGGACGCGGACGCCGACGGCGCGGCGCCCGGCTTCGCCGCCGGGGCTCCCGGCTCGCCGTCACAGCCGGTCGCCGCCAGCAGGACCAGCGCCACCGGCACCGCGGGCAGCGCCCAGTTCCGCCACTTGATCACCAAACCTCCCCCCTCCCCCTAGACGCCGAACCGGAGCACGGTGGTGAGCGCCCCCGACGGCGCGGAGCCGTCGGAGAAGCCGGTGCCGACCAGCGTCGTGGCGGGCTCCTTGCGCCCGAAGCCGGCGGAGTACCAGCCCAGCGGCGGGCCGGACTCGCCGCGGTGCGCCCGCCAGGAGAGCCGACCCGGCAGGTCGAGCACCGCGGAACGGGCCTCGCCCTCCCGGCTCCAGGTGAGCACCGCCCGGTCGCCGTCCAGCTCCGCGGTGACCGCCGGGCCGAGGTGGAACGCCAGGCGCACGGCCCGGCGCGGTCCGCTCACCTCGTCGACCACCCGCAGCTCCCGGCTCGCGGCCGTCAGCTCCACCCGGCGGCGGTGCACGGAGGGCCGGTAGCCGTCGTGCTCGGCACACCAGCGCGACACCCCCGCGTCGGAGGTGTCCGCGACCAGGACGCGGGTCCGGGCGTGCCGGGTCCACAGGAACGGCCCGCCGGAGACGGACTGGTCAACGCCGTCCAGTTGCAGGGTGTTGTGCCCGAGGGTCGACCGGAAGTACTGCCGCCACTCGGGCTGCCCGTGGTAGCAGAACGTCCCCGGGTCGGCCAGTACGTCGACCCCGTCGTGGCGGACCTCCACGGACAGCGCGTCCGCGTGGGCGTGCGCGGCGATGGACAGGAAGCCGTGCGGACCGCCGTCGCAGCGCACCCAGAGCTCCCCGGGCCCCCCGGGACCGCGCAGGACGGTCATGCCGGCGTCGGGGAAGTGGACCGGACGGCTCACCGGGCGGGTCACCGCCGGCGTGCCGGGCCGGATGAGCGCGGCCAGCAACACGGTGCGCACATCGGTGCCGGTCACCGCGGGCCACCAGCCGAGCCGGCCGAACACGGCGTCCCCGGTGGCCAGCAGCGAGCCCCAGCGGTCGGTGCCCGCACCGTCCACGACCAGACCGTGCCCGTCGTCCGAGTCCCCCTGGCGCGGCGGCCGCAGCCGGTTGTCCACGACGGCCGCGAGCGCGTCGGTCATCCGCAGCAGCACCAGCCGCACCGGCGCCGGGACCGGCACGCCGGCGGCGTCCGCCTCGGCCAGCGCGGCCAGGCCCAGCTCCAGCACCAGCCCGTGGTACTCGGAGGCCAGCTCGCGGTTGAGGCCGGAGAGGAAGGTGTTGCCGCGCAGGTGCCGCTCCAGCGACCGCAGCGCGTCGGCCCGCCAGCGCTCCGAGGAGGGGAACCAGCCGAACGCGCACGCCGCGGCGAACTGCCCGGCGGCCTCGGCGATGACGTGGTTGTTCGCCGAGGACCCCCGGCTGGGGAACGCGGCCAGCCAGCGCTGGTGGTGCCAGACCTGGTTCCGCGCCACCGGATCCTCCTCGAACAGCCCGGCCGCGCCCGGCCAGCCGTCGAGCAGCCGGCGGACCCACACCCAGGACAGCAGCCGGATGCCCAGCTCGATGCCGCTGGTCCAGTGGACCCCGCGCAGCGGCGGATTGGCCGCCCACCACGACCGCAGGTGCGCGGCCACCCGCTCGGCGTACCGCTCGTCCCCGGTGACCGCGTACGCGGCGGCCAGGACGGTGAGGTACTGGTGCCGGGACGGCTCCCAGATCTGCTTGATGTCCCCGACCGCGTCCTCGTCCCGGTACGGCACGTCGAAGGCGTAGCCCTGCGGGGCCCGCAGGCCGGTCTTCGGGTCGAAGAACCAGTCCGGGTCGACCAGGTCGTCGCGGTCCACCCCGAAGAACGTGCCGTGCCCGGCCATCAGCCGGTCCGCCTCGGCGACGAGCCGTTTGGCGGCGTCCGGCGGTACCGCGTCGGCGGTCCCCGCGGGAAGCACCGCGGTGAACCGGGCGCCGCTCACGGCCGGGGCGTCCGGCGGCGCCGACCGCCACCGCCGCCTGCGCACCGTGTCGCCCACCCGGCCGCCGACCTCCTGCGGCCCCATCCGGGACAGCCGCCGCAGGTACCAGCCCGGACTCCCCGAGATCACAGTCATCGGCCGTCCGCCAGCGCCACGGGAACGCCGCCGGCCAGGCCGGCCTGCACCGCGAGGGTGGCCGCCGTGGTGGCGACCAGCGACTCCAGCGGCACCGGCATCGGCCCGCCCGTCCGCACGGCCCTGACGAACGCGGCCAGTTCGGCGAGCTGGCCCTTGTCCCGGGCCTGGGGCAGCCGCGAGCTGACCCACCGCTTGCGCCCGGCCGCGCCCTTCTCGAAATACACGGAGGCGCGCACGAAGTCGTCGAGCCGCAGCACCTTGCCGTCCGCGACCAGGTCGAGCGTCTCCTTGGGGAAGCCGGGCGCCCCCGTGGTGACGTAGCTGATGGTTGCGGTGGAGCCGTCCGGGTAGCGCAGCACGACCTGGAGGTCCTCGTTGCCGGACGTGGCGGCCGCGTACACCGAGACCGGGTCGGCGCCCAGCAGCCAGCTCGCCGTGTCGATGAAGTGCCCGCCCTCGCCGGCGAACCTCGAGCCCTCGGTGCCCTGCTGGAGGTACCAGCTGCCGTGCTGGAGCCGGCCCGCGTTGACCAGGTAGCGCAGGCTCGCCGGTCCGGTCCGGCTGCCGAACCGCTTGCGGGCCTCCTGGAGCAGCGGTGAGAAGCGGCGGTTGAAGCCCACCTGCAGCCGGTCGTTGCCGGACTCCTCCACCGCCGCGAGGACACCGGCCAGTTCGTCCCCGGTGAGCGCCAGCGGCTTCTCCACGAACACCGTCTTGCCGGCCAGCAGCGCCTGCCGGGTCAGCTCGGCGTGCGAGCTGTGCCGGGTGACCACGAACACCGCGTCGACGGACTTGTCGCCGAGCACGGCGTCGAGATCGGTGGTCGCCTCGGCGAAGCCGAACTTGCGCTGGGCGTTGGCCGCGGACAGCGCCGTCGTGGTGACGACCGTCGCGAGCTCGACGCCGTCGCGCTGCACCAGGTGCGGCAGCAGCATCGACGTCGCGTAGTTCCCCGCGCCGACGAACGCGAGGCGCACCGGCGCCCCGGCGGCCCGGGACGGCGTGGACACCCCGCCGCCGGAGCGCCTGACCGCCGGCACGGCCAGCACCGGGGGCTCCGCCTCCCGGGCCTGTCCGGGGTAGCGGAACAGCACGGCCACGGCCTTCAGATCGCCGTCCTTGAGGCGCTGGTACGTCTCGACGGCGTCATCGAAGTCGGCGACGTGGGAGACCAGCGGCTCCACGTCGACCCTGCCGCGGGCGACGAGGTCGAGGAAGCACGCCAGGTTGCGGCGCTCGGTCCAGCGCACGTAGCCGATCGGGTAGTCCCGCCCGTCGAGCTCGTACTCCGGGTCGTAGCGCCCGGGGCCGTAACTGCGGGAGAACCGGACGTCGAGCTCCTTCTCGTAGTAGGCGTTCCACGGCAGGTCCAGGCGGCACTTGCCGATGTCGACGACCCGGCCGCGGTCCCGGCAGAGCCGGGCGGCCAGCTCGACGGGCTGGTTGCTGCCACCGCCGGCGGCCAGGTACACCTGGTCCACGCCGTGCCCGTCCGTGAGCTCGGCGACGGCGGCCTCCACGGCCGTCGACCCGGGGTCTCCGCAGGCCGCGGCGCCCAGGCGCTCGGCGAGTTCGCAGCGCACCGGGTCGGGGTCGGCACCGACGACGCGGACCCCCGAGGCGGTGAGGAGCTGCACCACCAGCTGCCCGATCAGCCCGAGGCCGATGACCAGCGCCACCTCGCCGAGCTGGGGCTCGCCCTGGCGCACGCCCTGCATCGCGATCGAACCGACCGTGCCGAAGGCCGCGTGCCGGGGCGCGAGACCGTCCGGCACCCGGGCGTACAGGTTCTTCGGCACCCAGTTCAACTCGGCGTGCAGCGCGTGCTCGTTGCCCGCGCAGGCCACCACGTCACCGACCGCCACGTCGTCGATCCCGGCGCCGACCTGCTCGACCACCCCGCACAGCGAATAGCCCAGCGGCGTGTAGGAGTCCAGCTTGCCCATCACCTTGCGGTACGTGGCGGGCACCCCGTTGACGGCCACGCTCTGCATGACCTTGGCGACCTGGTCCGGCCGGGAACGGGCCTTGCCCAGCATCGACATGCCGGCCTCGGACACCTTCATGAGCTCGGTCCCGGTGGATATCAGCGAGTAGGCGGTGCGGACCAGCACACCGCCCGGCTTGCACCCCGGCACCGGCACGTCCAGCACCGCCAGCTCGCCGCTCTTGTAGTTCTGCACGACCTGCTTCACCCGAACTCCTCTGAAATTCCTAAGCCGTAAACCGAGTGCTCTGACCGGACCCGGAGGTCGCGCCGCGGTACCAGTACTCGAGGGTCAGCACATGCCACAGGTGCTTGGAGAAATCCCGCTGCCCGGCGGCGTCCTCGGCGGCGAGCCGCGCCAGGGCGTCGCGGCGCAGGAACCCGGAACGGACGAGCTCGCCGTCGTGGATGACCTCGCGCACCAGCGGTGCCAGGTCCCGGCTCATCCAGGCGCGCAGCGGGGCGCTGAACAGGCCCTTGGGCCGGTAGACGATCTCCCGGGGAAGGACCGAGGCCGCCGCCTCCTTGAGCACGGCCTTGCCCTGCCGTCCGACGATCTTCCGGTCCCCGGGGAAGGTGAACGCGGCCCTGACCACCTCGACGTCCACGTACGGCACGCGCACCTCGGTCGACGCGGCCATGCTGGAGCGGTCCGTGTAGGCGAGGTTCAGGCCCGGCAGGAACATCCGGGAGTCGCCCAGGCACATGCGGTTGACGAAGTCGTCGAGGTCGTTGTCCTCGTACACGTCCGCGTGCTCGGTCAGCACGTCGTCGACCGTCCCGGCCAGGTCCGGATCGATCAGGTCGAGCAGTTCGCCGCGGTCGTACATGGTGTAGCTGCGCCGGAAGGCGGTCTCCTCCGGCAGATCGGCGAAGGACAGGAACCGCTTCGCGAAGCGCACCGACCGGTACCCCCGGCGGGAGGTGGCGACCGGCAGCCGGTCCACGGCGCCGGACAGGCCGCGCCGCAGGGGCCGCGGGACGCGCTGGTAGCGCAGCGCGAGCACGTTGGCCAGGTGCTTGCGGTAGCCGGCGAACAGCTCGTCGGCACCCATCCCCGAGAGCATCACCTTGACCCCGGCCTCCCGGGCGGCCGAACAGATCAGGAAGGTGTTGATCGCGGCGGGGTCGCCGATCGGCTCGTCCAGGTGGTACGTCATCCGCGGCAGCAGGTCGAGCACGTCCGGAGCGATCTCGATCTCGTGCAGGTCGACGCCGAACCGCTCGGCCACCTTCCGGGCGTAGCGCAGGTCGTCCGGCATCGCCTCGAACTTGGCGTCCTCGGCGCGGAACCCGATCGTGTAGGCGGACATCCCGGGCCGGTGGCGGGCCGCCAGGGCGGTCAGGTAGCTGGAGTCGAGGCCGCCGGAGAGGAAGGTCGCCACGGGTACGTCGGACAGCAGGTGCCGCCGGGTCGACTCCTCGACGATGGCGGCCAGATCGGGCAGCTCACCGGCGCGGGCCCGCTCCCGGCCCTCGGCGGCGACGTCCCTGAGGTTCCAGTACCGGCCGCGCTCCACCCGGCCGTCGGGCCGGCACCGCAGCCAGCTCCCCGGCGGCAGTTTCTCCGCCTCCCGGTAGGCGCACCGCGAGTCCGGCACCCAGTAGTACAGCAGCGAGGCCACCAGCGCCGCGTGGTCCACCTCCAGCGAACCGCCGGTGGCGGCAGCGAGGGCCTTCAGCTCGGAGGCGAACACCAGGCCCCCGCCGCGCCGGAGCAGGAACAGCGGCTTGATGCCGAGCTGGTCGCGGGCGAGCACCAGCTCACCCGTCCGCTCGTCGAAGATCCCGAACGCGAACATGCCGCGCAGCCGGGGCAGGCAGTCCGTGCCCCAGCGCCGCCAGGCCTCCAGCAGCACCTCGGTGTCGGAGGTGCCGCGGAAGCGCACCCCGGCGGCCGCCAGCTCGGCACGCAGCTCGGGCGCGTTGTACAGCTCGCCGTTGTACGTGAGGACGAGCCCGTCCGAGACCATCGGCTGGGCGCCGGTCTCGGAGAGGTCGATGATGGCCAGCCGGCGGTGCCCGAGCTGCACCTCGCCGTCACCGACGGGGTGGCCGTACCGGCCGGCGCCGTCCGGACCGCGGTGGGCGAGGGTCTCCGTGAGCCGGTCGGTCACGGCCTTCCCGTCCGGCCAGCAGTAAGTGCCTGCGATGCCACACATGTCCTACCGTGCCTCCTGGTCGCTGTCCGGAACCCGCGCCGCCCACGCGGGCAGCCGTTCCGTCTGCCGCCCGCCCTTCCCCACTGCCTGAACGGCGTGGGAGGTACCCCCGTCGTTCTGCCGGGCCGGCTGCTCGTTCTGGCCGCGCGGCGCGGTGTGCGGCCCGTCCCACAAGGTGCCGTCGGTCCGGTCACGCGGATCGGGGTCGATCAGCACCACACCGGTCACCGTGATGCCCTGGTCCGCGAGCTGCCGCGCCACCGTGTGCAGCCACGCGGCGCTGCCGTGCCCGGCGCGCACGACGAGCACGGTCCGGGTGCCGAGGTACCCGAGCTCGGTCCACGCCGTGCCGGGCGAGACCGAGCCCACGCCGAACCGGCGCTCTCCGTCGGCCGCCTCCGCGGCGCCGTCGCCGACCACGGTCAGGTCCCCGGGCTTGCGGCGGTGATGGGTGAGCCGGAGGCCGGGCAGGCCGTCGACGACGGACACCGGTCCCTGCGCCGCCAGTGCCCCGGCGAGGTCCAGGGCGATCAGGGCCGTGGCCTGCGCGCAGCCCAGTTCCAGCAGCGAAACCGGTTCCGCGGAGCCGCGTACCGTGCGGGCCAGGGACGCGGTGAGCCGCTCGCGAGCCGCCCGGGTGCTGCGCCGCTGCAAGCGCCCGGCCGACCGGCGGGGGAGCTCCGCGATGACGGAGGCCCCCAGGTTCGCCGCGATCTCCCGGCGCAGCACGGGGCGGTCCGCCACCACCGCGCCGACCGCGGCCACCGCGAGCCCGAGGACCAGCCCGAGGACGAGCCCGATCGCGGCGTCGGTGGCGGCGGACTTGGGCAGGGAGTGCCGCACCGCGCGCGGTGCGTCCACGACCTGCGTGCCGGCGACGAGCTGGGGCGTTCCGACCCGCGCCTCAGCGGAGCGCTGGCCGAAGTCGGTGATCCGGGCGGTGAGTTCGGCCCGGCGGGCGAAGAGCGACTCCATGTTCGCCGACGCCTTGGGACCGGCCTCCGGCGTTCCGTTCCCGATCGCCTTGTTGACCTGGTCGAGCTCGTCCCGCAACCGGTCGCGCTGGTCGAGCAGGGTCTTGGCCTCGGCCTCCGCGGCCTCCTGGATCCGCCGCACGTGGTCCGCGACGAACGCGTCGGCCAGCGCCTTGGCGCGGGCCACTGCCTGCGCGTCGCTGTCACCCGTCGCTTCGATCTGGAGCAGGTTGTTGGTCAGGCCGGCACCCGTGTAGTCCTTCATGAAGTCCTCCGGCCTGTCCGGGGACTTCAGGGTCTGCAGGGCCTTCTCGGCGATCCGGGTGGTCTGCAACAGCGCTGCGTCGGTGCGGATCAGCGTTCCGGGGTCGTTCGGCTGGTCCTGCTGATGCGCGACCAGCACCTTGGTCACCGCCGTCGGCGGCGGCGGCAGCAGCACCGCCACGGCCGCGCCGATGAGCAGCCCCAGCAGTGCCAGGGAGCACCAGAGGCGGCGGCGCCTGCGCACCGACACCACGAGCGATTGCAGGTCCAGCAGCGGAGCGGCGTGCGAAGGCTCCGAAGTCGTACTCATCGTCACCCTGAACTTCCCGTCGCGTCGGAGCCGACCGCGAGTGCCGGTGCGGCGGTCTTGCGGGGCCGGTCGGCGGACCCCGTCGGACCGGCCTGGACCGTGCCGACGAGGACGATGCCGACGATCTCGTGCCCGGCGTCCGCACACGCCCCGACGATCCCGGCGAGCTCCCCGGCGGTCCGGCTGCCCGGGCTGAGCACGACCACGGCACCGGACTCGTCGTCGCGGTCCGCGACCATCGGCCGGGACACCGAAACCGCGGCCAGCCGCAGCCCGGGATCGCCCTCGGCCCCGGCGGTGAACTGCCCGGCGGCCCGGAGCGCGCTCCGGTCGCCCTCCGGGACGAGCAGCAGCAGCCGCCGGGGGGCCGGCAGCCCTTCCCGCAGGCGGGCGTGCACCCGCCGGTAGCGGACCTGCCTGCCGGCCTCGTCGCCGGACGTGCGCGGCGCCGGTACGTCCCACCGGACGTCGAGGCCCAGCAGCCGGCGGATCCCG
The DNA here is from genome assembly GCF_055602105.1 of Streptomyces sp. NPDC037421. Taxonomy (NCBI): domain Bacteria; kingdom Bacillati; phylum Actinomycetota; class Actinomycetes; order Kitasatosporales; family Streptomycetaceae; genus Streptomyces; species Streptomyces sp. NPDC037421. The sequence continues at coordinate 190,474 of NZ_JBVJWV010000003.1, forward strand.
GCCCGCGGGCCACGGCCTCCCGGCCGGTCCGCGGGCCGTTCGGCGGGCACGTCGACGGTGCCCAGCACCGCCGAGCCCAGCGCCGCGGCGATCTCCGCTTCGGTGCGCGGCCGGCGGCTCATCCGCGTCGCGGCGAGATGGCCGATGATCCCGAGCAGGAAGAACAGCACCGCTCCGGCGACGATGAGCTGCGTCCTCGTCGGCGGTGCCTCGCCGGTGGGCCGGGCCGCCGGCCCCATGACGACCATGTTGGCCTTTCCGGCGGCGGGGTCGGCCTGGTCCAGCTTGTCGACGGCCTCTTGGAGCGTGGTGCGCAGCTTCGCGAGTTCGGTACGGGTCTGCACGCTGTCCACGGTCTGCCCCCGTCCGGCCGCGTCGGCCAGCTCGGTGATCCGGCGGCTGGTCTGCGTCACCAGCTGCCGCAGCGCCTCGGGCCGCGCCGCCGCCTCGGGGTCGGTGCCGGCGCCCGAGATCCGCGCGGCGAACGCGACGAACTGCAGGGCCACCTGGTCGGAGAGCCGCTGCGCGCGCTCCGGGGTGTCGGCCGTGCCCGAGATCCTGATGATGTTCCCGTCCGCGGCCTTGGCGCTCACCCGGTCCCGCAGCTCGCTGCGGCTGACCTTGGTCCAGCCGAGCGCGGAGGCCGCGCGGTCGACCACCACCGAACTGGCCGCGATCTCCGCCTGGGTCAGCAGCTCGCGCTCCTCCCACGCCCCCGGCAGCAGCACCGACGCCGAGGCCGTGTAACGCGGCGGAACCAGCAGGGAGGTGCCGTAACCGACCAGCGCACCCACCACGGCGAGGACGGTGAGCAGCCGCCAGCGCCGGCGGAAGATCAGCCCGATGGTGACCAGGCGTATCGTGTCATCGCTCAACGGCGCGGCCTCTTCCCCGAACGGCCGGAGGAGCCCGCCGACACAGGACCGCGGTCACGGCAGGCGGCGGCGTAGGCGGAGAGCAGGGAAGCCTGCGAGTTGCGCCAGGAGAGCGGCCCGCCGATCCGCTCCTGGCCGGTCTTCCCCATCAGGGCCCGCTTCTCCGGATCGTCCAGCAGCAGCGCGATGAGCCTGGCGAACTCGCCCTCGTCGTTGGCGGGCGCGTAGACGGCGGCGTCACCGGCGGAGACCCGCGCCTCCTTGAGGTCGAACGAGACGATCGGCCGGCCCATCACCATGTACTCCAGGACCTTGTTCATGGTCGACACGTCGTTGAGCGGATTGCGCGGATCGGGGGAGAGGCACACGTCCGCGGTGGACAGGTACCGCGCCAGGTCGGCGTCCGGAACGCGCCCGGTGAACTGCACCTGCTCGGAGAGCCCCAGCCGCCGGGACAGCTCCACCATCGCGTCGAAGGTGTCGCCGCCGCCGACGAACACCGCGTGCCAGTCGCTCCGCCCGACCTCGTCCCGCAGCTTCGCGAGGGCCCGCAAGGCGTAGTCGACGCCGTCCTGCGGTCCCATGACCCCGAGGTAGCACAGCAGGTGGGGCTTGCCGCGCTTCAGCTCGGGCTCGGGCGGCACGGGGTGGAAGCGGTCGGTGTCGGGCGCGCTGCGCACCACGAAGACGTCCGACGGCCGCCGGCCGCCGCGGCGCACCGCGACGTCCCGGTAGCTCTCGTTCGTGGCGAGCACGACGTCCGCGGCCCGGTAGGTGAGCCGCTCCAGCGCGCACACGGCGCGGTAGAGCAGGTCCTCGCCGCGGTCGAACCGGGAGAGGTACAGCTCGGGGACCAGGTCGTGCTGGTCGAAGACGAACCGCGCTCCGTGCCGCTTGAGCCACAGGGCCGGCAGGAACAGGAGGTCGGGCGGATTGCAGGCGTGGACCACGTGGACCGGCCCGACCTTGCGGGCCAGCCGCATGGTGTGCCACAGCGCCGATCCGTACTCCTTCAGGTAGCCGGCCGGCCCTCCGGTGGCCGCGCGCAACGGGTAGCGGTGGATCCGCACCCCGTCGATCTCGGCCTCCGGCTCCGTGTCCCGCTTGCTCCCCTGCGGACAGATGACGTCCACCGTCCAGCCGGCGTCGCGCAGCGTCGTGCACTCCTGCCACACCCGCCGGTCGAACGGCACCGACAGGTTCTCCACCAGGACCAGCGCGCGCCGGCCGGTGGTGCGGCCGCCGCCGGCCGCACCACGCGATGTTTCACCAAGCAAGGCCCACGTACCCCGGTTCGGTCCGGCGCGCGTCGGCGTCGGGAAGGTGGATGAGGTCGATGATCACCGGGCCGTCGCCATGGGGCAGCGCCGCCAGCACGTCCGGGTCCCTGGTCCCGACCAGGCACACCTCGGCGTGTTCGAGCACCTCGTCGACGGAATCCGCGAGCAGGTGCGCGAGGTGCGGCAGCCGGTTCTCGATGTACTCGCGGTTCGCGCCGAGCAGCCGGGAGAGGCTCACGTTGGCGTCGTAGATCTTCAGGTCGTACCCCTTGCCGAAGAGCCTCTCCGCCAGCTCGACGAGCGGGCTCTCGCGCAGGTCGTCGGTGCCGGGCTTGAAGGACAGCCCGAACAGGCCCGCCCGGCGCCTGCCGGTGCGCTCCACCAGCTCCACCGCGCGTTGCAGGTGGTCGGAGTTGGAGGGCAGCACGTGGGAGAGGATGGGCACCGAGACGTCGGCCCGCTGCGCCGCGTGGACCAGGCTGCGCAGGTCCTTGGGCAGGCAGGACCCGCCGAAGGCGAAGCCGGGCCGCAGGTAGGCGGGGCTGATGTTCAGCTTGCGGTCGGCCAGGAACACGTCGATCACCTGGTGCGAGTCCACCCCGAGGGCCCGGCACACCGCGCCCAGCTCGTTCGCGAACCCGATCTTGAGGCCGTGGAACGCGTTGTCCGCGTACTTGATGGCCTCGGCGGTGGGGACCGGGACCCGGAACACCTCGCCGGGCAATCCGTCGTACAGGGCCGCCACCACGTCGCCGCTCGCCGGGTCCAGCTCGCCGATGACGGTCTTGGGCGGGTCGAAGAAGTCCCGCACGCTCGTGCCCTCGCGCAGGAACTCCGGGTTGACCGCGACCCCGACGTCCACCCCGGCCGTGCCGCCGACGGACTTCTCCAGGATCGGCACCAGCAGGTTCAGGCAGGTGCCCGGGAGCATGGTGCTGCGGAACACCACGGTGTGCCGCCCGCCCCGCTCGGCCAGCGCGGCGCCGATCTGCTCGGTGACCCGCTCCAAGTACGTGGTGCACAGGCTGCCGTTGGGCTCCGACGGCGTGCCCACGCAGACCAGCGACACCTCACTGTCCATGATCGCCTCGCGGACGTCACCGGTGGCGCGTAACGCCCCCGTCCGCACGACGTCGGCGATGAGCTCGCCGATCCGCTCCTCGACCACCGGGGCCTTGCCGTCGTTGACCAGGTCCACCTTCACCTGGCTGACGTCCACCCCGATGACCTCGTGGCCCATGCTGGCCAGGCACGCGGCCGAGACGCAGCCCACGTAGCCGAGCCCGAAAACGCTGACCCTCATGACTCGTTCCTCCCCCCAGGCAGGCCCCCACGGCCTGCGGTCCGCGCGTCTGCCCGACGACGGCTCCCGCGCATCAATAGGCCCCCTGCCCGTAGACCACCGCACGCAGCGTCTTCCACAAGATCACTGTGTCCAGGGCGAGCGACCAGTCCTCCACGTACCGCAGGTCCAGCCGGACCGCCTCCTCCCACGACAGGTCACTGCGTCCGCTGATCTGCCACAGACCCGTGAGTCCGGGCTTGACCAGCAGCCGCCGCCGGATGTCCGGCCCGTACGCGGCGGACTCCTCCGGCAGCGGAGGCCGCGGACCGACGAGCGACATCGACCCCGTCAGCACGTTGAAGAGCTGCGGGAGTTCGTCGATCGAGTACCGGCGCAGCACCGCCCCCACCCGGGTCACCCTCGGGTCCCGGCGGAGCTTGAACAGCAGGCCGGCGCCCTCGTTGCGGTCGGCCAGCTCGGCGCGTACCCGGTCGGCATCGGCGACCATGGTGCGGAACTTGAGAATGGTGAACTCGCGTCCGTCCTTCCCGACCCTGCGCTGCCGGTACACCGCCCCGCCCCGGCTGTCCGCGACCACGAGCAGCGCGACGAACACCATCAGCGGTGCGAACAGCATCAGCAGGATCGCCGCGCCCACCCGGTCCACGACCTCTTTGACCGCCCGGCGGCCGCCGGTGAAGATCGGCATGCTGACCCGCAGCAGTGGGATCCCCAGCACCGCGTCCACGTGCAGCCGCGGTCCGGCCACCTCCATCAGCACCGGGGCCACGACCATCTCGGCGTCGCTGCCCTCCAGGTTCCAGGCCAGCCGCTGGAGCCGGTCCGGCGACCAGTGCGGGTCCGGAGTGACCGCGACGACACGGTAGCCGTCGCGGCGGACGTGGTTCGCCACGTCGGCCAGCCGGCCGACGACCGGTACACCGTCCAGCTGGTCACCGGCTCCGTCGAGCCCGAGACCGTCCGTCGTGCACACCGCGTCCACCCGCCAGCCGAGGTGCGGGAACTTGCGGGTCCGGGAAATCAGGTCGTGCAGGGTGGCCGGGCTCCCGGCGGCGAGCACCGGTCGCAGGCACAGTCCTTCCTTCCGCTGTTTGTGCAGCCAGAGGCGCAGCAGATACCGCGTGGTCATGGTGACGAGCGCGATCGCCGGGATCGCGACGAAGATCCAGAGTTTGATGTTGCGCGAGGCGAGGGCGATCCCGCCGAGCGCCAGCAGGACCGTCGCCGTGAACAATGAGCGGCCGAGCCGGCGGAATTCCTCGGCACCCTGGCCGAGAACCGCCGGAGCCCACGACCGGTTGACAGCCAGTGCGGCCAATACCAGAAGCTCGGTGCCGAATGCGAGAATTCCCCATTTCTCGTGCCAGTTGGCCGCGTCCCGAGCCCCGAAGAAGTTACCGATGGACGCCACCACCAGGGCGGTGGCCACCGTATCGCTGATGATCACGGTACGCCGGTACCGCTGCTCCCAGTCACTCGCGGGCCGGCTGATCGCCCCGTTCGCCAGACGCCCGCGCGCCGACGGGAACGGGCTGACTAATCCCCCTTGCCGCACAGAACCCCCCAGGTCCCCAGTGGTACGACGTGTTCGCCAATCACTGTGCTCCGCCCGGTAGGCCCCCGCCTCCCGAGCCGCGCTGTTCCTTCCCGGGATCCCCCCCGGCCGTCGCGGAACTGCTCGGACAACCCACCCCGGCGGCAGCGGACCCGCATGCCCCGCCAGACTTTCGACGTGTGCGAGAACCCGCCGAAACCTCGGGTGCTCCCCCGCACCCAAGGCCCTTTCCCGGGCCCCGAGAATTGATCATCCCCCACCCCTCGTGCCGGGGGGACGCGATTGCTGGCTTTCCGTAGCGCCTGGCCTGTAGATCATTTACTGGTTGCTCGTGTACGAACAGCTGAAGCACGGTCAATCTAGACCATCACGGCCCGGTATGAAGAGCAGATGTGTGAAATTCGTGTTCAAGCCTTCAGACCGGTTCCACCGACCGGTGGGCGCCCGGGGCTTTCCCGCTGTGGAGCACGTCCTCTCACCCCAGGTCAAGCCCGCCTAACCGGCCATCCGGGCCTTGCCGCGCAGCGGTGCGCCCCCCGCTTCCGGTTCGGGCGGAGCCGCTCCCTCCGCCCTCGGCCGGTGCGGAAACAGACCAGCTCCGCTCTTCTCGCCGCCGCGCGGCCGGGCGGGAGGCGGTCTCGGCCAGTCTCCCCGGCCCCCCTTGCGCCGACGGGGAGGAGACGGATCCCGTAGGACCTCGTAAGACCTCGTCGCACCCCGAACGGAGTGATCGTGCACCACGGCCCCGACACGCCAGAAACGCACTACGAGGAAGTCGCCGTCACCGGCGGAGCCGGTTTCGTCGGCCGGCATCTCGTCACGGCCCTCAGCCTGCTGTCCCGGAAGGTCACCGTCGTCGACCACGCCCCGCTTCCCCCCGGCCTCGCCGAGCTGCCGGGGGTCTCCCACGTCCGCGCCGACCTGCGTGACTACGGCGAGACCTTACTGGGGGGGGGGGGGGGCGAAGGAGGGCAGAGAGGAAAGGGGAAGGAGAAAGGAAGACGGGGTAGGTCTTAGGGCGTGCGGTTGGGCCGGCGGCCCCACAACAGA
>NZ_JBVJWV010000003.1:196549-208889 GCF_055602105.1 Streptomyces sp. NPDC037421
TTCCGCCCCCCCCCCCCCCTCTCCCCCCCCCCCCCCCCCCCTTCTCTCCCCCCCCCCCCCCCCCCCCCCCCCCCCCCCCCCCCCCCCCCCCCCCCCCCCCCCCCCCCCCCCCGACGCCGTGTTCCACCTGGCCGGCAACGCCAGCGGCACCGAGTCGGTGGTCAACCCCCGCCACGACTTCCACCTCAACGCCCTCGCGACCTGCAACGTCGGCAACGCCTGCCTGGAGCTGGGGGTGCGCCGCCTCGTCTACCTCTCCTCCGCCATCGTCTACGGAACCCCGCGCCGCAGCCCGATCCGCGAGGACCACCCCACGCAGCCCTTCCTGCCGTACGGCGCCTCGAAGCTCTCCGGCGAGCTGACCCTGCGCAGCCTGCACGCCACGGCCGGACTGCCCGTCGTCATCGGCCGGTCCTTCGTCGTCTACGGCCCCGGCGAAGACCCGCGCCGGGCGGGCGGGGAGGTCTCGCAGTTCCTGCGCTGGCACCTCAACGAGCAGCCCATCCCGGTGGTCGGCGACATCGACCGCAAGCGCCGCGACTTCATCCACGTCGAGGACCTCTGCCGGGCGCTGACGACCCTGGCCGACCTCGGCACCGCCGGAGAGACCTACAACCTGGGCAGCGGCACCGCCGTCTCGATGCGCGAGCTCGCCGAGGCGGTGGGGACGGCGACCGGCCGCCCGGCGCTGCTGGACGCCGACCCCTCCAGCCTGGCCGACAGCTTCACCCTCCTCGCCGACACCACCCGGCTGGAAGGGCTGGGCTTCGCTCCGCGGATCACCCTGGCCGAGGGCCTCACCCGCCTGGCCCGCCTGCTCGGGCCGTTCCCCGAAATACCCACCGCCAGGGCGGTGTTCCGCCGTGAGACCCCGGTGCGCCGGAGCCTGGAGGCCAGGACGTGCTAGCCGTCGACGGAGGTACACCGCTGCTCTCCGGGGACGAGGTGGCTCCCTGGCCGCACATCGTCGACGCCGACCGCAAGGCCGTGCTCGAAGCGCTGGAGGACGCCACCCCGTGGCACTGGCCCATGCGTACGGTGAGCGGTCTTGAGGACGCCTGGGCCGAGTTCACCGGCATGCCCCACGTCCTCGCCGCCAACTCCGGCACCGCGGCCCTGCACATGGCGATCGCGGCCGCGGGCGTCGAGCCGGGCGACGAGGTGCTCGTGCCGGCCGACACCTTCCTCGCCTCGGCCTCCTGCGTGCTCCAGGCCAACGCGATCCCGGTGTTCGTGGACACCGACCTCACGACGTTCAACATCGACCCGGCCCGGATCGAGGAACGGATCACCGACCGTACCCGCGCCGTGGTCGCCGTGGACCTCAACGGCCTGCCCGCCGACTACGACGCCCTGCGGGCGATCGCGGACCGGCGCGGCCTCGTCCTCATCGAGGACGCCTCCCAGGCACACGGCGCCGCCTACCGGGGCCGCCCCGTCGGGTCCCTCGGCACCCTGAGCGGCGCCAGCCTCAACGGCTCCAAGACCCTCTCCGCCCTCGGCGAGGGCGGCCTGTTCGCGACCCGCGACGAGGAACAGCACAAGCTGGCCCGGCGGGTGCTGATGTTCGGCGAGGAACTCCCGGGCCAGAGCCGCGACTACAACGCCCGCATCATGGGCTGGAACTACCGCATCGACGTCCTCGCCGCCGCGTTCGCCCGGTCCCAGCTCACCCGCCTGTCGCAGATGTCCCTCGTCCGGCAGGCCAACGGGGCGGCCCTCACGCGGGCCCTGGCCGGCGTACCCGGCATCCGCACGCCGGCCGTGCCCGAGGACCGCACGCACGTGTACTTCTTCTACCCACTGCTCGTCATGCCCGAGGAACTCGGTCTCGACGACCTCCCCGTCGCCGCCTTCCGCGACGCGCTCGCCCGGGCGGTGAACGCCGAAGGCCTGCCCATCATGCGCTGGCAGCCGCAGCCGGTACCCGGACAGACCCTGTTCCAGGAGCTGCGCGGCTACGGCCGCGGATGCCCCTGGAGCTGCGGGCACGCACGCCCCGGCCACCACTACGACCCGGCGCAGTACCCCGTGAGCGAGGAGGTCTGCCTGCGCCGCCTGGTGCTCGGACAGAGCTTCAGCTCCTTCGGCCCGCCCAACGACGTGAGGACGATGCACCGCTACGCCGAAGTCCTGTACAAGGTCCTTGTCGAGGAACGGGACGCGTTGATCGACCTGACCCGGCGGACGGCCGGCTCGGCGCACTGACAGGCCGGGTACGGCCCGGCACGAACGACAAGGGGACGGACGTAGATGCGCAACGAGCCCGAGACCGTGGGCGGACGCGCGGCGCCGCCCGGCCGTGACCGGAGCCGGAGCCCGCGCACGATGCGGCTGGCCGTCTGCGCGGTCTTCTTCGTCACCGGGGCGGCCTTCGCCACCTGGGCGGCCCGGGTACCCGGCGTCCAGAGCCGGCTGGACCTGTCCGCGGGGGAACTGGCCGTGGCCCTCGTCGGCCTGAGCGGCGGCGCCTTCGCCGGGCTCCCGCTGGTCGGCGGTCTGGTGGCCAGGTACGGCAGCCGTACGGTCCTGTGCACCGGCATGGCCGCCTACCTGGGCGCCCTCGCGAGCCTGCCCCTGGTCCCGGACCTCGCGGTGCTGACGGCGGCCCTGGCGGTGTTCGCGTGCGGCAACACGGCCGTCGACGTCGCGATGAACACCCAGGGCGTCCTGGTCGAACGCGCCTACGGCCGCCCCGTACTCGGCGGCTTCCACGCGATGTTCAGCCTCGGCGGCATCGCCGGCGCCACGGCGGGCGGCCTCGCGGCCTCCGCCGGGGTCGGCATCCGGGCCCACTTCACGGTGACCGCCCTCGTGCTGCTGGTGGTGGCGGGGACGGCGGCCACGGCCCTCGCCCCCGAACCACCGCGGGCCGGGGGCCCGTCCAGGACCGGCCCCCTGCTGGCCCTGCCCGGACCGGGCCTGTGGATCCCGGGGCTCGTGGCGTTCTGCGCCCTGATGGGGGAGGGGGTCGTCAACGACTGGGGAGCCGTCTACCTGAAGGAGGAGACCGGGGCCTCGGCGGGCGCGGCGGGCCTGGGGTACGCCGTCTTCTCCGCGGGCATGGTCATCGGCCGCCTCACCGCCGACCGGCTGCGCGCCCGCCTCGGAACGGCCCGCTTCACGTTCCTGTGCGCCGTGGTGGCGGGTGCCGGCGCCCTGATCCCGATCCTCGACGCGACGACCACGGCGGGCTTCATCGGCTACACGCTGCTCGGCCTGGGCATGGCCGCGGTCATCCCCCTCGTCTTCGCCCACGCGGCCGCCGTGCGCCCCGGGCACACCGGCTCCTCCATCGCCGCCGTCTCCGCCGTGGGCTACGTCGGCTTCCTCGCGGGCCCCCCGGTCATCGGCGCCCTGGCGGAGGCGACGACCCTGCGGTGGGCGATGCTGGTGCTGCCGGCTCTGATGGCCGCGATGGCGGCCCTGGCCCCCCGCCTGCGCCGCCCCTGACGCCGCGTCGGTCCCGTCTCGGATTTCCGTCCGGATAGTGGGACGCGGTCGCCGCTGGGCGAATGTCCGGCCTAGGGTGGCCGGTGCAGCTGGTTCGCCCCGTCCGCCAGACGGGATGCGTCGTAAGAGGGAACCCGGTGGGAATCCGGGACTGCCCCGCAGCGGTGAGCGGGAACGACCGCCGTCATACGCACTGGGACCGCACAGCGGTCCTGGGAAGCGACGGCCAGTAGGTGCCCGCCGGGAGACCGGCAGGCGTGCCCGCGAGTCCGAAGACCTGCCCGTTGCCCGTACGCGGACCACTCCGCGGACGGACATCCCGGTGACCTCGTGGGCGGGTCGGCGTACACAGCGAGCGGCACCTGCGGCGTTCCCGCAGCGTGGTCCGCGCGTTCTGTCGTTCCCTTCGCGTCCGCGTCCCGTCGCCGGGACGTTCCTGGACACGTCTCGCGAAGGAGAGTTCCGTGACAGCGAAGCCCGCAGCCGCGGCAGCACGCGCCACCGTGTACGGCTACCCCCGCCAGGGTCACGACCGTGAACTGAAGAAGGCCGTCGAGGGCTACTGGAAGGGCCGCGTCAGCGCCGATGCCCTCCGGGAGACCGCGGCGGGCCTGCGCCGGTCGAACTGGCGGCAGCTGGCCGAGGCCGGTGTCCACGAGGTGCCGACCGGCGACTTCTCGTACTACGACCACGTGCTCGACACCAGCGTCATGGTCGGCGCCGTCCCCGCGCGGCACCGCGCGGCGGTCGGCACGGACGCGCTCGACGGCTACTTCGCGATGGCCCGCGGCACCGAGGACGTCGCCCCGCTGGAAATGACCAAGTGGTTCGACACCAACTACCACTACCTGGTGCCCGAGCTCGGCCCCGACACCGTCTTCACCGCGGACTCCGCCAAGCAGGTCGCCGAGCTGAAGGAGGCACTGGCCCTCGGGCACACCGCCCGTCCGGTCCTGGTCGGCCCGGTCACGTACCTGCTGCTGGCCAAGCCCGCCCCGGGCGTCCCCGCCGGCTTCGAGCCGCTGACCCTGCTCGACCGGCTGCTCCCCGTCTACGCACAGGTCCTCGCCGAGCTGCGCTCCGCCGGAGCCGAGTGGGTGCAGCTCGACGAGCCGGCCCTCGTGCAGGACCGCACCCCGGCGGAGCTGAACGCCGCCGCCCGCGCCTACCGCGACCTCGGCGGCGCCCCGGCACGCCCGCGGCTGCTGGTCGCCTCCTACTTCGGCCGGCTGGGCGAAGCGCTGCCCGTCCTGGCCAAGGCGCCGGTGGACGGCCTGGCACTCGACTTCACCGGAGCGGGCGCGGGCAACCTGGAGGACCTCGCGGCGATCGGCGGGCTGCCCGGCAAGCGCCTGGTGGCGGGCGTCGTCGACGGCCGCAACGTCTGGATCAACGACTTCGAGAAGTCCCTGGCCACCCTGGGCACCCTCCTCGGCCTCGCCGAGCGGGTGGACGTCTGCGCGTCCTGCTCCCTGCTGCACGTTCCGCTGGACGCCTCCGCCGAGCGGGACATCGATCCGCAGGTCCGCCGCTGGCTCGCGTTCGCCCGGCAGAAGACGCGGGAGATCTCCGTCCTGGCCCGAGGACTGTCCCAGGGCACGGAGGTCATCGCGGCCGAACTCGCCGCGAACCGGGCCGACCTGGCCTCGCGCGCCGGATCCGCCCTCACCCACGACCCGGCCGTCCGGGCCCGCACCGCGGCCGTCACCGACGCGGACGGACGGCGCTCGCAGCCGTACGCGGTACGGGCCGCCGCCCAGCGGGCGCACCTGGGCCTGCCGCTGCTGCCGACGACCACGATCGGCTCGTTCCCGCAGACCGGTGAACTGCGGGCGGCCCGCGCGGACCTGCGGGCCGGCCGGATCGACGCGGCCGGCTACGAGGCGCGCATCGAGGCGGAGATCGGCGAGGTCATCTCCTTCCAGGAGAAGGCCGGCCTCGACGTCCTGGTCCACGGCGAGCCCGAGCGCAACGACATGGTCCAGTACTTCGCCGAACAGCTCACCGGCTACCTCGCCACCCGGCACGGCTGGGTCCAGTCCTACGGCACCCGCTACGTGCGGCCGCCGGTGCTGGCCGGGGACGTCTCCCGCCCCGAGCCGATCACCGTCCGCTGGACCTCGTACGCCCAGTCCCTGACGGCGAAGCCGGTGAAGGGCATGCTCACCGGCCCGGTCACCATGCTCGCCTGGTCCTTCGTCCGCGACGACCAGCCCCTCGCAGAGACCGCCCGCCAGATGGCGCTCGCCCTGCGCGACGAGGTCGGCGACCTGGAGGCCGCAGGGACACCGGTGATCCAGGTCGACGAGCCCGCCCTGCGCGAGACGCTCCCGCTGCGGGCCGCCGACCACGCCGAGTACCTGGACTGGGCCACCCGGGCGTTCCGCCTCACCACCGGCGGGGTCCGGCCGGACACCCAGATCCACACGCACATGTGCTACGCGGAGTTCGGCGACGTCGTCCAGGCCATCGACGACCTCGACGCCGACGTCATCAGCCTGGAAGCCGCCCGCTCCCACATGCAGGTCGCCCGCGAACTCGCCGCCCACGGCTACCCCCGCGAGGCCGGCCCCGGCGTCTGGGACATCCACTCCCCGCGCGTCCCCAGCACCGGGGAAGCGGCCGCCCTGCTGCGCACCGGCCTGGACGCCATCCCGGCCGAGCGGCTGTGGGTCAATCCCGACTGCGGCCTGAAGACCCGCGGTTGGCCGGAGACCCGCGCGTCCCTGGAGAACCTCGTGGCCGCCGCCCGCGAGGTCCGCGCGGGCCTCACCACCGGCTGACCGGGCAACGGCCAGAGCCCCTGCCGCCCCGGGCGTCCGGGGCGGCAGGGGCTCTGCGGGTGTGCGCGGCGTGCGGTCAGACGAGGGCCGACGCCGGCCGGGGGGCCGTCGCTTCCGCACCGGCGGCATCGGTGCGGTGGGCCAGCAGCCGCTGGGCGAGGACTCCGAAGACGACGGCGAACACGGTCCACAGGACGAGCTGGACGGCGATGGACGCGACCCGGAACTCCCACAGCAGGGCGGCGGGGAACTCGGGCTTGACGGCGTCGGTGTTGTCCGGGAGCACGAGGAAGGCCAGCCCGGTGGCGACGACGAAGCCCGCCCCGGCCGCCAGCGTCGCGTTCCAGTTGCCCAGGCGCGGTGCCAGCCGCCGCCCCAGGACGATCGCGCCGACGCCCAGCAGGACGCTGAGCAGGATCATCAGGAAGAACAGCGTGGTGCGCTGGCCGATGGTGTCCGGGTTGCCGACGGCCGGCGGGGTGGCCGGGTACTTGAGGAACGGCACCAGGTAGACGGTGGCGAAGGCGCCGGCGGCCGTGAGCGCCGCCGTCGCCCGGGGGCTGAACCCGCCCACGCGGCCCAGGGCGAAGGAGAACGCGAGGGAGGCGATGCCGCCCAGCGCGACCCCGTAGACCAGCACGCCGGTGGCGAGACCGACGGTGGACTGCACGGGACGGCTGACGAGTTCTTCCTCCTCCTCCGCGGCGGGGGCGTCGCCGCCGTGACCGGTGTGGCCGGCCGGGGCGCCGGCGGCGTCCTTGGCCGCCGCGGCCTCTTCGACGGCGATGGAGCCCCGGACCGGGGGCTCACCGACCGCGTAGGCGACGGCGAAGGCGAACAGTCCGGCGATCAGGCCCGCGAGCATGCCGCGGACCAGCAGACCTCTGACAGTGGAGGCGTACATGGTGCGTGCGCCTTTCAGTGGCAGGGGAAGCCGAGCAGGTGACGGCCGTCGTGCACCCACTCGTGGACGCCCTCGCCGGAGAACACGGCGGTGGCGCCCTGCTCCGCGCCGACGAAGTACAGGGCCACGAGCATCAGCAGGCCGACGAAGGCGGCCCAGGGAAGGACCGCGCGCACGGGCAGCGGAGCCGAAGGCGAGACGGCGGGGGCGGGTACGGCAGCGGAAGCGAGAGCCTCGGCCATGGGGGAACCTCCTGGGGGAACAACGCGTCCCATGTGGTGGTGCGGTACGACGGTCCTCGGGTCTGACTCGCCGCGCCGCCACCCCCGGGGAGGGGAGCCGCCGCAGCACACAGTGGCGCGACCATGCCGGATTCACACCGGACTTCCGTCTCGCCGTCGTCGCTATGTCTTTATGTCGCCGTGACGCTACAACCCCGCGTGCCCTCTGACCAAGCGGATGAGTCGCTGATCACACAGGGCGTCCGGGCCGCGAGACGGCGCGCTCAGGTCCGGTCGGGTCCGCTCGGGTCCGTTCGGGGGCGACCGGGTACGGGACGAAGGTGGTGCTGTTCTCGTCGACGGCCAGGGCGCGGCCGAGGGGAGGCACCGCCCGCTGGGGGCAGTCCAGGCGTTCGCAGAGGCGGCAGCCCATGCCGATGGGGGTGGCGGCGGAGGCGTTGGCCAGGTCCAGGCCGTCGGAGTAGACGAGCCGGGACGCGTGGCGGACCTCGCAGCCGAGGCCGATGGCGAAGGTCTTGCCGGGCTCGCCCCAGCCGCCGCGGTGGCGGGTGACGGCGCGCGCGGTCCACAGGTACCGCTGCCCGTCCGGCATCGCGGCGACCTGGACGTGGATGCGGCCGGGCGCGGCGAAGGCCTCGTAGACGTTCCACAGCGGGCAGGTGCCGCCGGCCCGGGAGAAGTGGAAGCCGGTGGCGGACTGCCGCTTGGACAGGTTCCCGGCCCGGTCCACCCGGACGAAGGAGAAGGGGACCCCGCGCAGCCGGGGCCGCTGGAGGGTGCTGAGGCGGTGGCAGACGGTCTCGTAACCGAGGCCGAAGTGGTCGGTGAGCCGCTCGATGTCGTAGCGGTACTCCTCGGCGGCCGCGTGGAAGGCGCGGTACGGCAGGACCAGTGCGGCGGCGAAGTAGTTGGCGATGCCGATCCGGGCCAGGCCGTGGGCGGGGGAGCCGTGCTCGAAGTCCTCGGCGGCCAGCCGGTCCAGCTCCTCGCCGTGCTCCAGCAGGGCGAGCTGGGTGGCCATCCGGAACGCCTGCTGGCCGGGCCGGAGCCGGCCGGACAGGTGCAGGACCCGGGCCCGCCGGTCGAAGTGGTGCAGCCGGTCGGTGGCGTCGGACAGGCGGATCCCGTGCCGGCCGCAGAGGCGTTCCGTGAGCACGCGTACGACCTCTCCGGGACGGACCCCGATCTCCCGGGCCAGGCCTTCGGCGGCGAGGTCGGTTTCGTGCAGGTAGTTCTGGCGGCGGTAGAAGAACTCGCGGATCTCCTCGTGCGGCGAGCGCGGAGCGCCTCCGCCGCCCTCCCGGCCGTCCGCGGTCTCCGAGAGCCGCTCGGCGAGGAGTTGGCCGCGCCGGCCGAGGTCCAGCAGGACGGAGGCGACCCCCGGCATCCGGGTGGCGAGCTCGGCCAGGTCGGAGGCCGAGACGCGGGCGTCGGCGACCTCGGCGGCGAGCGCCTCGCGGAGGTCGGCGACGAGGCGGCTCGTGTCGCGCTCCGAGAAGAACCCGGGGTCGACGCCGAAGGCCTCGGTCAGGCGCAGCAGGACCGGCACGGTGAGCGGACGGGAGTCGTGCTCCATCTGGTTGAGGTAGCTGGGGGAGATGCACAGGACCCGGGCCAGCTCCGCCTGGCTCATGCGGCGCTCCTCCCGCAGCCGCCGCAGCCGCGCTCCCGCGTACGTCTTGCCCACCCGAGTCCCCTCTTCGACCGGGTCCCAGGGTACGCGGGACTCACCCGGTCCGGGCCTTCGCAACCTTGGCAAAAGAGCGGTGGAAGATTCACAGAACTTGGCAGACGTCCCCTGTTGATGGCACTGGGTGCCGCTGCCAGAGTCAGTCCTGCGGCCCGCCGGACCCCGGTGGCCGAGGCGGCGAGTCCGGGCGCGATTCATGCCTTGACGTCGGAGATCCCGGCCACCCGCCCCGGTCGGCCTGCATCATTGCTCAGCTCCGCGGTCAGGCGGGGCCGGCGGCCGCGACCCTCGTTCAAGGCACACAGTGCCAACACATCTCGCGCCGGACGCGAGTGTTGGCAGACCAGGCGACTCATGGAGACGGTGACGGTCATGGCAGAGGCGAACACCACCACGGCGGCGGCCCAGCGGCTGACGGACCGATGGGCGACGGAACCCCGATGGGCGGGAATCGAGCGCACCTACTCCGCGCGGGACGTGGTCCGGCTGTCCGGGAGCGTCCGAGAGGAACACACCCTGGCCCGGCGCGGCGCCGAGCGCCTCTGGCGCCAGCTGCACGAGCTGGACTACGTCCACGCGCTCGGCGCGCTGACCGGCGGCCAGGCCGTCCAGCAGGTGCGCGCCGGGCTCCAGGCGATCTACCTGTCCGGCTGGCAGGTGGCCGCCGACGCCAACCAGGCCGGGCACACCTACCCCGACCAGTCCCTCTACCCGGTCAACTCCGTGCCCCAGGTGGTCCGCCGGATCAACAACGCCCTGCTGCGCGCCGACCAGATCGCCACCGCCGAGGGCGGCACGGACACGACGGACTGGCTCGCCCCGATCGTCGCCGACGCCGAGGCCGGCTTCGGCGGACCGCTCAACGCCTTCGAGCTCACGAAGGCGATGATCGCGGCGGGCGCGGCGGGCATCCACTACGAGGACCAGCTCGCCTCCGAGAAGAAGTGCGGCCACCTCGGCGGCAAGGTCCTCGTCCCCACCTCCCAGCACATCCGCACCCTCAACGCGGCCCGCCTCGCTGCGGACATCGCCGACACCCCCACCCTGATCATCGCCCGCACGGACGCCCTCGCCGCGAACCTCCTCACCAGCGACGTCGACGAGCGCGACGCGCGGTTCACCACGGGCGAGCGCACCGCCGAGGGCTTCTACCGCGTCCGCAACGGCATGGCCCCGGTCATCGCCCGCGGCCTGGCCTACGCCCCGTACGCCGACCTCATCTGGGTCGAGACCGGCACCCCGGACCTCGCCCAGGCCCGCGAGTTCGCCGAGGCCATCCACGCGCGGTTCCCGGATCGGATGCTCGCGTACAACTGCTCGCCCTCCTTCAACTGGAAGGCCGCCCTGGACGACGACCAGATCGCCAAGTTCCAGCGCGAACTGGGAGCCATGGGCTACAAGTTCCAGTTCATCACCCTGGCCGGATTCCACTCCCTCAACCACGGCATGTTCGACCTGGCGCGCGGTTACGCCGAGCACGGCATGACCGCCTACGTCGACCTCCAGGAGCGGGAGTTCGCCGCACAGGAGCAGGGCTTCACCGCCGTCAAGCACCAGCGCGAGGTCGGCACCGGCTACTTCGACCTGGTCTCCACCGCCGTCAACCCGGCCTCCTCCACCACCGCGCTCACCGGCTCCACCGAGGAAGAGCAGTTCCACTAGGCCGTCGGCGTCCGCTCCGCACGCCGGCCGAACGGGGCGGGGCGGACCCGCCCCCGTCCCGCCCCCACCCTCTTCCCGGCTCAGGAGAGACCGATGCCCACCAGCGCCCCGGCCCGCCCCGTCCGCGTCCTCGCGCACCGCGGCGACCGCCACGACGAGATCCTCACCCCCGCCGCCCCGGACTTCCTCGCACGCCTCGACGCGGCCTTCGAGCCCCGGCGCCTGGAGGTCCTCCAGGAGCGCCGCCGCCTGAGGGACCGTCTGGTCACGGGTACGCCCCTCGGCTTCCCCGTCGCCACGTCCGCCGTCCGCGCGGACCCGGACTGGCGGGTCGCCGCTCCCGCGCCAGGACTGACCGACCGCCGGGTGGAGATCACCGGACCGCCGGACCGGCGGATGGCCGTCAACGCGCTCAACTCCGGTGCGAAGGCCTGGATGGCCGACTTCGAGGACGCCACCGCCCCCACCTGGGGCGACGTCATCGTCGGTCAGCTGACCCTGCTCGACTTCTTCACGCCCGACGCCTACTCCCGCCACCTCGTCCGCCGTCAGGTGCGGTCGTGAACGCCGCCGTCCGCCGGGTCGGCGTGGTCGGCGGCGGTCAGATGGGTGCCGGGATCGCCGAGGTCTGCGCCCGGGCCGGGCTGGACACCGTCGTCTGCGAGTCCGGTGCCGCCGCCGCCCGGGCGGCCCGCGAGCGCGTGGCGGTCTCGCTCGAACGCGCCGTCCAGCGGGGCAAGCTGGACAGGCTCTCCGCCGAGGACGCCCTCGCCCGGCTCGTGTTCACCGGGAGCCTCGACGACCTCGCCGACCGGCAGCTCGTGATCGAGGCCGTGCCGGAGGAGGCGGAGGTCAAGACCGAGGTCTTCGCCGCCCTCGACAAGATCCTCGCGGATCCGCAGGCGATCCTCGCCACCAACACCTCCTCCCTCCCCGTCATGCGCCTGGGCATGGCCACCGGCCGGGCCGACCGCGTCGTGGGGCTGCACTTCTTCAACCCCGTGCCCGTCCTGCCGCTGGTGGAGGTCGTCTCCTCGCTGCACACGAGCCGGGAGACCCTGGAGCGGGTGCGGGTGTTCGCGGGCGAGACGCTCGGCAAGACGGTCGTCCGGTCGCAGGACAGGGCCGGCTTCGTCGTCAACGCCCTCCTCGTCCCCTACCTGTTGTCGGCCGTCCGGATGACCGAATCCGGGTACGCCACGGCGGCGGACGTGGACGCGAGCATGGAACTGGGCTGCGCGCACCCGATGGGGCCGCTCAGGCTGGCCGACCTGATCGGCCTCGACACCGTCGCCGCCATCGCGGAATCCCTCTACGAGGAGTTCAAGGAGCCCCTCTACGCCCCGCCCCCGCTGCTGTCGCGGATGGTGCAGGCGGGACTGCTGGGCCGGAAGACCGGCCGGGGGTTCCACACCTACGACCGGGGCCGATGAGGGACCCGGTGGCGCGGCCGGGCTGAGGGGCCCGGCAGTGTGTGGTCGGGGGGGGGGGGGGGGGGGGGGGGGGGGGGGTGGGGGACGCACGCCGCCCCCCCGTCTCCCGCGCCGCGCTAACCCAGCCACATCCACACGGACGAACCGACACCGCACCCCCACCCTCACCCCCG
>NZ_JBVJWV010000003.1:208899-262258 GCF_055602105.1 Streptomyces sp. NPDC037421
GTGCCCACAGACAGGGGGGGGGAGGGGGGGGGGGGGGGGGGGGGGGGGGGGGGGGGGGAGGGGGGGGGGTGGGGGGGGGGGGGGGGGCCGCCCCCCCCCCCCCCCCCCCCCCCCCCGCCGTGCTGCTCGGCCGAGCCGGTGCGGCCAGGGCTGACGCCGGAGGAGCCGCGCGCGGCTATTCCTCCAGCAGGCCCGGGACCGGGCGCGGGCGCCCGTCGGCGTCGATGGCGACGAAGGTCAGACGGGCGCCGGCTACTTCGGTGGCGGGGGTGTTCGCGTTCCAGCGCTCCGCGGTGACCCGTACGGCGACCGTCATGGAGGTCCGCCCGGCGCGCTCCAGGGTGGCGTGGACGGTGAGGAGGTCGCCGGCGCGGGCGGGGGAGCGGAAGGTCATCCGGTCGACCGAGACCGTGACGGCGGGGCCGTCGGCATGACGTCCCGCGGCCGCGGCGGCCGCGTCGTCGATCAGCTTCATGACGACGCCGCCGTGAATGGTCCCGTAGAGGTTGGTGTCGTGGTCGCTCATGATGTGGGCGAGGGTCACACGGGAATCGGCCGGCGCCTTGTGGGCCCGGGCCCCTGCGGTGGTGTCCGTGGTCACGGAGCTCTCCTTCGCGAGTCGTGGCGGGTGCGGTCCCGGTGGGCGGGTCGCGGACGCGGAGGAGCGGCGGGCCGCGCGAGGCGCCCGCTGCCGCCGGCCCGCCCACGGGGTCACCGGGATGTCCGTACGCGGAGTGGTCCGCGTACGGGCAACGGGCAGGTCTTCGGACTCGCGGGCACGCCTGCCGGTCTCCCGGCGGGCACCTACTGGCCGTCGCTTCCCAGGACCGCTCTGCGGTCCCAGTGCGTATGACGGCGGTCGTTCCCGCTCACCGCTGCGGGGCAGTCCCGGATTCCCACCGGGTTCCCTCTTACGACGCATCCCGCCTGGCGGACGGGGCGAACCAGCTGCACCGGCCACCCTAGGCCACGGCCCAGCCCGCGCGGGCGGGGCCCGTACGTGACCCGCACCTCACCTTGCCGGTATGTTGTTGCATATCTGTTGCAAAAACAATCTATGTGCGAGAGGGGCCGGCGTGGGTGCTCCGGTGGTGCTGGGCATCGAGTCCTCGTGTGACGAGACCGGGGCCGGAATCGTGTCCGGCGGGCGGCTCCTCGCCCATGTCGTGGCGTCCAGCATGGACGAGCACGCGCGCTTCGGCGGGGTCGTGCCGGAGATCGCCGCCCGTGCGCACCTCCAGGCGTTCACCCCGGTCGTCCAGGAGGCCCTGGACCGGGCGGGGTTGCGGCTGCGCGACATCGACGCCGTAGCCGTCACGACCGGGCCGGGCCTCTCGGGCGCGCTCCAGGTGGGGCTCGCCGGGGCGAAGACGCTCGCGTACGCGGCGGGCGTGCCGCTGTACGGGGTGCACCACCTGGCCGGGCACGTCGCCGCCGACACCCTGGAGCACGGGCCGCTGCCCAACCCGTGCATGGTGCTGATCGTGTCCGGCGGCCACACCTCGCTGCTGCTCGTACGGGACCTCGTGCGCGATCCGATCCTGCACCTCGGCGACACCGTCGACGACGCGGCCGGCGAGTGCTTCGACAAGGCGGCCCGGGCGTTCGGGCTGCCCTACCCCGGCGGGCCCGCGATCGACCGCGCCGCCCGCGCGGGCGACCCGTGCGCGGTGGCCTTCCCGCGCCCGCTGAGCGGGCCGCGCGACGACCCGTACGCCTTCTCCTTCTCCGGCCTGAAGACCGCCGCCGCGCGCTGGGCCGAACGGCACCGGCAGAACGGCGAGGAGCTCCCGCTGGCCGACGGGGCCGCCTCGCTGCAGGAGGCCGTCGCGGACGTGCTGACCCGCAAGGCGCTGGCCGCCTGCCGGGAGCACGGCGTGCGCACCCTCGTGGTCGTGGGCGGGGTGGCGGCCAACTCGCGGGTGCGGGCCCTGGCCGAGGAGCGCTGCGCGGCGGCCGGCGTGGAACTGAGGGTGCCGCCGCTTACCCTGTGCACCGACAACGGGGCGATGATCGCGGCCGTCGGCGACCTGCTCGTACGGGCCGGTGCCGACCCGGCACGACTGGACGTGTCCATCGACCCGTCCGCCCCCCTGGAGTACGCGGCCCTGCACCCCGCCGCCCGCCGGACGGCCCCTACACCGCCCGCGGGTCGATCCGCTCCGTGAGGGGTCCGTACAGCTCGGGGCGCCGGGTGCGCATCAGGCCGAACTCCAGCCAGTCGCGGCGCTGGTCGAGGTCGAGGTCGGCGACGAGGACGGCCGGGGCGTGGCGCGGCGCGCGGAGCATCATCCGGCCGTAGGGGTCGGAGATGAACGAGGAGCCGTAGAAGACGGAGCGGCCCTCGGTGCCGACGCGGTTGGGCACGACGCCGCCTCGCTCACCGCGCTCCTGGACCACGTGCACGGCCGCGGCGCCCACGCGCCGGCCCTGTTCCCACCCGAGGCCACCTCCGCCTGGGCCCAGGCGCTGCGGACGGCCGCCGCGTCCTGGAGCGCGGCGCACGGCGCCCTGCTGGCCGCCGATCCGGCCGTGGACGCCGTCATCTGCGCCCCCGACGGCGCGGCCCCCGGGGTGCTGCGCGCCGCGGCCGGCCTCGGCCGGACCGTCGGTCGCGACTTCCGGCTCGCCTCCTGCGTGGACGGCGTCGCCGCCCGCGGCTGCGACCCGCCCGTCACCGCGATCGACCTGCGCCCCACCGCGTACGGCAGGTCCTGTGCCGACCTGCTGTGCGACGTCCTCGCCGGGCGGACCCCGGCCGACACCGTCCGCCGGCACGACTGGGTGCTCGAAACCCGCGCCTCCACCCGGCTCGGCACCTGACCGCGGGCGGTGCGGGAACCGGGGGGCCGTGGCGTCCGACTGCCTTCCCAGACGCCACTCGGGCCCCGGCCCGACGGCGCGACCCGCACGGCACACACGAGCTGGAGCACCGCATGAACCGAAGGAACCTCCTCAGGGCATCGACCGCGCTCGGCGCCACCGGCGTCGTCACCGGACTCACCGGAGCGGGAGCGGCCGCGGCCGCTCCCGCGGCGGCTGCCGCCGGCCGGCCCGCCGGGAGAGGGAGCGGTCCCCTGCGCGTGCACGTCGTCATGTTCGACGGGGTCGAGGAGCTCGACTTCGCCGCCCCGTACGAGGTCTTCTCCGCGGCCCGCTTCTTCACCGACCGGGCCGTCGAGGTCCGCTACGTCACCGCCTCCCGCCCGGGATTCGTCCAGGCGTCGTACGGCACCCGGGTCGGTGTCGACCACGGCTGGGCCCCGGACGAGGCGGACGTCATCGTCGTGCCGGGCGGCGGCTACGCCCGCCGCGAGGAACCCGGGGTCTGGGCCGAGATCTCCCGGGGCACCCTCCCGCGCGCGCTGGGAGCGGCGCCCCGCACCGGACTGACGGTCAGTGCCCTGTGCACGGGCGTCATGCTGCTCTCCGCCGCGGGACTGACCCGCGGACGGCCCTGCACCACCCACCACAAGGCACGGCCGGACCTCGAACGGCAGGGCGGCGTACTGAAGAACGCCCGCGTCGTCGACGACGGAGACCTCGTCACCGCCGGGGGCATCACCTCGGGACTGGAGCTCGCCCTGTGGCTCGTACGCCGTGAACTCGGCCCGGACACGGCCACCGCCATCGAGGCCATGCTCGAATACGAGGCCCGCGGCACGGTGTGGTCCCGGTAGCGCCTCCTCCGGCCCGGCCGCGGCCTCGCGGCACGCGGACAAGGGACTGCGCGGACCGTCGGCTCGGCGGTCCGCACAGCCCCGCGGACGGTCACCCGTCAGCAGTCGTCGCCGTACCCTCCGCCCCAGTCGTCATCGTCGTCGTACCAGCCGTGGCCGTGGTCGTCGTCCCAACCGCCGCCACCGTGGCTGACGTAGGCGACCGAGTGGGTGGGCACCGCCGCGGAGGCCGTACCCGCTGCTCCGATGGCGGCGCCGCCGGCCATCAGGACTCCGATCGCGGACGCCGCGAAGAGCCGCTTCACTCTCAGTGCTCGCATGGTTCAAAACCCTTCTCGTAACTGCGCCGATCGGACGGCGCGGAGTGCTTTCGGCCTCCTTCCGCCCACAGCACGGAGTTCTGCCTTTGCCCGATGAACGCGTGGAGTGCGCATCCGCCGTCAACGCGGCTGTTCGAGCCGCGGACCATGGGGCTGGATCGCACTTTCTCAGGGGGCCGTGTGAATCACCGCGGGCGAAAGGCCCGTTCCCGCGATGGCGGCCGTCTCCTGCCCATGTTAGTCACCCGCGTGCGGGTCGTCACCTCGGGAACCGGGACGCGGCGCGCACCACCGGCCCCGCCGCTGCCGTTCCCCGCCGCCGCCGTGCGGTATACGTCTCCTGGGGCCCGCCGGAATTCCCGCGAAGGGGTGTGCTGCTGTGGCTGCTGTGGAACGCACGACGTGCTGTGTGGTGGGGGGCGGGCCGGCCGGCATGGTCCTGGGGCTGCTGCTGGCCCGGGCCGGGGTCGAGGTGACGGTGCTGGAGAAGCACGGGGACTTCCTGCGCGACTTCCGCGGCGACACCGTGCACCCCTCGACCCTGTCGCTCCTGGACGACATCGGCCTCGCCGAACGCTTCGCCCGGCTGCCGCAGCGCCGGGTGTCCTCGGTCCAGTTGCCCCTCGGCGAGGACCGGTCCCTGGTCACCGTCGGGAACATCGCGGCACTGCCCGGAAAGTACAACTACATCGCGATGGTGCCCCAGTGGGACCTGCTCGACCTGCTCGCCGACGAAGCCCGCAGGGAACCCTCCTTCCGGCTGCGCATGGACACCGGGGCGACCTCCTTCCTCATGGAACGCGGACGGGTCGCGGGCGTCCGCTACCGCACCGCCGACGGCCGCACCGGCGAACTGCGGGCCACCCTGACCGTGGCCTGCGACGGCCGCGGCTCACTGGCCCGGGCCCTGCCGGAACTCGGCCTGGAGGGCTTCCCCTGCCCCATGGACGCCTGGTGGTTCCGCCTGCCGCGCCACGAGGACGACCCCAGCGGGCTCGTCGGCGGCCTGGGCGACCGGTTCTTCACCGCCCTCATCGACCGCGGCGACTACTGGCAGTGCGCGGCGCTCATCCCCAAGGGCACGGACGCCGAACGCCGCGCCGAAGGGCTGGAGCGCTTCATGACCCGCTTCACGGACGCCGCGCCGTGGCTGGCCGACCGGGCCGGCGCCGTCACCTCATGGGACGAGGTCAAGCTGCTCGACGTACGGCTGGAGCGGCTGCGCCGCTGGCACCGCCCGGGGCTGCTGTGCATCGGCGACGCCGCCCACGCCATGTCGCCCGTCTTCGGCATCGGCATCAACCTGGCCGTCCAGGACGCGGTGGCCGCGGCCCGCCACCTGGTGCGGCCGCTCCGCGCGGGCACCGTGGGGCTGCACGACGTCCGCCGCGTACAACTGCGCCGCTGGCCCACCACGGTGATGACCCAGGGCCTCCAGCGCCTGGCCCACGCACAGGTCATCGAACCCCTGCTGGCGGGCCGCACCGCCTTCGGCGACCCCCGCCGCGCGAAGCGCATGACGGAACTCATCACGGAGTCCCGCTGGCTGAACCGCGTCCCGGCCTACTTCATCGGCTACGGCGCCCTGCGCGAACGGCCCCCGCGGGAATCCCTGCGCTGACCACCCCGTCGGCCACGGGCCGCACGGCACGGCCCGCGCCTTCGCCGT
Source organism: Streptomyces sp. NPDC037421 (assembly GCF_055602105.1). NCBI lineage: Bacteria > Bacillati > Actinomycetota > Actinomycetes > Kitasatosporales > Streptomycetaceae > Streptomyces > Streptomyces sp. NPDC037421. The sequence goes on from NZ_JBVJWV010000003.1 coordinate 214,569, forward strand.
CCGGGTCGCCGGGCGGTCGTCCGGCACTTCACCGGTGCCGCCCGGCCGGCCCCGCCGGTCAGGCCGTGCGCAGGCGGGTGGCTGCCGCCTCGGCCTCCCGTACGACGCGCTGCGTGTCGACGTCGACCAGCCGGCCGCCGAGCTTCAGCGCGCGGCCGTCCACGAACACGGCGTCGACGTTCTCGGGCCGCCCGTTGAAGACGATCTGGCCGACCCAGTCGAAGCGCGGGGCGAAGTTCAGGGCGGCCGGGTCGACGACCACCACGTCGGCCCGTTTGCCGGGGGTCAGGGAGCCCACCCGGTCCGAGACGCCGAGGGCCTCGGCTCCGCCCAGCGTGGCCATCCGCAGCACGTCGGGCACCTGGGGGAAGACCCCGGCCCGCGTCGTGCGGACGCGTTGCAGGCCGACGGCCGCCTTCATCAGCGCGTGGAAGTCCGAACTGTCGTTGGTCCCGCCGTCCAGGCCGAGTCCGACCTTGACGCCCCTGCTCGCCAGGTCGGACAGCCGCATGATGCCGGAGGCCAGCCGCATGTTGCTGAGCGGGCAGTGGGCCGCGCGCACGTCGTGCTCGGCGACGGCGGCGATCTCCGCGTCCGTCAGGTGGATCGCGTGGTTGATCAGCAGCCGCGGCCCCATCGCGCCGATGTCGGTGAGGACCCCGACGGGGTCGTCGGCGCGCTGCTCGGGCCGTTCCAGGACATGGGAGTTGAGCATGACCCCCAGCTCCTGGGCGGCCTCCCAGTGGGCGCGGTTGTGGGACTCGACGGCCCGCGCCGCGTGCGTGGCGACCTGGAAGGAACCGAGCGGCACCGGGTCGACGAGCTCCCGCTTCACCTTCGTGAGCAGTACCGCGTCGGGTGCCGGCGGGTACATGGCGTAGGTGAACCGCAGCCCGGTGCCGGCCAGGGCCCGTACGTAGCTCTCGATGAGGTCGTACGAGAAGATGTCCACCCAGTCCACCAGCGTCGTCACGCCCGACTGGACGGCGTCCAGGGCGGCGAGCCGCACGATGCTGTGCAGGGCCGTCGGCGTCAGGCGGCCGCGCTGGGGGTCGGTACACCCCCGGAACCAGCCGAATAAGTCCCGGTCGGTACACCCGCCCCGGATCGCCGCCTGCCAGAGGTGGTTGTGGGTGTCGACGAACCCGGGCATCACCAGCTTGCCCGGGGCCTCCACCACCCAGGTGCCGGGCGGTGTCCGCAGTGCCGGGCCGATGGCGTCGATGGCGCCGTTCCGCATCAGCACGTCGGCGTTCTCGACGGCGCCGAGGGGGCCGCTGCCGATGGCCGGATCCATGGTGAGCACCAGGGAGGCCCCGCGGAGCAGGACCGTCCGGCCGCCTTGGACGGCCGGTCGGGAGGGCTGGTCGCGCTGTGCGCGGCGGGGTGCGGCGCCGAGGACGAGCGGGGCGGCGGCGGCCAGGCCGAGGCCGGCGAGGAGATCGCGGCGGCTGGGGGCCGAGGGCTTCGTGGGGGCTGACTGCATGGCGTGTTGCCTCCCGAGGACTCAGAACGGAAGGCCCGCCCGGGCGGGACGCCGAGACGGGACGCCGGGCCGGGGCGGGAGGTTACCCGCAGCATTCCCAGCGAACTGCCATTCGATAGACGTCGGTGGAAAACTTTTTCCACCGCGCCCCCGGGTGAGGACCCGGACCCCGGCCGCGCCTCTGGGCGTGCGGCGGGCCCGGTCACTAGCCTGACCCCATGAATCCCGCAGCCCGCCCCGCCCCCGACCGGTACACCGTCGTCCTGCGCCCCGGCCCGCCCGGCGCCCAGGACGCCAAGGGCCACGACGCGGTCCTGCGCACCGCCCGCGTCGAGGCCACCGGTGCCACCGGCGTCTCCGGCTACCCCCGCTACGAGGGCGAAGGGGTCCAGGCCGAGATCGACCCCGAGAGCCGGGCCGTCGAGGCCGTCACCGTGGACGGCGAGGAACTCCCGTACGGCTGGATCGCCCAACTGGCCGACTGACCCCCCCGGGAACGCCGAGTAGGGGTCGGCGCGGGGTCCGTATACGGCGGCTTGACCGATGGACCTGCGGCAACGTAGCTTCTGCCGGACCGGCTCGTGAGTTGACGGAAGGAGGCGAAGTCGGATGTCGACCATCTCCGCACTGCTTCGCCTCGCTCACCAGGTCGCCTGGGCTCCGGGCCGTGTAGCACACGGCTGCTGAACAGCCCCTCTTTCCGGCGTGCCCGATTGCGGCCCCGGCTCCCTTTTCGATTTTCTGTCACCGCCTGAGGCACGCCGTCGCGTGCTCACGCGCGCCCTCCGGGTTCTCCGGCCGCGCCACCGAAACAGAAGGCTCCTGAAATGGCGACTAGGACCATCAGCTCCACCCCGCACCGAAGCGAGGACCGGCCGTGGTAGCGGCACGGATCACCGTCAACGGCAAGGAAACACCGATCGCGCCCGCCACGCCCCACACCACGGTGCTCGACTTCCTGCGCGAGCGCGGCCTCACCGGCACCAAGGAGGGCTGCGCCGAGGGCGAATGCGGCGCCTGCTCCGTCCTCGTGGCCCGTCCCGGCGTGGACAAGCCCACCGACTGGGTGGCGGTCAACGCCTGCCTGGTCCCGGTCGCGGCGCTCGACGGACAGGAGGTCGTCACCTCCGAGGGCCTCGCCACCGCCGGAGCCCCCGGCACCCCGCCCACGCTGCACCCCGTCCAGGAGGAGATGGCGGTCCGCGGCGGCTCCCAATGCGGCTACTGCACACCGGGGTTCATCTGCAGCATGGCCGCCGAGTACTACCGGCCCGGCCGCTGCGCACACGCCGAGCAGGCCGGCGACGCCGGCTCCGAGCACGGTCCGAACGGCTTCGACCTGCACTCGCTCAGCGGCAACCTGTGCCGCTGTACCGGCTACCGGCCCATCCGCGACGCCGCGTACGCCGTCGGCACCCCCGCCGAGGACGACCCGCTGGCCCTGCGCCGCGAGCAGTCCCCGCCCGCCCCCGCCGCCACCGAATACACCCGGGACGACAGAGCGTTCCTGCGCCCGGGCACCCTGGCCGAGACGCTGCGGCTGCTGCGCGACCGGCCCGACGCCGTCGTGGTCGCCGGCAGCACCGACTGGGGCGTGGAGGTGAACATCCGCGCCCGCCGCGCCGATTGCGTCGTCGCCGTCGACCGGCTGCCCGAACTGCGTGAACTGCGCGTCGAATCCGACTCCATCGTGATCGGGGCGGCCCAGACGCTCACCGAGATCGAACGCCGCCTCGACGGCGGCGTCCCACTGCTCGCGGAACTGTTCCCGCAGTTCGCCTCCCGCCTCATCCGCAACAGCGCCACCCTCGGCGGCAACCTGGGCACCGGCTCGCCCATCGGCGACAGCCCGCCGGTGCTGCTCGCGCTGGAGGCCTCGGTGCTGCTCGCCGACGCCGACGGGGAGCGCGAGGTCCCCCTCGCCGACTACTTCACCGGCTACCGGCAGAGCATCCGCCGGCCCGGCGAGCTGATCCGCGCGGTGCGCGTCCCGCTGCCGCTGTCACCCGTCACCGCCTTCCACAAGATCGCCAAACGGCGCTTCGACGACATCTCCAGCGTGGCCGTCGCCTTCGCGCTCGACATCGAGGACGGCATCGTCCGCAAGGCGCGCATCGGCCTCGGCGGCGTGGCCGCCACCCCGGTCCGCGCCCTCGCCACCGAAGCGGCCCTGGAGGGCCGGCCCTGGTCGGCGGAGACCGCCCGGGCCGCCGCCGGGATCCTGCGCGCCCAGGGCACCCCCATGGACGACCACCGCGCCAGCGCCGAGTACCGTTCCGCGATGCTCGGCCAGAGCCTGCTGAAGCTGTACGCACAGACCACCGAGGCGGTGCCGTCATGAGCCATCTGTCCGAACGCCCCGAGAAGCCCGCGGTCGGCCTCCCGCTGCCGCACGAGAGCGCCGCCCTGCACGTCACCGGTGCCGCGCTCTACACCGACGACCTGGTCCACCGCACCAAGGACGTGCTGCACGCCCACCCGGTCCAGGTCATGAAGGCCCGCGGCAGGATCACCGCGCTGCGCACCGGGCCCGCCCTCGCCGTCCCCGGCGTGGTCCGCGTACTCACCGCAGCGGACGTGCCCGGCGTCAACGACGCCGGCATGAAGCACGACGAACCGCTCTTCCCCGACGAGGTCATGTTCCACGGCCACGCCGTGGCCTGGGTGCTCGGCGAGACCCTGGAAGCGGCCCGGCTCGGCGCGGCGGCCGTCGAGGTGGAACTCGACGAACAGCCCTCCGTGGTCACCCTGGAGGAGGCGATCGCGGCCGGCAGCTTCCACGGCGCCCGGCCCGAGATGCTGACCGGCGACGTCGAAGCGGGCTTCGCCGACTCCGCGCACGTCTTCACCGGTGAGTTCCGCTTCTCCGAGCAGGAACACTTCTACCTGGAGACCCACGCGGCGCTCGCCCATGTCGACGAGGCCGAGCAGGTGTTCGTCCAGAGCAGCACCCAGCACCCGTCGGAGACGCAGGAGATCGTCGCCCACGTACTCGGCCTGCACAGCCACGAAGTGACCGTACAGTGCCTGCGGATGGGCGGCGGCTTCGGCGGCAAGGAGATGCAGCCCCACGGGTTCGCGGCCGTCGCCGCGCTCGGCGCCAAGCTGACCGGCCGACCGGTGCGGCTGCGCCTCAACCGGACGCAGGACCTGACCATGTCGGGCAAGCGGCACGGGTTCCACGCCGAGTGGAAGATCGGCTTCGACGCCGAGGGCCGCATCCAGGCCCTGGACGCCACCCTGACGGCGGACGGCGGCTGGAGCCTGGACCTCTCCGAACCGGTCGTGGCCCGCGCGCTGTGCCACATCGACAACACCTACTGGATCCCCAACGCGCACGTCCGCGGCCGCATCGCCAAGACCAACAAGGTCTCCAACACCGCCTTCCGCGGCTTCGGCGGACCGCAGGGCATGCTCGTGATCGAGGACATCATGGGCCGCTGCGCCCCGCTGCTCGGCCTCGACCCGAAGGAACTGCGCGAACGCAACTTCTACCGGCCGGGCCAGTCCACCCCCTACGGGCAGCAGGTGATCCAGCCCGAACGGATCTCCGCCGTCTGGGACCAGGTCAAGGAGAACGGCCGCCTCGCCGACCGCGAACGCGAGGTCGCGGCCTTCAACGCCGCGCACCCGAACACCAAGCGGGCCATCGCGCTCACCGGCGTCAAGTTCGGCATCTCGTTCAACCTCACCGCCTTCAACCAGGGCGGCGCACTGGTGCTGATCTACAAGGACGGCTCCGTCCTGATCAACCACGGCGGCACCGAGATGGGCCAGGGCCTGCACACCAAGATGCTCCAGGTGGCCGCGACCTCCCTCGGCATCCCGCTGCACAAGGTGCGCCTCGCGCCGACGCGGACCGACAAGGTGCCCAACACCTCGGCCACCGCGGCCAGTGCCGGCGCCGACCTCAACGGCGCGGCCGTGAAGAACGCCTGCGAGCAGCTGCGCGAGCGGCTGCTCCAGGTCGCCGCCACTCAGCTGGGCGCGAACGCCTCGGACGTGCGCATCGTCGAGGGAGTCGCGCGCGTCGTCGGCGGTGACAAGGAGCTGGCCTGGGACGACCTGGTGCGCACCGCGTACTTCCAGCGGGTCCAGCTGTCGGCGGCCGGCTTCTACCGGACCGAGGGCCTGCACTGGGACGCGAAGTCGTTCCGGGGTTCGCCGTTCAAGTACTTCTCCCACGGCGCCGCCGCGGCCGAGGTGGAAGTGGACGGCTTCACCGGCGCGTACCGCATCCGGCGGGTGGACATCGTGCACGACGTCGGCGACAGCCTGTCCCCGATGATCGACATCGGTCAGGTCGAAGGCGGCTTCGTCCAGGGCGCGGGCTGGCTGACGCTGGAGGACATGCGCTGGGACACCGGTGACGGGCCCGGCCGCGGCCGGCTGCTGACCCAGGCCGCGAGCACCTACAAGCTGCCGAGCTTCTCGGAGATGCCCGAGGAGTTCAACGTCACCCTGCTGACGAACGCCACCGAGGAGGGCGCGGTCTACGGGTCCAAGGCGGTCGGTGAGCCCCCGCTGATGCTGGCCTTCTCGGTACGGGAGGCGCTGCGGCAGGCCGCCGCGGCGTTCGGGCCCGCCGGAACCGGTGTGGAACTCGCCTCGCCCGCGACGCCGGAGGCGGTGTACTGGGCGATCGAGTCCGCCCGTCGCGGCGACGCGCGCGGCGGCAGCGGGATCCCCGCCGACACGAGCGTCTTGAGCAATGTCTGACATGACCTGGGTGGCCGCGGTCGCGCGGTTGCGGGCCCGCCGGGAACCCGGCGCGCTCGTGACCGTCGCGGCCGTGCGCGGCCACGCACCCCGCCGGGCCGGCGCCAAACTCGTCGTGGGACGGACCGGGACCTGGGGCTCGATCGGCGGCGGCAACATCGAGGCCGTCGCGATCGACCGGGCCCGCGAGGTGATCGGCACGCCGGATCCGGAGCCCGAGCTGATGGATTTCGCCCTCAACGACAAGGTCACCGGCCCGCACGGCGTCCAGTGCTGCGGAGGGGCGGTCAGCGTTCTGCTCGAACCGCTGCCGGTGGTCCCGGCGGTGGCGGTCTTCGGCGTCGGGCACGTCGGCATGGAGCTGGCACGGATCCTGGCCCGCCACGACCTCGACCTGCACCTGGTCGACACCCGCCCCGACCAGCTCACCGACGAACGGCTCGCGGTGCTCGCGGACGCGGTGGCGCAGATCCACGTGCACCACGTCCCGCTGCTGCCGGAGGACGTGCTCGCGGAGCTGGCGCCCGGCACGCACGTCCTGATCATGACCCACGACCACGCGGAGGACGCCGCCCTGTGCGACGCCGCCCTGCGCACCCCCGGTCTCGGCTCGATCGGACTGATCGGCTCGGCCGCCAAGTGGGCTCGGTTCCGCCAGCGCCTGGCGACCGAGGGCGGCCACGACACCGCCGCCATCGACCGGATCAAGACCCCGATCGGCATGACCGGGATCACCGGCAAGGAACCCGCCGTCATCGCGGTCGGGGTCGCGGCGGACCTGCTGCGGACCTTCGAGCGGGACGGCGGGTGAGTCACGGCTGCGTGAAGTGCCTCCGAAGCCATCTGAGCAGGGCTGCGAAGGCGGGGGACATGGCACCGTCCGACTGTTCGAGGACCGTCGGGCGGCCGCCGTCGTCCAGCGTGATCGCGTAGCCCGTCGCATCCCTGGCGCGGCCGGAACCGTCCGGCGCGGGCGCCGCCACGGCCGCTGCCACCAGCCGTTCCAGCTCGGCCGCGGCGCTCTCGGGCAGGGCGGCCGAGTCCAGCACATCGGGCGGACGGCGGAGGTTGGCCGCCGCCGCCAGCCCGCCGTACGACTCCAGGGTCACCTTCATCGTGCCCGGCCTTCCGGTCGGCCGTTCCCGGTGTTCACCTGGAGCCCTTCAGGGTGGCCACTTCCTTGGCCAGCCCCGTCACCTTGTCGCTGAGCGTGGAGATCTGCCGGGTCAGGGCTGCGAGGTCGGCCTCCCGGCCCGCGCCGCCGTGCCCGTTGGTGGCGAAGGCCCGTGTCCGGGTGAGCCCGGCCGGGACTCCGGTGATCTGGATTTCCACCCCTTGCCACGCCGCCAGCACGGCGGCCTGCTCGGGGCCGCCGATGCCGAACAGCTGGCCGGCCTTCTGGAAGGTGGTGTCCGCGAAGTCCTGGAACTTGTCCCGGGCGCCGGACGCCTTGAGGGCCTCGTACCAGATCCTGCCCGTGACCTCCCAGGCGAATCCACCGATGCCCACGGCCGCCAGGAAGAACGCCTTGTTCGGAATGCCGGAGTTGAAGTGCACCCCGCCGTTGTCCCCTCTCGGGGTGTCGGGCAGGTGGACGAACTTGCTCATCCGGTCGGGCTGGGGGTCCTTGCCGACCAGCGGGTTGTTGTACGCCGTCCCCGGTGCCTTCATCGACCTCAGGGCGTCGCCCTCGATCCCCGGCGTCCAGATGTCAGGACCGATCAGCCAGTCCGCCTCCTCGGCGGTCTGCTTCAGCGACCACTGCTTGACGAGCGACCCGAAGACGTCCGACATCGACTCGTTCAGGGCTCCGGACTGGTTGTGGTACTCGAAGTTCGAGGTGTGTTCGGTGACGCCGTGCGCCAACTCGTGTCCGGTCACGTCGAGGGATCCGGTGAGGACGCTGAACTCCACCCCGTCGCCGTCGCCGAAGAGCATCTGCTGTCCGTCCCAGAACGCGTTGTTGATCTTCCTGCCGAAGTGGATGAACGCGTGCAGAGGCATCCCGCGGTCGTCGATCGAATTGCGTTGGAACACGTCCTTGTAGAAATCACGGGTCAGGCCGAGTGAGTCGAACGCCTGGTTGACGGCCTCGTCCGGAGACTCCGGTCCGTCCTCCGACCTGGCCCTGACCGCGTCGGAGAGGTCTTCGCTCTGCTCGCAGTCGAAGATGGTGCGCCGGCCGTTGCCGGGCACGACGGACAGGCCGGAGAGCGCCGACCGGACGGCGCGCATGCCCCGCAGGCGGGCGGTGGTCAGCAGGGTGTCCAAAGCGGCCTGCCGCACCGCACCGTCTTCGCTCTCCATGAGCTTTTCGAGGATGTACGGCGGGATGATGCAGTTGATGGGTCGGGTCCTGCTCATGGGGCACCTCCTGGGTGAGAGGACCAACGGTTGACGGTTCATCGTTTCGGCCGCAGGATTTGAAGTGGCAGTGCGCAGAGAGTTCCTTGACCGGACCGCACACGGCGTTGCCGCAGGCCCCTGAGAAGACCGGATGCGCGGCACGGCGGGCAACAACAGCACCCACTGGCCGGGCGGGAGGCGGGGGAAGCGTTGGCGCCGACCAGCCCTCTATCCCGCGGCGGGCCACGCTGATACCACAAGTCTCCTGCCGTCCGCGGCCACTGGCAAACGCACAGCGCCCCCGCGCCTTGCCGATCCGCCTACTGGATGCTCGTGCGCCTCCGTGCACACCGGCCACGCCTCGTCCCGCGGCCACGGCGGCGGCCCGCCCACGGAGCCTTCTCGTCATGGCCGGAACCCTGTCCACCGCCCGTCCGGGGCCTCATGCGGGCTGCCACAGCTCGATCCGGTTGCCCTCGGGATCGGTGACCCAGCCGAACCGGCCCACACCGTCCATGTCCTGGGTCTCCCCGGCCACGTCCGCCCCCTTGGCGCGCAGCTGCGCGAGCATCGCGTCCAGGTCGCGGACGCGGAAGTTCAGCATGGTGCGCTGGGCGCGGGAGCCGAAGTAGTCGGTCCCGGAGTCGAAGGCCGCGAACACGGTCAGCCCCGGTTCCTGGCGCCACAGACCGTGCTCGTCGGCGTCCAGCCCCAGGCAGTCGCGGTACCACGAGCTCAGGGCGGCCGGGTCGTCGGCGCGCAGGAAGCATCCACCGATGCCGAGTACGCGTTCCATGCGGCCATCCTGCCAGGACGGCGGCCTGACGGGCCGCCAACCACGCACGTCGGCCCGCCCCTGCGGACCCGGGAGGGCCCCGGGGCTCAGGCGGCGTCGGGGAGCCGGGAGCCGTGGATCCCGGCCGGGACGCGGCGGGGCAGGCGGACGGCGGCGACCTGGTCGAGGCCGGACGCGTCGAGGACCAGGAGCGGCGAGGAGCCCCTCTTCGACCGCGCGGCCACCGCCGCCCCCTTCGGGCGCGGGCGCGCCGGTCCTGGCCGGCTGGGGGCAGGACTTCCCGGACGGCGGCCAGAGGACGGTGTCCGGCTCTGGCGGGGGCGGGCTCAGCCGGTCCGCGCCGGCAGGGTGGCCGCGCCCCCTTCGCGTACGGCCAGCAGTACGGCGTCGTGCAGGGCGCGGCTGGCCTCCTCGCTCGGACAGGGGGCGGGGCTCCCCGCCAGGGTGAGCCACTCCGTCGCGCCGCTGTGCTGGACGGCGACGTGCGCCAGCCCGTCGGCCTCGGTCCAGGTCGTGTGGACGTCGAGCTCGCCGGTGAGGAGGACCGACTCGACGGTCCTCACGCCGCCGCGTCCTGCGAAGACGCCGCGGGTGGTCCATGATGCCCAGGTCATCCGGCCTCCAGGAGCCGTCCCGTACGGGTACGGGAACACGGGTGGGTGCGGGCTGGCGTGATACCCCGCCTGGATGAGATGTATGCGTGCATATCACCTCATTTTTCCGTCGTGGGTGGCGGCCCCGCCGCCGGGCCGGTCATTCCGCGGGCCGCTCCACCACCCGGCGGGCCGCCTCGTGCTCGGCGGCCGGCGGCGACAGCTCGTCCAGCGTGTCGAGGTCGGTGTCCCGCTCCAGCTCCTGTTCCCACTCGGCGGCGAGCCGCTCCTGCTCCGCGCGCGGCAGCCCGCCCACGGCCTTCCGGTGGGCCGGGTCGAGAGCGGCCAGGAAGCGTTCCACCACGTCCGAGGACATCCCGTACTCCTTGTCGCTGGGGGAGGGCCGGGTGCGCGACGGCCCCGCGCCCAGCATGCGCAGCGCCGCCCGGCGCACCGGGCAGGCACGGCCCGGCACTGACCCGAATGGCGCCGCCGGCCGGCCTCTACGGCAGGGCCCGCCAGGCCCCAGCCGCGGCGGGCCGCCTCGGCTCTCACCTCGCCCCGCTCGCGCAGCAGCGCCGTGAAGTCCTCGAAGACGGCGCACTCGGCGGCGAACGCCCCGCGCAACGCCTCCGGGCGGGGCTCCGCCCGCACCGCCCCGGGCGGTCTTCCGGCCGCTCAGGCGCCGGCGCCCGCCGGGGTGAGGACCACGAAGTCGGCGTTCCACGGGTCGAGGCAGACGGCGAGGCGGCCGACGCCCTCCACGTCCTCCGGGCCCGTCTGCGTGTTGCCGCCGTTCCCGGCGACCGCCGCCACCGCCGCGTCGCAGTCGGCGACGGCGAACACGGGGTGCCAGTACGGCCGCCCCTGCGCGAGGCCGAGGTGTTCCTCGCCGAGGCGCATGAGCCCGCCGTGCATGCGCTCCTCCGGCAGGCCCGCCGGGGTGATCAGCGAGTACGCGCCCGCGCCGCCCGGCAGCTCCATGTCGCTGAACCGCCAGCCGAGGACGCCGCCGTAGAACTCCCGCGCGGCCGCGGCGTCGCTCGTGAACAGCTCGGTCCAGCACAGCGAGCCCGGCTCGTCCACCAGCTCGACGCCCTTGTCCGTACCCGGCTCCCAGACGGCGAACTGGCCGCCCTGGGGGTCGCTGTACTGTGCCATCCGGCCCGCGTCGTCCAGCGTCATCGGAGCCACCCTGACCGTACCGCCCGCACCCTCCACGGCCCGGGTGGTGGCGTCCGCGTCGGCGACGCTGTAGTAGATCATCCACGCCGAGCGCGCGCCCTGCTCGGTGAGCTTGCCGAGCCCGGCGACGATCTTCCCGTCCTTGCGGAACATCCCGCCCTCCATGCCGCCCATGGACTCGTACGTCCACCCGAACACGGCGCCGTAGAAGGCCGCGGCGGACGGGACGTCGGGGGTGCCGAGGTCGAGCCAGCAGGGGGAGCCGGGGACGTAGTCGGTGGTGATCATGGTGCCGGCCTTTCACGGGTCCGATGTGACCTCAGCCTGGCACCCGACCCCGGCCCGCGCCCGTCGGCCGTCAGGACCCCGCGCGGGCGGCGTACGCGCGGACGTCCGCGTCGGGGTCGGCCGTGGCGGCGGCCAGCGCGGTACGGGCGTCGGGGTCCTCCCGGTGGCGGAGCAGGGACAGTACGGCCGCCTTGCGGACGTCCGCGTTGGCGTCGGCCAGGGCCTTCGCCAGCGCGGGGACGGCCCGCACCGTCGCGGCCGCCCGCAGGGCCGTCGCGGCCCCGGCGCGCACCTGCCACGCGGGGTCGCCGAGCGCCGCCCCGGCCAGGGAGGCGTACCCGGGCGGGCAGCCCGTGGCGGCCAGCGCCGCCAGGGCCGCGCCCCGCACCAGCGGGTCGGCGTCGTCCAGCAGCGGGTCGAGCGGCGCCGGCGCCGGGTCGTGGACGGCCGCGAGGCCCCGGGCCACCGCGACCCGGACCTCGCGGGCGGGGTCGGCTGCGGCGGCCGCCAGTTCCGGCACGGCGTCCACCGAGACCAGCGCCCGTACGGCGGTGACGCGGACCTCGGTGCCGGCGTCCGCGAGGGCGGCGCCGTACACCCGCGCGTACACCCCGGCGTCGCCCAGCCGCAGCGTCCGCAGGACCTCCAGCGCGGCGGCCCGGACGGCCGGGTCGGCGACCTCCAGCGCCGTCCGCAGCCCCGCCCCGAGCTCCGGCCCGGCGGGCAGCACCTCGACGAGCTCGCGCAGGGCGGCTGCGGCGGCGCCCCGGACCCCCGGCGCGGGGTCCCGCAGGCACGCGGCCAGCGCGGGCCCGGCCCCGTCCGGCACGGTTTCCCCGAGGACGGCCACGGCGGCCGCCCGCACCCCGGGATCGGGATCCGCCAGGAAGGGGCGCAGGGCCTCCAGGCCGGGGGACTCCTCGGCCAGGGCGAGCAGCCGCAGCAGGGCGGGGCTGGGTGTGCGGACGCCCCCGGCGCCGGCGGCCGACGGCACGGCCGAAGCCGGGTCCGAAGCCGGGTCCGAATCCGGGTCCGAAGCAGAGGGCGGATCCGAGGCCTGCCCCGCGGCCGCGGCCCCCGGACGCGCCGCCGGAGCTGCGGCCCTCGGCCCGGCCGTCGCCACCGGGACCAGCTCCACCTCGCCGAGCCACCGCTCCGGCCCCGCCACCGGCGTGAACTCCGGGACCGCCACCGTGTACGGCTCGACCGGCCGCGCGGTGAACTCCATCGCCCCGGAGGCCGACTTGCGCAGGTCGAGGTGGTGCAGCCAGCCCGCGTCGTCCTGTCCGGGGTGGTCCATCCGCTCGTGGTAGAGACCCCAACGGGACTCGGTGCGGGCCAGCGAGGCCCGGGCGGCCATCTCCGCGCAGTCCCGGATGAATCCCACCTCCGCGCACCGCATCAGCTCGTGCGCGGTGCGCGCCCCCATCCCGGCGATCTCCCCGGACATCCGGGTGAAGGCCTCCACGGCGAGGGACAGCTTCGCCCCCGACTTCGGCGGTGCCACGTAGTCGTTGACGAACCGCCGCAGCTTGTACTCCACCTGCGGCTGCGGCGGCCCGTCCGGGTTGCGCAGCGGCCGGTAGACCAGCTCGTGGGCGGCGGCGAGCTGGTCCTGCGGCAGCTCCCCCTCGTACGCCCGGTACCGGGACGCGTCCTCCCCGGCCAGGTCCCCGTACACGAACGCGCCGATCATGTAGTTGTGCGGTACGCAGGCCAGGTCGCCGGCCGCGTACAGCCGGGGCACGGTGGTGCGGGCGTGCGCGTCGACCCGTACGCCCGAGGCGGAGTGCCCGCCGCACAGCCCGATCTCCGAGATGTGCATCTCGATGTCGTGGGTGCGGTAGTCGTGGCCGCGGCCCTCGTGGAAGGTGCCGCGGGTGGGCCGCTCCGTACTGTGCAGGATCGACTCGACGGCGGAGACGGTCTCCTCCGGGAGATGGCTGAGCTTGAGGTACACCGGGCCCCGGTCGGAGGCGAGTTCGGCCGCGAACTCGGACATCATCTGCCCCGACCAGTAGTCCGACTCCACGAACCGCTCACCGTGCCGGTTGACCTGGTAGCCGCCGAACGGGTTCGCCACGTAGGCGCAGGCGGGCCCGTTGTAGTCCTTGATCAGCGGGTTGATCTGGAAGCACTCGATCCCGGTCAGGGCGGCCCCCGCGTGGTAGGCCATGGAGTAGCCGTCGCCCGCGTTCGTGGGGTTCTCGTAGGTCCCGTACAAGTAGCCGGAGGCGGGCAGTCCGAGTCTGCCGCAGGCCCCGGTGGCCAGGATCACCGCGCCCGCGCGTACGGTGACGAACTCGCCGGTGCGCGTGTTGAACCCCGCCGCGCCGACGGCCCGGCCGTCCTCCGGGTGGGTGAGCACCCGGACCGGCATCACCCGGTTCTCGATCCGGATCCGCTCCCGCATCTCGCGCCGCCGCAGCTGCCGGTAGAGGACCTTCTTGACGTCCTTGCCCTCCGGCATCGGCAGCACGTAGGAGCCGGACCGGTGGACCTGGCGGACCGCGTACTCGCCGTGCTCGTCCTTCTCGAACTTCACCCCGTACGACTCCAGGCGCCGGACCATGTCGAAGCCGCGGGTCGCGGTCTGCCGGACCGTGGACTGGTCGACGATCCCGTCGTTGGCGCGGGTGATCTCGGCGACGTAGTCGTCGGGTTCCGCCCGGCCCGGGACGACCGCGTTGTTGACCCCGTCCATGCCCATGGCGAGGGCGCCGGAGTGCCGTACGTGCGCCTTCTCCAGCAGCAGTACGTCCGCACCGCGTCCGGCGGCGGTCAGCGCGGCCATCGTGCCGGCGGTACCGCCGCCGATCACGAGGACGTCACAGGACAGCTCGGTCGCGTCGGCGAGGGCGGGGATGGCCGGAGGGGCGTCCACCAGGGTGTCCACGGGGTGCCTTTCAGAGGAATTCGAGGATGCGGCGGCGCAGTTCGGCCGTGCCGGGTGCGTGCTGCGCGTCGCGCTGACGCGGGTGCGGTACGTCCAGAACCCGGCCGGAGCCGAGCAGGGCGACCCGGTCGCCGAGGTACAGCGCCTCGTCCACGTCGTGGGTGACGAAGACGACGGTCGCGCCGGTGCCCCGCAGGATGTCCACCAGCAGGTCCTGCATCCCGGCGCGGGTGCGGGCGTCGAGCGCCCCGAAGGGCTCGTCCATCAGGACCGCCCGCGGCCGGCCGGCCAGTGCGCGGGCCAGCTGGACCCGCTGGCGCTGCCCGCCGGACAGCTGGTGCGGCAGCTTGTGGGCGTGCTCGGACAGCCCGACCCGCTCCAGCCACTCGGCCGCCGACCGGCGCCGCTCGGCGCGGGGGACCCGCCGGATGGCCAGGGGAAGTTCCACGTTGGCGCGTACGCTGCGCCAGGGCAGCAGTGCGTCGTGCTGGAAGACCAGCGCCCGGTCGGAGGCGGGCCGGGTCACGGGCTCGCCGCCCTGGGTGACCCGCCCGTCGAGCGCGGGCAGCAGCCCGGCGAGGGTGCGCAGCAGCGTGGACTTCCCGCAGCCGGACGGCCCGACCACGGTCAGCAGCTCGCCCGCCGGGATCCGCAGGGTGACGGTGCCCGGCAGGACCGCGCCGCCCGGGTGGCCGAGCCGCACGTCCTCCAGGGCGAGTTCGGTGCCGGCCGGGGCGGGCGGGGCGGCGGGCAGGGTGGTGGTGCTCATGTGACCGGCTCCTTCCGGGGAACGGCGGTACGGGGCGCTGCCGCCCGGCCGGTGGCGCTGCCGGCCGCGCCGGCCGCCGGCCGCCGCCGTCCGGCGGGTCCGCTGACGGCCGGGCGGGGCAGCCAGGCGGTGGCGCGGCGGCCGAGCAGCTCCACGGCGGTGGAGGTGAGCCAGCCGAGGGCGCCGATGGTGGTCATGCCGACGAACACGCCGGGGTAGTCGACGACCGTGTAGTCCTGCCAGGTGCGGTAGCCCACCCCGTACTCGCCGGAGATCATCTCCGCGGAGATCACACAGATCCACGAGACGCCGATGCCCACCGACAGGCCGCCGAAGATGCCCGGCAGGGCGCCGGGCAGCACCACCGAGAACAGCACCCGCGTCCGTCCGCCGCCCATGGTCAGCACGGCCTCCTCCCAGACGGGGGTGAGGGCCCGGACCGCGTGCCGGGTCGAGACGGCCACCGGGAAGAAGGCGGCGGCGAAGGTGATGAACACGATGCCCTGCTCGTTGGTCGGCAGCAGCAGGATGGCGACCGGCACCAGGGCGATGGCCGGCACCGGGCGCACCACCTCCACCAGCGGGCCCAGCAGGTCCGCCGCCCACCGCGAGCGGGCGATGGCCGTGCCGGCCGCCACCCCCAGCACCGCGGCCAGGACGAAGCCCGCCCCGATCCGGCGCAGGCTGTGGCCCAGGTCCTGCCAGTACGGTCCGGTCCCGACCCGGTCGGCGAAGGCGGAGGCCACCTCGCCGACCGTCGGGAACTGCTCGAACCGCAGCCACAGGTTCACGTCCAGCGAGGTCAGCAGCTGCCACAGCCCGAGGGCCGCCGCCAGCGAGGCGGCCCGCAGCAGCCAGCGGCCCGCGCTCACGAGGCCAGGCCCACGGCGTCCTCGTAGCCGATGACGCGGGCGCCCGGGTGCTGCCCGGCCCAGGCCTTCGCGCCGGCCGGGGTGAGGAAGGCGCGCAGCTCGGCGCCGTCCGCGACCCACACCGCCTTGTCGGCGAACCACAGGGTGCCGGTCACCGCGTCCGGTACGTACGCGGCCCGTACGTCGGCTCCCTTGGCGGCTTTCAGCAGCTCCTTGGGGCTGTCGAAGGAGGCGGTGGTGGCCTGGCCCCTGAGCCACAGCTCGGACTTGGCGGCCCCCGCCTTCGGGTACCCCGGTTCCTGCACGGCCCGCTTCAGCGGCGCCGGGTCGACGAACGCGTCGACGTCGACGTCGCCCGCCAGCCCGGCGCCCTTCAGCACCGGCACGTCCTCCTTCAGCGCGGCGATCAGCTCGGGGCGCAGCTCCGGGTCGAAGGTGGCGATGCCGTTGGCGCCGTTGTAGAGGTAGACCACCTCGGCCGGCAGCCCGGTCTCCTTGCCCACCGACTCGGCGGCCGCCACCGGCTGCTTGCGCAGGTGGTCGGTGGCGCGGCGCTGCGCCTTGAGGAAGTCGTCGATCACGCCCGGCCGTTCACCGGCGAACTTCTGCCGGACGGTGACCCCGTGGAAGGTCGGCAGGTTCAGCTCGGCCCCGTCGTACAGGGCCTTCGCCCGGCCCTCGAAGGCCAGCTGGCCGGGCCAGGCCACGAACTGCGAGAGCGCGTCGACGCTGCCGGCCTGGAGGGCCGAAGCGCCCACGCTGGGCTGCTGGTTGAGTTTCTGGATGCCCTTGTCGGGGTCGATCCCGGCACGCTGGAGGGCCCGGACGAGGGTCCCGTCGGCGGCCGAGCCGACGCTCGTGGACACCTTTCCGCCGCGCAGGTCCGCCAGCGACTCCAGCTTCGAATCGGGCGCGGTCACCACCGTGTTGAGGCCGCCGCGCAGGTTGTAGCCGGTGACGGCGACCAGCGAGGTCGGCTGCTTCAGCTCCTTTCCCCGGGCGGCGTTGAGGAGCAGCGGGAAGTCGCCCATCGAACCGATGTCGATCTTGCCCGCCGTCATCTGCGCGGTGATGGGGGCGCCCGTCGCGTAGTCCTGCCAGTCGACCTTGTACGTCACCCCTTCCCGCCTGCCGCGCGCCGCGAGCTCCTCCTCGAAGTAGCCGAGGGAGCGCAGCAGGGTGCCCGCGGTGACCGTGTTGATGGTCTTGGACTGGTAGCCGACGGTCACGGTGACCGTCTTCGACGGGCTGCCGCCCGCCGTGCCGGCACCACCGCCGTCACCGCTGCCGCCGCCGCAGGCGGTGGCCAGGGGGAGGAGCAGGGCGAGCGGGACGGCGGGACCGGCGAATCTGCGGCTCATCGGGGCGGGGCCTTTCATCGGAGCAGGTAGGGCATGTTGACGGTCACCGCGCCGGTGGGACAGCGTGCGGCGCACGGGCCGCAGTACCAGCACTCGTCCACGTGCATGTACGCCTTGCCGTTGTCCTCGCGGATCGCGAGCGAGTCGAGCGGACACATGTCGACGCAGAGCGTGCAGCCGTCGATGCACTTGGACTCGTCGATGGTCACGGGCACGTCGGCGCGCTGGGGGACAAGAGGCATGGCTTCTCCAAGGGCCCGCGAGGGCGGGGGAACGGGGAGGGGAGGAAGGAGGAAGGAGGAAGGGGAGGGGCTCAGAGGGAGCGGCGCAGCACGCCGCTCATGGTGATGCGGTCACCGCGGAAGCGGATGAACTCCAGGTCCACCGGCCGGCCGTCGGGCAGGCACGTCAGCCTCTCCAGCATCAGCACGGCGGCCCCGCGCGGAGCCTGGAGCACGGCGGCGGAGTGCGCGTCGGCGTTGACGGCCTCCAGGGTGATCTCCGCATGGCCCAGCGGACCGCCGGTCAGCGACTCCAGGAGCCGGAACACGTCCGTGTTCTCCAGGTCGCACCCCAGCAGTTCACCGCCGATGTCCATGGGCAGGTAGGAGAGGTCCAGTGACAGCGGCAGTCCGTTCAGCCGGCGCAGCCGCTCGATACAGAGCACGTCGGTGTGCTCGGGCAGGCCCAGCCGGTGGGCCACCGGGCCGGGGGCGGTCACGGGTCCGACGGTACGGACCTCGTTGGTGACCCGGCCGTGCTCGTGCAGGGTCTCGGCCAGGCCCTGGAGGCGGTCCAGCCCGTGCGGGTACTTCTCGCACACCACCACCGTGCCGACGCCGGGCTGCCGGTCGACGAGCTGCTCACCGCGCAGCAGGTCCAGGGCCTGCCGGACGGTGTTGCGGCTGGCCCGGTAGTCGGCGGCGATGACGTCCTCCAGGGGCAGCACCCCGCCCGGGAAGCCGCCCGCCAGGATCTGGTGGCGCAGCAGGTCGGCGAGCTGCCGGGCCTGGTCCGCACGCAGCCGTCGGCGGCGCGCGGCGGCGACCGGGCGGGCGGCGGGGGCGGGTTCGGCTGGCATGGCGAGGAACGTACCGGGAGAGCCCTCCAGGTGGTGTTGCCGCAGTATTGCGCCACCTGACGCCGCGTGTGTACGGCTCTGACCTGCTACTTCTTCGGAAGAGTGGCGAGATCCGCCACTACGGCGCCCACCATGTGGACCCGGCCCCGATCAGGATGCGAACGGTGACCGTGCTTCGAGCAGCCGCCGGAAGCAGGCCGGTGCGTACCGTTCCGCGGCCGCCGAGCCGGGGGCGGCGAAACCCGCTTCCCGGGCCATCAGCTCCCGGGGCTGCGGCTGCCAGCCGACGACCAGGACCCGCAGGCCCCGGTCCTCCGCGCGCCGGTGCAGGTCCAGCAGGTGCAGCAGGCCGCGCGCGGTCATGAGCGGGACTCCGTGCAGATCGACCATGAGGACCCGCTCGCCGGCGGTGACGTGATCCAGCGCCTGCCACAGGGCCGCGCCCGACTCCTCGTCGAGCTCTCCGCTGGCGCTGACCAGGACGGTGGTGCCGCGGTACTGGACGTCCGTGGTGATCAATACGTTCCCCTTTCCATCACCCGCGCGGGCGGCGGGCCCGCGGGGCCCCATCCTGGCGTGGTGCCGGGCGGCTCGGGTAAGAGGCTCGCTGACGTCCCGGTCGCGTTTTGTCAGGTTTCGCTCAGGACGGTCCGAGGCGCGCCGCGGCAGCGGCGAACCCCGGTGCCGGCGCGCGCCGGGGGCGTACCGCCGCCCTCAGGCGGGCGGGAACCGGTCGCGGTGGGCGGCCAGCCAGGTGGCGAAGTCCTGGAGGGCCGGGTTGATGCGGCGGACGGCGTCCAGGTCCCGGGCCCCGGTGAAGGAGGCCTCGCAGTCGGCGTAGAACTGGAACATGTTTCCGGCCTCGTCGGCACCGGGGAACCCGAGGGCGCGGAACGCGTCCGGCGTCAGGGGCCGGTAGCGGACCGGCCGGCCGAGGGACTCGGTCAGGGCCGCGGCCATGTCGGCGAGCCGCAGGTGTTCTCCGGCGATGCTGATGGTCGCCGCGACGAAGTCCGCACCGCCCTTGAAGATGGCGTGCGCGGTCTTGCCGATGTCGTCGACGGCGATTCCGGAGAGCCGCTTCTCACCCATCGGGAAGATCAGCTCCAGGCCGCCGTCCTCCGCCTCCTGGGGAGCGAAGCTGCCCAGCAGGTTCTCCCAGTAGAAGGCGGACCGCAGGAAGGTGACCGGCACGCCCGCGTCGAGGAAGTACTGGTCCGCCTCCGCCTTGCCGTCGAAGTGCGGAACCTTGTACCCGCCCTGGAGCGTCGGCATCCGGTCGTCGTCGACCGGGATGCAGTGGCGCGTGTCCTCCAGGGTGGACCAGATCGCGTGCTGCACGCCGGCGTGCCCGGCGGCCCGGGCGAGGGCCGCCGCCTGCCGCTTCTCGTGCGCGGCGTCCATGTCCTCCCAGAAGTTCGTCACCAGGAACGCCCCGTACACCCCTTCCAGGGCGGGGCCCAGGCTCGCCTCGTCGTCCAGATCGGCCCGCACCACCTCCGCCCCGAGCCGCGCAAGCTCCCTGGCCCGGTCCGAGTCGGGCCGGCGCGTCACGGCGCGCACGGTGAAGTCGCCGTCCCGGTCCTCCAGGACGGACCTGGCCAGGGCGCCCCCCTGCTGTCCGGTCGCGCCGAATACGGTGATCGTCCGCTTCCCGGTCATCGCCGGCCACCCACTCCCGTACGCGTTCCGCGCCCCTCGTGAGGACGTTTCCGCTGCGAAACCTACGGGCGGCGGGCCGGACACCCCCGGCGCCACACGCCGGGCCCGCCCGTATGGCGGCAGCACCCGGGCGAACGGCGGCGGGCCGGGACGCCGCCCCGTGCTCAGCCGGTGAAGGAACCGTGCCGTCCCGCCCCGGCGGCGAAGCGCGCGGCACCGGCGCCGGTCTCGCCCGCCGACAGCGGCACCATGCCGTGCCGCAGCTCGGCGGCCAGCGCCTCGGGCTCGGGCAGCCCGTGCTGCTCCCGTACGGACAGCCGGTCGTGGCGCAGGCACAGCTGGGGGAACGCGGCGATCTCCCGGGCCAGTTCCTCCGCCGCCCGCCGGGCCCGTCCCGGCGGTACGAGGCGGTTGGCGAGCCCCATCGCGTACGCCTCGGCGGCGGGCACCGGGCGGCCGGTCAGGATCAGGTCCATCGCGCGGCTCTCGCCGATCAGCCGCGGCAGCCGTACCGTGCCGCCGTCGATCAGCGGTACCCCCCACCGGCGGCAGAACACCCCGAAGACCGCGTCCTCCTCGGCCACGCGCAGATCGCACCACAGGGCGAGTTCCAGGCCTCCGGCCACGGCATGCCCGGCGACGGCCGCGATGACCGGCTTGGTCAGCCGCAGCTGGGTCGGCCCCATCGGGCCGTCGCCGCCGGGCTCCACCCGGTTCCCGCGTTCGGTGCCGACGGCCTTGAGGTCGGCGCCCGCGCAGAAGGTCCCGCCCTCGCCCCACAGCACCGCGACCGACGCCCCGTCATCGGCCTCGAACGACCGGAAGGCGTCCGCCAGTTGCGTGGCGGTCGGACCGTCCACGGCGTTGCGGGCGGCGGGCCGCGACAGCACCACGGTCGTCACGGGGCCGTCGCGCTCCACGCGGACGGCGGGGGCGGCGGGGGTGGCAGCGGAAGGCTTCGTCATGGCGGCATTCTCACGCGGCCGGAGGCCCCGGGGCCAGATCCAATACAGCCAATGGTGCTATCTTCATTGGCACCATGCTGCTGAGACTGAACACCGCGGACAGCCGCCCGCTGCACGAGCAGGTGGCCGGCGCCGTCCGGCGCGCCATCGCCGACGGCGAGTGCGGTCCGGGGGACCGCCTCCCCTCCGCACGGGACCTCTCCCAGGCGTTGGGCGTCAACACCAACACGGTCCTGCGCGGCCTGCGGGCCCTGCGCGACGAGGGGGTGCTGGAGTTCCGGCGGGGGCGGGGCGTGACCGTGGCCGCGGGGGCGGACCGGCGGTCGGCGCTGCTCGACCGGGTGCGCGAACTCGTGGGCGACGCCGCGCACCTGGGGTACAGCAGGTCGGATCTCATCGAAATGATCAGGGGGTTGCCGTGAACGGCGTGAAGGGAACGGAAGGCCGGGGCGCGGCGCTGTGGGCGGCGGGGCCGTCCGCCGTGCTCGTCGCACTGCCCTGGGCCGCGAGCGGCCGGCTGCCGGAGCGGCTGGCCACCCACTGGAGCGGGGCCTCCGGCGTTCCCGACGGCTCGATGCCGCTGTGGGCCGCCGCGCTGTTCCCGGCGCTCGTCTGGACGGCCCTCGTGCTGCTGACCGTCGGCGTCGCGCGGTGGCGCGGGGGTGCGGGGGCGTACGCCGCCCTGCCGGCCGGAGCCGTCTTCCTCGTCGGCGGGCAGGCCTGGATCGTCCGGGCGAACCTGGACCGTACGGACTGGCACCAGGCGCGGCCGGTGAGCCTCGGGGTCGCCGTGACGGTCGTGGTGGCGGCCGTCACGGGACTGGTCGGCCGGCTGGCGTCCCGGAGCGGCTCCACCCCGGCGCCCCGGCCGGCGGGGACCGTGCCGAGCATGGAGATACCGGCCGGCGAGACGCTCGTATGGCTCTCCCGTACGGCGAACCCCTGGCTCCGGGCGACCGCGGCCCTGACCGGACTCGGCGCGCTCGCCGCCGCGCTGGCCGCCGTGGCGGGTCTGGTGGCGCCGCCGTGGGCGCTCATCGCGCCCCTGGCGATCACGTCCGTGGTGGTGCTGGCCTGCTCCTCGGTACGTGCGCGCGTCAGCGAGCGGGGCCTCGAAGTGGCCTTCGGCCCGCTGGGCCTGCCGGTGCGCCGCTGGCGTGCCGCGGACATCGAGTCGGCGCGCGCGGAGCACCGGACCCCCGCGCAGGTGGGCGGCTGGGGGTACCGGCTCAGCGGCAAGGGGACCACGGTGATGCTCCGGGCGGGCGAATGCCTGGTCATCCGCCCACGCGGGGGCGCCGACTTCGCCGTCAGCGTCGGGGACGCCGAGCGCGGCGCCGCCCTGCTGAACTCGCTGATCGCACGCGACACCCCTTAGGGGCTCGGCTCACTGGCCGACGCGTCCGTCCACGCACTCGCGCAGCAGGTCGGCGTGGCCGCAGTGGCGGGCGTACTCGTCGATCCGGTGCACCATCAGTTCCCGGATCGCGATGCCGTCCTTCCCCACGCGTGCGCCCAGGTCCGGGAACGCGGCCAGCGCGGCGTCCATCGCGGCCTGTTCCCGCTCCAGGTCGGCGTACGCGGCGTCCACGACGGCCTGGTCGGCGACCGCCCCGTGGAAGTCCGCGTCGCGGGCGCCGTACAGCTTCGGCAGCGGTTCGGCGTCGGTGATCCAGTTGCGCCAGTCCCGCTCCACCTCGGCGAGGTGCCGGACCAGGCCGAGCAGCGACATCGTCGACGGCGGCACCGACCGGCGGGCCAGCTGCTCGGGATCCAGGCCCTCGCACTTCATCCGCAGGGTCAGGCGGTAGCCCGTCAGGAAGTCCAGCAGCGTCTCCAGTTCGCCGTCCGGACTGTTGCAGTTCTTGTTTCGGGGGTCGTCGTCCGGGTCCGCCCACATGTCGGGGTACACGGTCGCCTGGGTCCATCGCGCGGGCTGATCATCCATGCGGCCCATGATCGCGGGTGCCGTCGCCGGACCGCCACCGGGTTATCGGCGGGTGAGCCGCGTCTCACCGGAGCCCCGGCACTTGTCTATGCAACGAGTTGCATAAGAGGATCGGGGGCATGGCGCTCGACCACGCGATCCTCGTCTCCCTGCTGGAGATGCCCGGCTCCGGATACGAACTGGCCCGGCGGTTCGACCGGTCCATCGGCTACTTCTGGACCGCCACCCACCAGCAGATCTACCGCGTACTGGGCCGTATGGAGCGCGAGGGGCTGCTCACCGCCCGCACGGTGGCGCAGCAGGGCCGGCCGGACAAGAAGGAGTACTCCGTCGCCGACCCCGGCCGCGCGGCCCTCTCCCGGTGGCTGCACGAGCCGATCGAGCCCGAGAGCATGCGCCACGACCTCGCCGTGAAGATCCGCGGAGCCGCCTTCGACGACCCGGCCGCCCTGGTCCGCGAGGTCGAACGGCACCACCGGGTGCACGGCGAGCGGCTCGCGCACTACCTCGCCGGGGAACTGCGCGACTTCACCGGCCCCGAGGCCCCCGCACCGCTCGACGCCGGACAGGAGCTCCAGCACGCCGTGCTGCGCGGCGGCATCGCGTACGAGCGGATGACGATCGCCTGGCTGGACGACGTCCTCGCCACCCTCCACCGCCTCGGCCCGACCCCGCCCGCGTCCGCCTGAACACGCACCACGCACCACCCACCATCCACTCCACGGAAGGCGACCCCTCATGGCCGACTCCCTGCTCTTCAACCCGCGCACCTACGACCCCGCGCACTTCGACCCCGAGACCCGCAGGCTGCTGCGCGCCACCGTCGACTGGTTCGAGGAGCGCGGCAAGCGCAAGCTGATCGAGGACTACCGCTCCCGCGCCTGGCTCGGGGAGTTCCTCGCCTTCGCCGCCAAGGAGGGCCTGTTCGCCACCTTCCTGACCCCGGCCTCCGCCGCCGGACGGGAGGGCCGGCGCTGGGACACCGCCCGGATCGCCGCCCTCAACGAGATCCTCGGCTTCTACGGCCTCGACTACTGGTACGCCTGGCAGGTCACCATCCTCGGCCTCGGCCCGGTCTGGCAGAGCGAGAACGCCGACGCCCGTGCCCGTGCCGCCGAACTCCTCGACCAGGGCGAGGTGTTCGCGTTCGGCCTGTCCGAGCGGACCCACGGCGCCGACATCTACTCCACCGACATGCTGCTGGAGCCCGACGGCGACGGCGGCTTCCTCGCGAGCGGCTCCAAGTACTACATCGGCAACGGCAACGCCGCCGGGCTCGTCTCCGTCTTCGGCCGCCGCACCGACGTCGAGGGCCCGGACGGGTACGTCTTCTTCGCCGCCGACAGCCGCCACCCGGCCTACCACCTGGTGCAGAACGTCGTCGACTCCTCCAAGTACGTCAGCGAGTTCCGCCTCGACGCCTACCCGGTGTCCCCCGAGGACGTCCTGCACACCGGCCGCGCCGCCTTCGACGCCGCCCTCAACACCGTCAACGTCGGCAAGTTCAACCTCTGCACCGCCTCGATCGGCATCTGCGAGCACGCGATGTACGAGGCCGTCACCCACGCGCAGAACCGCATCCTCTACGGCCGCCCCGTCACCGCCTTCCCGCACGTGCGCCGCGAACTGGCCGACGCCTACGTCCGCCTCGTCGGCATGAAGCTCTTCAGCGACCGCGCCGTCGACTACTTCCGCTCCGCCGGCCCCGACGACCGCCGCTACCTGCTCTTCAACCCGATGACGAAGATGAAGGTGACCACCGAGGGCGAGAAGGTCGTCGACCTCATGTGGGACGTCATCGCCGCCAAGGGCTTCGAGAAGGACACCTACTTCGCCGAGGCGGCCGTCGAGATCCGCAGCCTGCCCAAGCTCGAAGGCACCGTCCACGTCAACCTCGCGCTGATCCTCAAGTTCATGCGCAACCACCTGCTGGAGCCGGTCGACTACCCGGCCGTGCCCACCCGCCTCGACGCGGCCGACGACGACTTCCTCTTCCGGCAGGGCCCGGCCCGCGGCCTGGGCTCCGTACGCTTCCACGACTGGCGGCCCGCGTTCGACGCGTACGCCGAGGTGGCGAACGTGGCCCGGTTCCGCGAGCAGGCCGACGCCCTGTGCGAGTTCGTCGCCACCATCGCCCCCGACGAGGCACAGAGCCGCGACCTCGACTTCCTCCTCTCCGTCGGCCAGCTCTTCGCCCTGGTGGTGCACGCCCAGCTGATCCTGGAGCAGGCCCGCCTGACGGACCTGGACCCGGACGTCCTCGACGAGCTGTTCTCCGTCCTCGTCCGCGACTTCTCCGGCCACGCCGTCGAACTGCACGGCAAGGACTCCGCCACCGAGGCGCAGCAGGCCTGGGCCCTGGGTGCCGTACGCCGTCCGGTCGTCGACGAGGCCCGCGCGGCGCGGATCTGGCAGCGCGTCGAGGCGCTGTCCGGGTCGTACGAGATGGCGCCGTAACCACCGCGCCCCGACCGGGGCCCGCCCGCGGCCGGCCGGTCCGGCCGCGGGCGGCGGCTGCCCCCGCCCCTCACACCGTCCAGCGCAGCACCGCCCCCAGCCCGCCCGCCGGGCCCGGCATGCCCGCCGGTACGGCGAGCACCTCGCAGCCGGCCGCCGCCGCGGAGCGCAGCAGCGCGTCGTCCGCGCGCGCCCGTACGGGCTTGTCGACGCCCATCGCCTGCGCCTGGCCGCGCTGCACCGCGACCTGGTCCACGCCGGGACCGATCCACACCTCGCGCCCCGCGTCGGAGCCCTCCGGCCCCAGCAGCAGCGTCGCCGCCTGGTGGCTGCGTACGGCGTCCACCACCGCCGGCATGCCCTCGGCCGCCTGGCCCGGGCCGGTGTCCACCGTGGACTCCCGGTGCTCGCCGGGGCGGCCCCGGCCGATGCGGAACCGTTCCAGGGCGGCTTCCAGCCGCTCGCGGGCGAAGCCCTCGCACACCCGCGCGATCTCGCGGTCGAGGGCGTCCCGGGAGGCCCCCGGCGAGCGCCCGCCGGCGTCGGCCTCGACGGCCACCGCCCGCATCCGCTCGGGCAGCCGGGCGTGGACGGCCCGGCGCTCCCGGGCATCGCCGGCGAGCACCAGCAGACCGGCGCCGCTCCCGGGCCACTGCCGGGACAGCTCGGCGGCGATGGCGTCGGCCGTCTCGTTCCAGGCGTTCTCGACCCGGTTCCGGTAGTGCCACTCGTACCGGTCCGCCGGCACGCCGCGGTGCCCGTGGTCCTGCTCCTGGCTGCCCGCCGTCCGGCCCAGGGCTTGACGGCGGGGGCCGTCGCGCAGCTCCAGATCGGCGCCGGCGCGGTCGACGTACGCCACCAGGCAGGCCGGCTCCTCGCCGCGCAGCCCGGCCAGCGGGGCGATGTGCGGCAGCACCGACCAGGTCGCCTCGGTGGCCGCCGGTGCCCTTGCGAGCGGGACGTCCAGGAGGACCTCGGCGCCTGAGGCGAACAGCGCCCGGCCGGGCGGCGCCCCGCTGACCGGCTCGCCGAGGAGCCGGTTCACCACGGCCCGGACGGTGTAGGCGTCGGCGCCCGCGTCGATCAGCTGTGCGGCGACGGCACGCTCGCGCAGTGCCCGGATCCGCTGCGCGTCCTCGGTCGCGCGGGTGCCCTCGACGTACACCGAGGCCCAGGGGCCGGGGCGGGAGAAGAGGGGTTTGAGGAAGCCGAGTTCCATGACGTCCCCCAAGGGGTTCAGGAAGGCCTGCGAGGTCCTCCTCCAGGATGCGCCGCCCGCCGGGCGCATGCCCGCCGGCCCGGGTCCCGGCCGGCCGGCTGGGGCCGGCCGGGACGGCGGGGTCGGACGGCCGGCCGGTCGGTCACGCGGCCGGGCCCTCGGTCACGCGAGGTCGAACCGGTCGAGGGTCATGACCTTGTCCCACGCCGCCACGAAGTCGCGTACGAACTTCTCGCCCGCGTCCTGCGACGCGTAGACCTCGCACAGGGCCCGCAGCTGGGAGTGCGAGCCGAAGACGAGGTCGACCGCGGTCGCGGTCCACCTGACCTTGCCCGTGGCGCGGTCCCGGCCTTCGAACACGTTCTCGTCCGAGGCCGAGGCCGTCCACTCCGTTCCCATGTCCAGCAGGTTCACGAAGAAGTCGGTGGTCAGCGTCTGCGGCCGGCTGGTGAGGACCCCGTGCGGGGACCCCTTGAATCCGGCGTTCAGGGCCCGCATGCCGCCCGTCAGCACCGTCATCTCCGGCGCGGTCAGCGTCAGCAGGTTGGCCCGGTCCAGCAGGAGGGTCTCCGGCGGCAGCTTCTCGCCCGCCCGGAGGTAGTTGCGGAACCCGTCCGCCCTGGGTTCGAGCACCGAGAAGGACTCCACGTCGGTCTGCTCCTGGGAGGCGTCCGTACGCCCCGGCGCGAACGGGACCGCGACCGTGTGCCCGGCGTCCTTGGCGGCCTTCTCGACGGCCGCGCAGCCGCCCAGGACGATCAGGTCGGCGAGGGACACCTTCTTCCCGCCGGTCTGCGCGGCATTGAAGTCCTGCCGGATCCGGTCGAGGGCCGCCACCGTCTCGGCCACCTCGGCCCCGGCGTTGACCTCCCAGTCCTTCTGCGGCGCGAGCCGGATCCGGCCGCCGTTGGCGCCGCCCCGCATGTCGGTGCCGCGGAAGGACGCGGCCGCGGCCCAGGCGGCGGCGGCCAGCCGGGAGACGGACAGCCCCGAGCCGAGGACCCGGGCCTTGAGGTCGGCGATCTCCGCGTCCCCGACCAGCTCGTGATCGACGGCGGGGACCGGGTCCTGCCACAGCTGCGGCTCGGGGATCCAGGGACCGAGGTAGCGCGAGACGGGCCCCATGTCGCGGTGCAGCAGCTTGTACCAGGCACGGGCGAAGGCGTCCGCGAGCTTGGCCGGGTTCTCGTGGAAGCTCTTCGCGATCGGCGCGTAGACGGGGTCCACCTTCAGCGAGAGGTCCGTCGTCAGCATCATCGGCGCGTGCCGCTTCGACGGGTCGTGGGCGTCGGGCACCGTGCCCTGGGCCGCGGGGTCCTTCGGGGTCCACTGCCTGGCGCCGGCCGGGCTCGTCGTCAGTTCCCAGTCGTAGCGGAAGAGGTTGTCCAGATAGCCGTTGTCCCACTTGGTCGGCTCGGTCGTCCACGCGCCTTCGAGCCCGCTGGTGATGGTGTCGACGCCCTTGCCGGAGCCGCACGAGTTCGTCCATCCGAGGCCCTGCTGCTCGATCGGGCAGGCCTCGGGCTCCGGACCGACGTACTCGGGATCGACCGCGCCGTGGCACTTTCCGAAGGTGTGCCCGCCCACGATCAGGGCGACCGTCTCCTCGTCGTTCATCGCCATGCGCCCGAACGTCTCGCGAATGTCCTTGGCGGCGGCGACGGGATCCGGATTTCCGTTCGGCCCCTCCGGATTGACGTAGATGAGCCCCATCTGCACGGCGCCGAACGGGCCGGTGAGTTCCCTGTCACCGCTGTAGCGCTCGTCCCCGAGCCAGGTGTCCTCGGGACCCCAGAAGATCTCCTCCGGCTCCCAGATGTCCTCCCGTCCGAATCCGAATCCGAACGTCTTGAAACCCATGGATTCCATCGCGCAGTTCCCGGCGAAGACCAGGAGGTCGGCCCAGGAGACCTTCCGGCCGTACTTCTGCTTGACCGGCCACAGCAGGCGGCGCGCCTTGTCGAGGCTCGCGTTGTCCGGCCAGCTGTTGAGGGGGGCGAAGCGCTGCGCGCCGGAACCGCCGCCGCCCCGGCCGTCGGCGATCCGGTACGTTCCCGCCGCGTGCCAGCTCATCCGGATGAAGAGCGGGCCGTAGTGGCCGTAGTCGGCGGGCCACCAGTCCTGCGAGGCCGTCATCACCTCGAAGACGTCCCGCTTGAGGGCCTCGACGTCCAGGCCCGCGAATTCCTTCGCGTAGTCGAAGTCCTCGCCCATCGGGTTGGACCGGGGCGAGTGCTGGTGGAGAACCTGGAGGTCCAGCTGGTTCGGCCACCAGTCCCGGTTCGTCCTGGGGCGCGGCGGCGCGGCGGCCGGGGAGGGGATTGCGGGGTTCTCGCTTTCGCTGCCGGACACGTCTGTCCTTCTTCCTGTCTCGGTGTCTCCACCTGCGGCTGGTTGCTCTCGGCGTCCGTATGGTCGCGCACTGTGGTCCGCACCGCTAAGAGAACACGCAGGGCACATCCGCACGATCCGGGCACCGGTTTGGGGGACGGGCCGCCGGGCAGAAGGCGACTGCCGCCCCGCGGTCCCGACCGCGGGGCGGACGAGAGCGGCCCGCCGTCCGCGGGCCGTGGAGGAGCCGCAGCGGTCGCCCCCGGCCCGCGAACGGGCGGGCCGGTTCAACTCCCGTTCACGCGCTGCTCGCCGGGCCTCCCTAGCCTCCCCCTGTCCATCACCCGACCGAGGGGAATCCGGTGTCCTCCACCGTCTCTGTCCGCGCCGTCGCACTGCCCGCCGCGGTCCTGGCCGTCCTGGCCCTGCCGGCCTCTCCGGCGCACGCGGCGGCCGTGTCCGTCACCGCCACCGTGGAAACCGCCCCGGTCTCGCACAGCGGCGACGCCGCGGACGATCCCGCGATCTGGGTCCACCCGACCGACCCCGCCAAGTCGGTGGTCGTCGGCACGGACAAGAAGGGCGCGCTGGAGGTCTACGACATGACCGGCGCCCGGATCCAGCGGATCAGCGGCGACTACGGGAACAACGTCGACGTGCGCGGCGACATCGTCGTCTCGGCGGACGACGAGGCCGCGGGCGGCAACGGGGCCATGCACGTCTACCGCATAGACCCCGCGACCCGGCGGCTCAAGTGGCTGAAGGACGTGCCCACCGAGGTCACCGCGCACGGCGTCTGCCTCTACGCCTCACCCGCCTCCGGCAAGCTGTACGCCTTCCCCAACTCCACCTCCGGCCGCGTCGAGCAGTGGGAGCTCGCCGTCAACGGGGACGCGGTGACGGCGACCTCCGTGCGCCTGTGGGACGCGGGTTCCGCCGTCGAGGGCTGCTACGCCGACGAGACCACCGGCAAGCTCTACCTCGGCGAGGAGGACGTCGGCGTGTGGGTGTACGGCGCGGAGCCCACCGCCGGGACCGGCCGCACCAAGCTCGACTCCACCGGCCCGGGCGGCCACATCACCGCCGACACCGAGGGCATCACGGCCGCCGGCAACCGGATCTACGTGTCCTCCCAGGGCAGCGACGACTTCACCGTCTACGACCGCACCACCCGGGCCTACCTCGGCCGCTTCTCCGTCGCGAACGGCACCGCCGCCGACGACTGCGAGGACACCGACGGCATCGACGCCACCGCGGCCAACCTGGGCCCGGCCTTCCCGCAGGGCGTCTTCGTCTGCCAGGACGGCTCCAACGGAGCCCCCGGCAGCAGCGGGAACCAGAACTTCAAGTTCGTCCCGCTCCAGCGCGTCACCGCCCAGGTCGGCTGACCGGAGCGGGCGCCGGCGTCCCCGCCGGCGCCCGCCCCCCCCGGGGGCGGGGTCAGACGATCTCGCTGCGCCGCCCGCCCTCCGGGATGACCAGCGGCGTCCCGGCGACGGGGCACTCGATGACGGCCGCGCGCAGGCCGAAGACCTCGTGCACCAGGTCCGGGGTGACGATCTGCGACGGCGGTCCGGCGGCCACGACCCGGCCGTCGCGCATCGCGACGAGGTGCCCGGCGTAGCGGCACGCCAGGTTGAGCTCGTGCAGGACCATGACCACCGTGCGGCCCTCGGCGCGGTTGAGCTCCGCGACGAGTTCCAGGACGTCGACCTGGTGGGCGAGGTCCAGGTAGGTCGTCGGCTCGTCCAGCAGCAGTACCGGCGTCTGCTGGGCCAGCGCCATCGCGATCCACACGCGCTGGCGCTGGCCGCCCGACAGCTCGTCGATGGAACGGGCCGCCAGTTCCAGCGAGCCCGTCGCCGCCAGGGCCGCGTCCACCGCCGCCTCGTCGGACGAGGACCACTGCCGCCACCACCGCTGGTGCGGGGTGCGGCCCCGGGCCACCAGGTCGCGCACGGAGATGCCGTCCGGGGCGCTGGGGGTCTGCGGCAGCAGCGCGAGCCGCAGGGCGAACTCGCGTGCGGACAGGCCCGCGATGTCCTCCCCGTCCAGGTGGACGGCGCCCCCGGCCGGCTTGAGCAGCCGGGCCAGGGCCCGCAGGGCGGTGGACTTCCCGCAGGCGTTCGGGCCGACCAGGGCGGTGACCTTCCCGGCCGGGATGTCGAGGTCGAGGTCCTCGGAGACGATCCGTTCGCCGTACCCCAGCCGCAGCCCGGCCGCGGTGAGCGCGGCGGGAGCGGTGCCGGTCGGCTGGGTCTCGGTCAGCGGGGCGGTCATGTCAGCCTCCCTTTCCGGCCCGGTTGGTACGGGCGAGTAGCAGCAGCAGGTACGGGGCGCCGATGGCGCCGGTGAGCACGCCGACGGGCAGCTCGGTCGGGGCGAGGGCGGTGCGCGCCCCGAGGTCGGCCAGGATGAGCAGGACGGCTCCGGTCAGCGCGCTGGTGATCAGCGGGATCCCGGCGGTGCCGGCGAGCCGCCTGGCCATCTGCGGGGCGCCCAGCGCGATGAAGGCGATCGGTCCGGCCGCCGAGGCGGCGAGCGCGGTCAGGCAGGTGGCGAGGACCAGCAGCACGATCCGCGAGTGCCGCAGCGGGATGCCGAGGCTCCGCGCGGTGTCGTCGTCGTACTGGAGCAGCTGGTACGGGCGGGCCAGCGCGAGCGTCAGCGGCAGCAGTACGGCCAGGGCCAGACCGGCCCACTGGACGTGCTCGTAGCCGCGCCCGTTGAGGCTGCCGGTCAGCCACACCATGGCGCGGGAGGCCTGGTCGATGTCGGCGCGGGCCAGCATCCAGCGGGTCAGCGCCATCAGGGCGCCGTTCGCGGCGAGGCCGACGAGCACGAAGCGGTAGCCGGTGATGGTGCCGTCCCGGTACGCCAGCAGGTAGATGGCCGTCGCGGTCAGCAGGGCGCCCGCGAGTGCCCCGAACGGGACCGCCGCGAAGGTGCCGGCGCCCGCCGCGGTGACCCCGCCGATGAGGATGGCGCTGACCGCGCCCGCCCCGGAGCCGGCCGCGATGCCGATCAGGTCGGGGCTGGCCAGCGGGTTGCGGGTGACGGCCTGGAACACCGCCCCGGCCAGCCCGAACGCGGCTCCCACCAGCAGGGCCGTCAGGGCGCGCGGCAGGCGCAGCTGGTGGACGATCAGGTCGGCGGAGCCGGAGCCCGTACCCAGCACGGCGGCCAGTACGTCGCCGACCGGGATCGCGAAGGTGCCCAGCGAGACGGAGGCGATCAGGCCCGCGAAGCCGGTCACCACGAGGGCGACGACGACGAGCGCGACCCGGGGACGCACGGACACGCCGATGGGCCCGGCCTCGAACCTCAGCCGGCGCGCGGACTTCGGGCGGACCTTCCCGGCCGCCGGGCCGGCGGCCGTACTCGTCGCGCTCATCGGGTGTGCTCCTTGAGCTTGCCGCGCTTGACCAGCAGCGCGAGGAACGGCGCGCCGAGCAGCGCGGTCACCACGCCCGCCTCCAGCTCGCCGGGCCGGGCGACCATACGGCCCACCACGTCCGCGGCGAGCATCAGCGAGGCGCCGCCCAGCGCCGAACACGGCACCAGCCAGCGGGCGTCGGGCCCGGTGAAGGCCCGTACGACGTGCGGGACGACGAGGCCGACGAAGGTCACCGGACCGGCGGCGGCGACGGCCGCACCGGTCAGCAGGACCACCGCCAGCGCGCCCAGGGCGCGGGTGGACCTCACCGGCGTGCCGAGGGAGCTGGCCAGGTCGTCGCCGAGGGCAAGGGCGTTGAGCCGGCCGCTCAGGCCGAGGGCGAGGGCGAGTCCGACGACGACGAACGGAAGGAGTTCCGTCCCCAGTTGGGCGTCGCGGCCGGCCAGGGAGCCCACCGCCCAGAACCGGTACTGGTCCAGGGTGCGGACGTCCATCAGCACCAGGGTGTTGGTGCCCGCGTCGAGCAGGACGGTCACGGCCGCGCCGGCCAGGGCGAGTTTGGCGGGGGTGGCACCGCCGTAGCCGGTGCCGCCGACGGCGTAGGCGATGAGTCCGGCCAACGCGCCGCCGAGGAAGGCGAACCAGATGTACTGGTACGAACTCGTCAGTCCCAGGACGCCGATGCTCGCGGCGACCGCGAACGAGCCGCCGGCGCTGATGCCGATGAGGCCGGGATCGCCCAGCGGGTTGCGGGTGATGTCCTGGGCCACCGCGCCCGCGGCGCCCAGCGCGATGCCGACCAGCAGCCCCAGGAAGGTTCTGGGCATGCGCAGTTCGCGGATGACGACGGCGTCGCCCTCCTCGCTGCCGCCCATCGCGGCCAGGACGTCGGAGAGCGGCACGGACTTCGTTCCGATCGCCAGCGAGGCGCACACCATGGCGGCCACGAGCGCGAGCAGCACCGTGAGCACGAGGGTCCGGGACGGAAATCGTCGGGGCGGCGGAACGGCTGGGGCGGGAACCGCGGCGGCATCGGCGGTGACGGGCTTCAGAGACACTAGGACAAGGTAAGGGATGCCTAACCGTATTCGCGCCTCGGGCCCCGCCTGGATTTGGACACGAAGAGCCGCTACTGTTCACCACGCATTTACTCAGGCAAGCCTTACCTAAGAGTGCCTCACCTTTGAGCATGCGCTTCCTCTGGAGAACTGAGAACCGATGAACAGCTTCACTCAGCGTCGCCGGCCGGGCCGGATCGCCGCCGCCGTCCTCACGGCGGCCATGGCCCTCTCGCTGGCCGCCTGTGGCGGCGGCAGCGAGGACGGAAAGCCGGCCGCCGAGGGGTCCAAGCCCGCCGCCGCCGAGTCGGCGGGCTTCCCGCGGACCATCACGCACGACAAGGGCAAGACCGAGGTCAAGACCAAGCCCAAGCGCGTGGTGGCGCTGGACAACAGTCTCGTCGAGGCCGTCGTGGCCCTCGACGCGCCGCTGGTGGGCGGCATCGGGGCGTACCGTGACCAGAAGGGCTTCCCGGCCTACCTCGGTGACGCGGTGAAGGACACCAAGGACGTCGGCCCGCTCGACAACCCCAACCTCGAGGCGATCGCGGCCCTGAAGCCCGACCTCATCGTCTCGGCGACGGTCCGTCACGCCGACTTCTACGACCGCCTGAGCCAGATCGCGCCGACCGTGTTCGTCAAGACCACGGGCCCGATCTGGAAGGAGAACGTCACCTTCCTCGGACAGGCGCTGGGTCAGGAGGAGAAGGCCCAGGCCAAGCTGACGGCCTACCAGACGCGCGCCAAGAAGATCGGTGACGCGATCAACGCCAAGGGCGGCGGCGCCAACGGCAAGCCCACCTTCTCGGTGGTCCGCTTCGTCGACGGCCCGACGCGCATCTACCTGCCCAAGACCTTCAGCGGCATCATCCTGAACGACATGGGTCTCACGCGCCCCGAGAACCAGCGCGACGAGGCCAAGTTCAACATCGAGATCAGCGAAGAGCAGATCCAGCAGGCCGACGCCGACCACATCTTCGTGACCAGCTTCTCGGGCGGCGAGGAGCGCAAGAAGAAGTTCACGGCCAACCCGCTGTGGCAGCGCCTGAACGCGGTCCAGAAGAACCAGGTCCACGAGGTCGACGACGCGACCTGGATGACCTCGGTCTCCCTCCAGGGCGCGGACCTCGTCCTCGACGACCTGGCGAAGGCCTTCCAGGTGGACCCCGCCAAGTAGGCGGAGCCGGCCCCCTGACGCCGACGGCCCCGGCCGCGTACTTCGGTACGCGGCCGGGGCCGTCCGGCTTCCGCCCGTCGGGCCGGCGTTCCCGGCCGGCGGCGTCCTTCTCGGCCGGTGTCCTCGATGCGGCCTCAGCCGGTGTCCTCGATGCGGCGGATCCGCTCCGCGTCGCAGGTCCGGGGACAGGTCGCGCACGCCAAGGCCGAGTCCAGCGTGTAGTACATGCAGCAGCCGAGCCGGGTGCGCGTCGGGTGCGTACGTCCGTCACGGGTCGTGAGCCGCCTGAAGTCGGCGCCGCCGGGGAAGGGTGCGATCGCGGTCGGGAGCAGCTCGGTCGCCTCCCGTACGGCCCGCTCCTCCTGGCCGAGGGTGCTGCCCAGGTACCAGATCCCGGAGACGAGGTCGTCGACGGCCATGCCCCACAGGGCCCGGTCCCGGCGCCGCACCCGCGGCCCGAAGGCCGCCAGCAGCGGCCGCATGTGATCGGCGACGGCCGCGCGCAGCTCGGCGCGCAGCGCCTCCTCGTCCGCCACGACCCGTACGCCCGCGAGCCGCGCCGCCGGGTCGCCCGGCAGGCAGGCGAACCCGGAGCCCGGTACGACCTCGAACGCGCCCGTCGCGAGGTCCGCGCGCACCTCGCGCGGGCGGACCCGGGGGACGCGCCGCTCCAGGTACCAGGCGCCGCTCATCAGCAGGCCGACGGACCAGAGGTAGTCGTGCAGGGCGCGCGAGGCCGCGACGTCGGGCCGTGGTTCGTGCCCGTGTCCGGCCCGGATGCGGGCGGCCTCGGCCGCGACGAAGGCCTCCAGGGCGTCGGGGTCCTCCGCCATTTCGGCGCCGCTGACGCGCCGTCCGGGGCCAGCGGCGGCGGTGGCCGCAGCGGCCACGCGGAGGTCGAGTGCCGCGCAGTGGTCCGCGAGGCGCCCGTAGGTCCGTGCGAGCAGGACGGCGGCGCCCGGGGCGGCGGTCACGGTGCGGGGGAGCGCGGTCATCGGTTCCCGATCATGTGAGGCACGGAGCTCCGGTGCGAGGGCAATAGGTAAGGCTTACCTTAACGCAGTGCCTTATGATCATGGCTGTCGCGTCAGGCCTTGTGTCCCGAGGGCAAGTTGAGGCTAAGGGTTGGCTAACCTAAGCTGACCTTGCCGCCGGATGCGGAAGCCGTCGGTGCATCGGCATGCCTGAAAACAGCCACCGCACGCACGCCCACAGCTCAGGACTCGGAAGGGGCTCCAGCCCAATGCGGTTGTACCTGCTCGCACTCAACCCGACGGACTCGGTCACCGAGGGTTTCCTCCCCGCCGCCGCTCGACTCGGCCTCGAGGTCACCCTCCTCACCGACCGGCCCGACGCGCACCACGAGGTGGCGCCGGACGTGGAGGTCCTGGAGTGCGACGTACGCGACTTCCGCGCCGTCATCACCCGGATATCGACCCACCACGCGCCCCACGCGGTCTTCACCAACAGCGACCACCTCCAGACCCAGGCGGCCCTCGCGGCCGACTACTTCGGCCTCCCGGCCAAGGACTGGCGGGCGGCCCTGCGCGTGAAGGACAAGGCCCAGATGCGCCGCCACCTCGCGGCGAGCGGGCTCGACGCGGTCTGGTCCACGGAACTGCCCCCCGGCCAGGACCCGGCCGGCCTCACCGCCCTGGACGTGCCCTACCCCTGCGTGGTCAAGCCCCGGGAAGGCGTGGCCAGCGAGGACGTGGTGCTGGTGGACGGGCCCGCGGAACTCGTCCTGCGCTGCAAGACGATCCAGGCCCGCCGGCCGGAGGCCGCGCTGGTCGTGGAGGAGTACCTGGCCGGCGACCTGTGCAGCCTGGAGACCCTCGGCGACGGCCGGATCCGCCACGTCCTGGGCGGCTTCCGGACCCGGCTGTCCCCGCCCCCCTACTTCATCGAGGAGCGCTGCACCTTCGTCGCCGCCCACCCCGAGCCGGTCGTCGAGCAGATCCTCGCCCAGCTCGACGCCCTCGGCGTCGGGTTCGGCATCTGCCACACCGAGTTCGTCGTCAGCGACGGCCGCGCCCGCATCATCGAGGTGAACTACCGGGCCATCGGGGACCAGGCCGACCTGATGCTGGCCCAGCTGCTGGACATCCCGCTGTTCGAACACGTCCTCCGCACCCACCTCGGAGAGCCGCTCCCCGAGGACCTGGGCGCGCGCACGGACGGCGTCGCCCTCGTCGACAACCCCTGCGCCAAGAGCGCCGGCACGCTCACGGCGGCGCCCGGGGCCGCCGACCTCGTCGTGGACGGGGTCGAACTGACCTACCGTCCGCTGCGCGCGGTGGGGGAGCGGCACGAGCTCCACCACACCAACCGCGACTTCATCGGCGCGCTGCGCGCCCTCGGCCGTGACACCGACCAGGAGACGGTCGACCGCGTCGTCGCCGACTTCCTCGCCGCCCAGCGCTGGGAGATCACCCCGTGACCACCACGACCCCCGCCGCACCGGCCTCCGCCGGCACCACCGAGGCGGAGCTCCTGCTCCGCGTCCTCGGCGCCCTCCTGCGGGAGGACGTCGTCGGCCTGCGCACCCGCACCACCCCCGTCGACCGCGCCGACGGCCCCTGGCTGCGGCTGCCCGCCGCGGACGGCGACGCCCTGCTCCTCCCGGTCGTCGAGGACGGCTACCAGAGCGCGTACGCCGCCCGGCTGCCGCAGCTCGTCCGCGAGTCGGACGGCCGCGAGCTGACCACCCACGACGAGGTCCTCGAAGCGCTCGCCGCGCTCGCCGACCCCGTCGACCGCGGCGGCTTCGACGCCTTCGCCGAAGAGTGCCGCCAGACCCTCGCCACCATGCGGCTGCACGCCGACACCGCCGACGAGGCCGCCGCCCGCCTGACCTCCCTCCACGGCGCCGACCCCGCCGACTGGACCGGCCTCACGGGCGGGCTCGCCCACGACACCCTCGCCGCACGCCTCGACCACCCGGTGTACCCCACCGCACGCGGCCGCTCCGGCCTCGACGAGCAGCAGCTGCGCGCCTACGCCCCGGAGTTCCACCCGCGGTTCGCGCTGCGCTGGATCGCCGTCCCGCAGGACGCCCTCACGGTGGCCGGAGGCCGGGACGCGCTGCCCTCCGTCTGGCCCACCCCGGCCGCGCTCGGCCTGCCCGGGCTCGACGGCAGCCACCTCGCCCTCCCCGTCCACCCGCTCACCGTCGGCGCCCCGCTGGACGAGGCCCTGAGCGCCGCGGGCCTGGCAGGCCGCGCCGTCCTCGCCGAGCGCCCGTACCTCGACGTCGTCCCCACGCTGTCCATGCGCACGGTCGCCGTCACCGAGGACCCCACCCTGCACGTCAAGGTCCCGATGGCCACCGCCACCCTGGGCCTGCGCAACCGCCGCGTCATCCGGCCCGGCTTCCTCGCCGACGGGGTCGCGGGCCAGCGCCTCGTGGAAGCCGTCGTCGCACGCGAACCGCGGTTCCGGGGCGTCATCCTGCACGCCGACGAGACCGTCTACGCCCATGCCGGACACGAGCTCCTCGCCGCGCTCTGCCGCCGCTACCCGGCAGGCCTGGAAAACGCCGTCGTCACCCCGCTCGCCGCGCTGCTCGCCGAAGCCCCCGGCGGCCGGCTGCTGATCGACCACCTCGCCGACCGGTTCTACGGCGGCGACCCGGTCGCCCTGCTCGACGCCTACCTGCGGCTGCTGTTCGACTGGCAGACCACCCTCTTCGGCTACGGCGCCGCCCTGGAGTCGCACCAGCAGAACATCTCCCTCGTCCTCGACCGGGACCCGGCCGGCGACACCCGCCTGCGGCTGCTGTTCAAGGACGACGACGGCCCGCGCGTCCACGCGGCCCGCGTCCGCGCGGCCCTCGGCGCCGACGCCCCCCTCGGCTTCGACGACCCCCGCGCCTTCTGCGAGGACGACCGGCCGCTCACCGACCTGTTCACCACCATCACCCTGCACCTGTGCGCCGGTTCCTACGCGTTCGGGCTCGCCCGGCACGGCCGCGCCGGCGCCGGGGCCCTGCTGGACCTCGTACGCGACCGGCTCGCCGAGGCGGCCGGCCGGCTCGGCACCGCCCCCGGCGAACCGGGCGCCGTACTGCGCGCCCGCGTCCTGGACGCCCCGGAGCTGCCCGTCAAGGCGATGGTCACCGCCGGCACCCTGCTCAGCAAGGAGCGCTCGGGCGCCGCCGACATCAACAAGCACTACACCACCGGCCCCAACTACCTGCTGAGGACGGAGGGTTCGCGATGAGCATCGTCACCGACCAGCGGGAGGCGGCGCCGGCCGGGCCCGAGCACCGCCCCGCCCTCGGCCGCAGACAGGTGCACGCGGTGGCCGGCTGCTACTTCGTGGCCTCCTTCGCCGCGCTCGGCCTGCCGCCCTTCTTCACCGAGATCCTCCCGGAACTCGGCGACCGCGACGCGAGCTGGGCCGGCGTGCTCTACATCGTCCCCACCATCTTCGCCGCCGTCGGCGCCCCCTTCTGGGGGCGGCTCGCCGACCGGTTCGGCCGCAAGCGGCTCCTGCTGCGCGCCCAGCTGGGCCTGGCGGTGTCCTTCCTGCTGGCCGGCTGGGCCGACTCGATCGCCGCCTTCACCCTCGCCCTGATACTCCAGGGGGTGCTCGGCGGCACCTTCGCCGCCTCCAACGGCTACCTGGGCGCCGCCCTGGAGGGCCCGCAGCTGTCCAAGGCCCTGACCCTGATGCAGGGCGCCGCACGCGCCGCCCTGGTCTTCGCCCCCATCGTCGTCGGCAGCCTCTCGCCCTGGCTGTCCCCGCACCGCCAGTACGCCCTGCTCGCCGTCCTCCCGCTGACGGCCGCGGCGCTGATCGCCGCGCTGCCGGAATCCCGCGGCGTGCGGGCGGAGCCCCGCGGTGCCGTCACCGGCGGAGCGGACGACGGGGCCGCAGCCGGGGAGCCCGCACGCGGGGCCGGCACCGGGGAGGCGCACGCGGGAGCCGCCGAGGAGGCCGGCCGCGGGCGCACCACCTCCCTGCACGGCCTCTACGCCCTGGAGTTCGCCTTCGTCTTCTCCACGGTCATCTCCTTCCCGTACCTGATCTCCCTCGTCGAGGAGCGGATCCCCGGCACCTCGTCGCTGGTCTCCGGCATCCTCTTCGCCCTGCCCCACCTGTGCTACCTCGCCGCCGCGATGTGGGTCCACTCGGCCTTCCACCGGCGCCCCCGCCTCGGCGTGGCGCTCGGCTTCGCCTGCATAGCCCTGGGCCTCGCCGGACACGGCCTGGCCCACTCGCTCGCCACCCTGGCGGCCGTCCGCCTGCTGCTGGGCGCGGGCCTCACCCTCGGCCTGGTCTGCCTCTCCGTGATGGCCTCCGACTGCGCCAGGGGCCGCGCCCCCGGCGGACTGTTCGGCTCGATCGAGTTCTTCTCCAAGGCCGGAGCCGTCGTAGCCGGCCTCGCCGCCGCCGCCGGCAACAGCCTGTACGGGCCCTCCGCGCCCGTCCTGACCGGCACCGCCGTGGCCGTGGTCACCGTCTGCGCGACCGCCGCCCCGGCCCTGGACCACCGTTCCCTCCGCTCTCTCCGCACCCGCTGGAGCCGTTGATGTCCCTGACCGATGCAATCGGTGCCGCCCCCGTCGCCACCCGTGCCGCCGTCTCCCCGGCCGGGCTGCCCACGGCCGACGACGCGGTCGCCCACACCCTCCTGAACTGCCTGCTGCGCGAGCTGTCCGGACCGGAACACCAGACCGCCGTCGCCGACGGCCACCTGCTGCTGTGGCTGCCCCGCCGCGGGGTGCTGCTCCGCGCCGCGCTGCGCCGCACCTCGCTGCTGGGTGCCCACCGCTTCACCGGACCGGTGCGCGAGCGGCAGCAGGACGGCTGGGCCGAGGTCGACTGGCGCCGCCTCGCCGAGTACGTACAGGACGAACTGGCGCTGCGCACCGACGTGCACAACGAGGAGTTCCTCGACCAGATCGCCTCCAGCCACGAGGCCGTGTCGGCCGCCCTCGCCGTACGCGCCGGCCGGCCGGCGCCGGACACCGCGGTCGGCGACGGCGACGGGCTCGCCGCCTACCTGGAGTCCGAGCAGTCCCTCGTCCTCGGCCACCGCTTCCACCCCACCCCCAAGGCCCGCAGCGGCGACACCGCCTCCTGGCTCGCGTACGCCCCCGAGACCGGTGCCTCCTTCCGGCTGCGCCACCTCGCCGTGCGTGAGCACCTGGTCATCGAGGAGACCGCCCAGGACGGCGCGACCCGGCCGC
Source organism: Streptomyces sp. NPDC037421 (assembly GCF_055602105.1). Classification (NCBI taxonomy): domain Bacteria; kingdom Bacillati; phylum Actinomycetota; class Actinomycetes; order Kitasatosporales; family Streptomycetaceae; genus Streptomyces; species Streptomyces sp. NPDC037421. Next base: position 255,372 of record NZ_JBVJWV010000003.1, read on the forward strand.
TCGACGCCCTCCGCGACGAGGTCCCCGAGGGCTACCGGCTGCTGCCCGCGCACCCCTGGCAGTACGAGATGCTCGCCGGGCACCCCGGGCTGCGGGCGGCGCTCGAACGCGGCGACATCCTCGACCTCGGCGAGGGGGGCGAGCCCTTCGCCGCCACCGCCTCGGTCCGCACGCTGTACGACGGGAACACCTTCCTGAAGTTCAGCCTCAACGTCCGCATCACCAACTGCCTGCGTAAAAACGCGAGTTACGAACTGTCGGGCGCGGTCGCCCTGACCCGCCTGCTGGCCCCGGTGCTGGAGGAGCTGGAGACCCGTTTCCCCGGCACCGCCATGCTCCGCGAGCCCGCCTACCGCAGCATCGCGCTGCCCGGCCCCGACGGCACCCCGGACCGGGCCCTCCTCGAAGGCTTCGGCGTCATCGTCCGCGAGGGCCTGCTCGCCCGGCTCATGCCCGGCACCACCCCGCTGCTGGCCGCCGCCGTCGCCGACGAGTACCCCACCGGGCCCGGACACATCTCCCGCCTCGTCGACACCACCGACCCGCAGGCCGCCCTCGACTGGTGGGCCGCGTACGTGAAGCTCCTCGTCCCGCCCGTCCTGTCCGCGTACTTCGACCACGGACTGGTCCTGGAGCCGCACCTGCAGAACGTCGTCGTCTGCGTCGACGACGAGGGCATGCCCGCCCAGGTCCTCTTCCGCGACCTCGAAGGAACCAAGCTCGTCCCCGAGCACCACGCGGACCTCCTCGCCGCCCTCCCGCCCGAGGTCGCCGGCCCCATGACGTACGACGCCCAGCGCGGCTGGGACCGGGTCGTCTACTGCCTCCTGGTCAACCACGTCGCCGAGATGCTCGCCGCCCTCGCCGACCTGCACCCGCAGACCGAAGCCGCCCTGTGGAACCGGGTCCGCGCCACCGTCCAGGAGCACGCCGACCGGTACGGCTGCCCGCCGCGCCTCGCCGCCCTGCTCGCCGGGGTGCCGCTGCCCGCCAAGGCGAACCTGCTCACCCGCTGGGAGCGCAAGGCCGACCGCGACGCGGGATACGTCCGCCTGGCCTCCCCGCTCACCGAGGACGTGCTGTCGCAGGTCCTGTCCGGCCACACCGAAGACGCCCACGCCGACGACACCCGGAGCACCCGTTGACCGCCCCCACCGCAGCCGTGCGCGAGCGCGCCCTCGGCCTCCCGGCCACGGAACTGCCCGCCTACCTGTACGACCTGACGGCCCTGCGCGAGCACGCCGCCGCCGTACGGGCCGCCCTGCCCGAGCGCGTCGAGCTGTACTACGCGGCCAAGGCCAACCCGGAGGCGGAGATCCTCGCCGCCCTCGAACCGTACGTCGACGGCTACGAGGTCTCCTCCGGCGGCGAACTCGCCCACGTCGCCAAGGCGGTGCCGGGCCGCCCCCTGGCCTTCGGCGGCCCCGGCAAGACCCCCGCCGAGATCCTGACGGCCCTCGAACTGGGCGTGGAGCGCTTCCACGTGGAGAGCATCTACGAGCTCCACATGCTGGCCGACCTGGTCGCCCGCACCGCCCCCGGCACCCCCGGCGGGGCCCCCACGGGAGTGCTGCTCCGCTTCAACCTGCCCCTCGCCGCCGCCTCCCTCGAAGGCAGCTCCCTCGCCATGGGCGGCCGCCCCACCCCCTTCGGCCTGGACCCCGCCGACGCCGACACGGCCGTGCGCCTGCTCACCGACGGCACCTACCCGCAGCTGCGCCTGCTGGGCGTCCACGCCCACCTGGCCAGCGGACTCGACGCCCCCGAGCAGCTCGCGGTCGCCGAGTCCGTACTCACCTGGGCGACCGGCCTCGCCGCCCGCCACGGGGCCGGGCTCACGGAGGTCAACGTGGGCGGCGGCATGAGCGTCGACTACGCGGACCCGGAATCCCGCTTCGACTGGGCGGCCTACGGCCAGGGCCTGGCCCGGCTCGTGGACGCCCACCCGGGCCTGACCCTGCGCATCGAGCCCGGCCGGGCGCTGACCGCGTACTGCGGCTGGTACGCCACCGACGTCCTGGACGTCAAGCGCAGCCACGGCGAGGAGTTCGCGGTGGTCCGCGGCGGCACCCACCACCTGCGCACCCCCGCCACCAAGGGCCACGACCAGCCCTGCACCGTCCTCCCCGTGGACGGATGGCCCCACCCCTGGCACCGGCCCGCCGCCGGCGCGGAGCGGGTCACCCTCACCGGCCAGCTGTGCACTCCGAAGGACCTGCTCGCCCGCGACGTGCCGGCACCCGGCCTGCGCGCGGGGGACCGAGTGGCCTTCGGCCTCGCCGGCGCCTACGCCTGGAACATCTCGCACCACGACTTCCTGATGCACCCGAGGCCCGGCTTCCACTTCCTGGGGTCCGACCGGGCGGAGCAGGCCGACCTGGCCTAGGGGGAGTGCCCGCACAGGCAGCCTGGGGGGAGTGCCCGCGCAGGCACACGTGCCCCCGGCCGGAGGACCGGCCGGGGGCACGCCGTACGGGGCGCCAGGGGTCAGGTTCCGTGGCGGCGGCCGCGCAGGGAGTCACCGACTCCGCGCAGGCGCTGGTCGGCCTCGCCGATCGCTTCCTCGGCCTTGCCCTTGGCCTGGTCCATCTTGCCCTCGGCCTTCAGGCGGTCGTTGCCGGCGACCTTGCCGACGGCCTCCTTCGCCTTTCCCTTGGCCTGGTCCATCTTTCCCTTGGCCTTCTCAGCCATGGCGAACTCCTTTCGAGAGCCTCGCCCGGCGCCTGCCCAGGTTCCGCCGTCCGAATCCGATCGGGTGGAACCGGTCGGCGATGCGTTGCGAAGCGCCCCCGGCCGGTTAGACGCCAAGGGATGGGGAGAACCGCGACGAGAGGCAGGCGCTTCGTCAATGGACGGCCAGGAGGCCACGCACTCGCAGGTCACGCTCCACGTCAACGGCGAACGGCACGCCCTCGACCTGGACCACCGCACCACCCTGCTCGACGCGCTGCGCGAGCGGCTGGACCTCACCGGCGCGAAGAAGGGCTGCGACCACGGTCAGTGCGGGGCCTGCACCGTCCTCGTCGACGGCCGGCGCCTCAACAGCTGCCTGCTGCTGGCCGTCGCCCAGGACGGTGCGCGGATCACCACCGTCGAGGGCCTCGCGGGCCAGGACGGCCGTCCGCACCCGCTCCAGGAGGCCTTCGTCGCCCGGGACGCCCTCCAGTGCGGCTACTGCACGCCCGGCCAGCTCTGCTCGGCGGTCGGGATGCTCGCCGAGCTGGCGGCGGAGGGCGCGGAGGCGACCCGCGAGGCCATCGCCGAGCGCCTCAGCGGCAATCTGTGCCGCTGCGGCGCCTACCCGCGGATCGTGGACGCCGTACGGGACGTGATCACGTGAAACCCTTCCGCTACGTCCGCCCCGCGAGCCTCGCCGAGGCGGCCGAAGCCCACGGCGGCCGGCCCGGCTCCGCCTACCTGGCCGGCGGCACCAACCTCGTCGACCTGATGAAGCTCGGCGTCGAACGGCCCGACACCCTCGTGGACGTCGCCCGCCTGCTCCCCGCCGGGGTCGAGGCCACCGCCTCGGGAGGCGTGCGCGTCGGCGCCGGGGTCCGCGGCACCGACCTCGCCGCACACCCCCTCGCCGGGGCCCGCTGCCCGGTCCTCGCCCAGGCCCTGCTGTCCGGAGCCTCGGGACAGCTGCGCAACGCCGCGACGACCGGGGGCAACCTGCTCCAGCGCACCCGCTGCGGCTACTTCCAGGACGTGTCCAAGCCCTGCAACAAACGCGACCCCGGCAGCGGCTGCGCGGCGCTCGACGGCGCCAACCGCGAACACGCCGTGCTCGGGCACTCCCCGCTCTGCGTGGCCACCCACCCCTCCGACCTCGCGGTGGCGCTGAGCGCGCTGGACGCCGAGGTGGAGGTCACCGGCGCCGACGGCGTCCGCACGGTGCCGCTCGACGGCTTCCTGCGGCTGCCCGGGGAGCTGCCCGAACGGGACACGACGCTGCGGCACGGCGAGCTCGTCACCGCGGTCCTGCTGCCGCCCGGAGCCTTCGGCGCGCCCTCCGCGTACCGCAAGGCCCGGGACCGGGCCTCGTACGCCTTCGCGCTCGCCTCCGTGGCGGCGGTCCTGGAGACCCGGGACGGCCTGGTGTCCCGGATCGCGCTCGCCTTCGGCGGGCTGGCGCACCGGCCGTGGCGGGCCCGGGTGGCCGAGGAGCGCCTGCTGGGCGCGCGCCCCGCGCCCGAAGCCGTCCGCGCGGCCGTGGACGCCGAGCTCGAAGCGGCCCGTCCGCTGCGCGACAACGCCTTCAAGGTGCTCCTCGCCCGCAACCTCGCCCGGGACGTGCTGGGCCGGCTCGCCGGGCCCGCGCGATGAGGAGGAAGGGACGGACCATGGAAGGCACCCCCGTGCTCGGCTCACCCGCGACCCGGCGGGAAGGCACCCAGAAGGTCACCGGCGCCGCCCGCTACGCCGCCGACCACACCCCGCCCGGCTGCCTGTACGCCTGGCCGGTGCCCGCCACCGTGGCCGTCGGCCGGGTGGTCGGCGTGGACACGGCCGCGGCCGTGGCGCTGCCCGGTGTGGCCGCCGTCATCACCGCCGCCGACGCGCCCCGGCTGGGACCCGCCGAGGACCCCGAGCTGCGGGTCCTCCAGGACTCCCGGGTGCCCCACCACGGCTGGTACGTGGCGCTGGCCGTCGCGGACACGCCGGAACGCGCCCGGGCCGCCGCGGAGGCCGTGTCCGTGACGTACGACGCCGAGGGCGCGGCCCCCGACGTCCGGCTGTACGAGGAGCACCCCGGCGCCTACGCGCCCGAGCAGGTCAACGGCGGCTACCCAGGACGCCGCGAGCGGGGCGACGCGCTCGCCGCGTACACCGCTGCGCCGGTCCGCCTCGACTGCCGGTACACGGTGCCCCCGCTGCACAACCACCCGATGGAGCCGCACGCGGCCACCGCCGTCTGGGACGCGGACGAGGAACGGCTGACGGTGTACGACTCCAGCCAGGGGGCCGGGCTCGTGCGCACCGTCCTGGCCTCCCTCTTCGGCCTGCCCGAGGAGCGGATCACCGTGTACTCGGAGCACGTGGGCGGCGGCTTCGGCTGCAAGGGCACGCCCCGCCCGCACGTGGTGCTCGCCGTGATGGCGGCCCGGCGCACCGGCAGACCCGTCAAGCTCGTGCTGCCCCGCGCCCACCTGCCCGCCGTGGTGGGCCACCGCGCCCCGACCCTGCACCGGGTGCGCCTCGGCGCCCGGCCCGACGGCACCCTCACGGCCCTCGCGCACGAGATCACCACCCACACCTCGCGCATCCGCGAGTTCGTCGAGCAGGCGGCCGTCCCCGCGCGGGTCATGTACGCGGCCCCGGACCTGCTCACCGCGCACCGGGTGGTGCCGCTCGACGTGCCCACCCCGTCGTGGATGCGGGCACCGGGGGAGACACCCGGCATGTACGCGCTGGAATCGGCGATGGACGAACTCGCCGACGCCGTCGGCGTGGACCCCGTCGAGCTGCGCGTGCGCAACGAGCCCGCCGCCGAGCCGGACAGCGGACGCCCGTACAGCAGCCGCAACCTGGTGGCCTGCCTGCGCGAGGGCGCGCGGCGCTTCGGCTGGCCGCAGGCCCGCGGGCCCCGGGCCCGGGACGGCCTGCTGACCGGCGCGGGCGTGGCCGCGTCCACGTACCCGGTCTACGTGGCCCCCTCCCAGGCGCTGGCGCACGCCCTCCCGGACGGCACCTACCGGGTGGAGGTGGCCGCCACCGACATCGGGACCGGGGCGCGGACCGTCCTGGCCCTGGTGGCGGCGGACGCGCTGGGCGTTCCCGCGGACCGGGTGACGAGCGTGGTCGGGCACTCCGGCCTGCCCCAGGCGTCGGTGGCGGGCGGCTCCTCCGGCACCGCGTCCTGGGGGTGGGCGGTGCACGAGGCCTGCCGCGCGCTCGCGCTGAAACTCGGACGCCGCGACGGGAAGGTGCCCGAGGGCGGCCTCTGTGCCTCCGCCGACACCACGGCCGCCGCCAAGCAGCGCTCGCCGTACGCCCGGCACGCCTTCGGCGCCCAGTTCGCCGAGGTGTCGGTCGACCCGGTGTCCGGCGAGGTGCGGGTGCTGCGCATGCTGGGGGTCTTCGCGGCCGGCCGCATCCTCAACCCGCTGACGGCCCGCTCCCAGTTCGTCGGCGGCATGGTGATGGGCCTGGGGATGGCGCTCACCGAGCACGCCCCGCTGGACCCGGTGTACGGCGACTTCACCGCGCGGGACCTGGCCTCGTACCACGTGCCGGTGCACGCGGACGTGCCCGGCATCGAGGCGTACTGGGTCGACGAGCACGACAAGCACCTCGATCCGATGGGGAGCAAGGGGATCGGTGAGATCGGCACGGTCGGCGCGGCCGCCGCCATCGGCAACGCCTTCGCCCGGGCGACCGGCGTCCGCATCCGCGAACTGCCCCTCACCCCCGACCGGGTCCTCGCCGCCCTGGAGGCCGGCGGCGGCCCGGGCGGCACCTGAGCGGCCGGCCACGGTTGTCCTCGCGCAGCGCGGGTAGCCGCAGTCAAGGAGCCGTCCGGGAGGAAGTCCCATGATCCAGGTCTCGATACCGCTGTTCCCCGCGGACGACGGCGGTCTGCTGATCCCCGCCGCCCACGTCACCGCGCTGCTGCGCCGCCTGGCCGAGGACTGGGTGCACGCCACCGAGACGGGCGAGCTGCCGGCCGACGGGGAGACGGTGTCCGAACTGGCCGACGTACTGACCGAGCTCGCCGATCAGATCGACGTCGAGTGCATCGGCTGCGCCTCGGAGTAGCCGTACGGAGCGGGGGGGGGGGGGGGGGGGGGCGGCTGCTTCCACTCACCCCGTGTGCTCAGCGGGGACCCCCGTCCCTTCGAAGACAGCTTGAAAAGAACCGCACGGGTTTGGACCCACACCCCAGT